>JANOCL010000286.1:0-27785 GCA_031412135.1 Variovorax sp. | reverse complement strand
GCAGGTCCCAGAAAGACCGCGTTGTCTCAACAAGATCCATCCCGCGAGATAACGGTCCACACCGTCCGGGCAAGGATCTTCACATCGAGCCACAGCGACCATTCGGTCACATAGATGGCGTCGTGCTTGACTCGCTCGGCATAGGTGAGCCGGTTGCGCCCGCTGACCTGCCACAAGCCCGTGATGCCAGGCCGCATCGCGCAATAGTGTTCCCAATGCCGGCCATAGAGGCTGCGCTGCCTGACCATGCAGGGACGCGGCCCGACCAGGCTCATATCGCCCATGAGCACGTTCCAGAACTGCGGCAGTTCGTCCAGGCTCAGCTTCCGGATGAAGCGGCCCAGCGGCGGAATGCGGGGATCGTCCTTGAGCTTCTGGAACTTCTCCCACTGCTGACGCGCGTCGGGACACTCCGCAAGGTGTCGCTCCATCACCTCATCGGCGTTGCGCACCATCGAGCGAAACTTGAAGAAACGAAAGTGGCGACCGTTCCTTCCGATGCGCGTCTGCCAGTAGTGCACCGGCCCGCCCATGCCGAGCAGCACTGCAAAGGCCACGAACACATAAAGCGGTCCGAACAAGGCGAAGAAGGTGAGCGCACCGGCAATGTCGATGCCGCGTTTCACGGCGAGCTGTACCTGAAACGCGAAGCTGCTTCGTTCGGATGCGCTTTCGCCAAAGCGCGAATCGTTGGATGACGCGTCCTCGAGCGGGCCGTGGACATGCGCCCCCCGGATGCCCGGCTCTTGCGCGCTCGGCTGCGCAACACGTGATGGCACAGCTGAGGAAAGCGCAGCGTCTGTCTCGGACGTCGATCGCAGAAGGGCCGACGAACAACCATCGGTGTCGCCATGTACCGGCATCAACGCGCCTTGCCAGCCCTGCGCACAGCCGCGCCCGGCAGCGGCTGCCCGCGTCGCTGTATTCACTTGAAAGCCATCCACGCGATGGTTCCGAGCTTGATCAATCGGTACATAGCTAGTCCCTTATCGGTAAGCTGTCGTCGTGCCAACAGCGGCCATAACGTACCGACGCCGAGCGACCAGCCCTCCCAGCGCCGCCGCGATCGCGCCGAGCAGCAGGGCCACAACCGCTGCGAGCGCGGCTTGCGACGATGCCTTCGCTGTCGCGTCCGCAGCTTGCCGTGCCTTGGCTTCTGCCTCGGCCTTCTGCTGTTCAAACTTCACGCGTGTCTGCTGGTAGGTCTTGAGCCACCCATCCACTCGTGCTTCGGCTTCCGGCTTGCTTAGGCCGGTGCGCGCCATCACTACGTTGACGACCGCGTCGCGGTCGACCTGGTCGACCGTATCCTTGCCGGAATTGATGATCTTCTCGATCGCGCCCTGGAGATCCGCACTCGGCGTCGTGTTCGCACCCGTGCCTGCGTTGGCAGCGGCGGATTTCGCGGTATCAGCGGCTGTCTCCGCCTTGTCCGCGACGGCGCCCGGCTGAAGCGCAGGCTTGCCCGTTTGCGCCAAGAGCTCCTGTGCCTGCCCCTTGATGCTGTCCCAGGAAAACCCACTGGATTCCATCTGGCGCTTGACCATGTCGGCGGCGGGACCCGCGGCTGCGGCCGCTCCGCTTGCGGTGACCGTGGCCGCAGTGCCCACGACGCTGGCACCACCCCGAACTACAGCAGTGATTGCAGAAGCCAGCAGATAGGCCGTGACGATCGCGGCAAGACCCCAGGTCAGGAGCCCGTGAAGGATTGCATCGGTTTTTTCCGGCGAACCCGCGAGGTGACTGGCGACCCAGCCCCCCGCAAAAAGCGAGACCATGCTGCTCACTGCCCACCAGATGCCGGCGCCCATGCCAAACGTTGACGCGTCGGGGCTGCTGTAGCGCATCGGGTCCACGGTGCTGAGCCCGATGCCAGCACCCAAAAGGCTGAGCACCATCTGCAGGACGATCGCGATGACCACGCCGGCCACAATGGCGCCCCAGGAGAGCCGCTTGAACGGCGTGTCAGCGACGACCGCCGTGTTGTTGAGGTGCAAACCGGGAGCATCTGTGCGAGCGCCGGCGATATAAGGTGAGTTCATGATGTTCGATGTTTTCAAGCAGCGGTGATGCTGGGGCATGTGGGCTGCGTGGATTCAAGACAACGACCCGCAAGCGCGTAGGGCGCGACCGACTTCGCTTGAAGCCGCCTTGGCTTCGCACCGATCGCCTGGTACGTGGCGCGTCAACATGCTCGGGAAGTGATCTCGTAGTCGATGGGTTTGAACGAGCCGTTGTTGGATTGCTCGGCGGAGCAAGACGTCAGCGCACACACCATGTTCATATCTGCCCGGAGCTCGATGAAATCTCCCGCCTTCGACTTCGGCGCCTTGACCTGCACCACGCCGTGGTGGTCGACGTCCACGTTCATGAACACATTGAACGTCGTATTGATCTGGGACGGTGAGATGCCGAAGTCGGCAAACGCGCGATAGAGGTTCTCGAAGCAGCTTGGATGGTGCCCTTTGTGCTTGTAAAGAATCTCGAACATCTCCTGGCTGCAGGGAGTGAGCAGGAAATCGTGCCGCCCGACAGCGTCCTCCAGGATCGTGAACATCGGACGGCTGTCGTTCGAGTAAAGGACGTCGCCTGTCGTGAGAAATATCTTCGATGCGTAATCGATGCTCCGTCCAGACGACAGGCTGCACGAATGGTCATCGTCATTGAACGCAAAAAGGTCCGCGACCTGCTCACCGAACGGATCGGTGATCCGCAAGATCTCGCCCGCGCGAAGCTTGAAAGCAACACCCGACTGCGGCGCAATGCGATGCACGCCCTTGTTCACCTCATGCATTTTCAAGCTCCCGCGAATGAAAAGGACAGGCCCAACGCGAGTCGATCGCACGCCCCGAGTACTGCAGGGCTTCGGATGCTTCACCGAAGCGCGCAAGCACGGGATTGACCGTGCCTTGCAATGCGATGTCGCGCGCGCGAATGGCGGTCTGCATGCTCTGGTACTTTCCCGTCGCCTTCAGGCTCTCGAACTGGTCATGGAAGTTGAAGACGAGGCAAGGAAAAGGCGCGCGCCGTGCAAGGCGCGACGCCGCCGGATGCAGTCCGACGACGAAATAGGCCCTGCCTCCGAGGCTGAAGGAAAAGTCTTTTCGCGCCGGGTCGCTCGACACCGATTCATTCCACGCGCAGCCCTGCTCCACGTCAAGCTCGTGCGCGGACTGAAGCTGCTGCCAAAGAAGGTTTTCGAACTCGACCTCATCGACGTCCATCGGGTCGAACATCGCGACGAAGCTGACAGGCACGTCACCCGGCTGCGCGAACTCACGAGAGAACGCTTTCAAGCTCTGCAGGAGTCTGCTCGATTCCGAGCAGCTTCCGAGTGTGCCGAAGCGCCCAAACCTGATCCGGTCCCGGTTCAAGGCGGACTTGGCGCCAACGCATGGAAATTCTTTATCTGAAACAAAGGCCGTGAACTCGGCTTGGGCAATGGGTGTGGAGTTCGTGCAGGTACGGTGGCTCATGGGCACATGAAAATTTGAAGGAACCACAACGTAGGCGGACCGCCGAAGCGCCCTTGCAGGCGTTGGGACTCTGCCCAGGTGGGCCATTCGGACGGCTCGCGTAGGGCATTGCGCCGCAGTGTTCGATTCCCGGGTCGCCGGGCGACCGATTCGGATGCCCTATTTCGGCGAGCGCGCGCCCCTGTGTGGTTGTCCAGCAATCACCAGACGGTTCGTTTCATGTTGCTCAAAATGCCGTGGTTCCGAAGCCAGTTCCGGGCCTCTTTTTCGGCAGGATTCTTGTTTTGGGAAAATCCATGAAGTCGGTTGGCGCGAAATCGGTGTCGCGGGCCGGCGGCTGAATCTGCACCCGTGCACTCGCGCTCTTCTCGCGCAGCCTTGCGAGGTCGGCCCTGTACTCTTCGAGTGAGCGCAGCCCCTTCGGTGCGGCCGGCGTCGTCGCCCGCGCAGGACACGGTGGCTCCGACGGTCGCAGGTGCGGCCCGGCAGGCTGCGCGGCGGCGACAGCAGTAGCGGCCGACTTTTGACTGGCTTGCGCCAGTTGCGCGCCCAAGCCCTGCCGAGTCAGGGAAACGGCCGACGCACCGCGCTGTGCAAAGGCGACCTGAGCGCGAGGCGTTGAAGACGCTGGAATGCGTTTCACAAAAACCGCCCGGAACCAGTGCCTTGCTTCAGCAAGTTTTTTGAGAATTCGGGATGCGTTCACTGCATTGAGTCCAAAAGTTTTAATGATTGTCCGGCGATGGAGGTCGAGCGCGAACGCTTGATTTGCGCTGGCGACGGCGATTTGCGCACAATTGCACGAAGCGGTGGAGGTCTAAGCCGGGGTCGCCACTTCGGACCAGACAGTATCGAGTTGCCGGCCTTGGGCTTCGATGTCGCCCACCGGGAACTGCGCCGTCAGGCGCGTGCCCGCACCGAGAACGGATTCGATCTTCATCGTGCCGCCCAGCGACTCGGCGCGAAAGCGCATGCCCGACAGCCCATGATGCCCTGCCATCGACGAGTCGGGCGCAAAGCCAACTCCGTCATCCCGGACCTCGACGGCAATCAGTTCATCTTGCCGGTGGAGCCAGACCCATACGTTCTTCGCGCTCGCATACTTCGCAATGTTGGTCATCGCCTCCTGGACCAAACGGTAGACCGCAATATCCTGAAAGGTATTCAAAGGGGTGTCTTCGAGTTCAAGATGAATGGGGATTGAAAGTCGGTCCTCCATGTCAGCGCACAGTTTCGTCAGCGCAGCCTTCAGGCCCAGCGTGGCCAAAGATGAAGGTCGAAGGTCTTCCATGATCCGCCGCTTGAAGGCGATTCCTTCGTTCAGCAACCCGATCGCGTGTTCCAGCCGTTTGGTCAGTTCGGGATCATTGCTGACTCTCATGCGAATACGTGCCAAGTCGAGCTTGGCGGCTGTCAGCAGGCCGCCGAGCTCGTCATGCAGTTCTCTTGCGAGGTAGCCCCGCTCATCCTCGCGCACGTTTTGCAGATAGCGCGCCAGATGACGCAGCTCCTTGGTGCGCACCCGCACCTCGACCTTCAACAGGTCTTGTCCGCGCGCGCGTTCCTTGTCCTGCATGCGGAGTTCGCGCAAAAAGAGGTACAGGCCTAGCACGCCCAGGATGGTCAGGGCCGCAGTGACCATGCGGTTGAGCAGGAGCGAATCGTAGATCGACACGCGCACCCGTGACTGCATCGCAGCAGCCTGTGCGAGATGGGTCGTGAACAGAACGCGAAGCCTTCGCATTTGTTCCCGCCCTGCACCCATCGTCGCGAGAGTGAGCGCTGCCTCGCGATTGCCTGCCTTGGCGAGCTGAAGCACCGCCGCAATTTCCTTCAACTGTGCATCGATCGCAGTATCAAGGTCGGTTGTTGCCACGGCGGCGTTTTTGCCATCGACCTGGAGAGAACGCTGCAATTGGGCGCGAACATCAGGCAGTTCCCGCAGTGCGTGGTGGTACGGTTCCAATTCGCTCGCCTGGCCGGTGAGCAGAAAGCCGCGCTGTGCCGTTTCCGCATCCGTCAGCAACTGCATCACCTGCGCCGCAGCAATGCGGGCGTCCGTCAGTTCGATGCCGGCCTTGAGCGCGGTGGTCGTGCGCTGGTAAGTCAACTCGTTGGCGACGATGATTCCCATCGCTCCAGCCGCAATGACCGGAAAGACGAACCGCATGCGAAGCAGTCGACCGACAAGCTCTTTACGCATCGTCTTGTTTTGGTGTGCTGCAGGTTTTCATTTGAAAGCCTTGAACATGAAATCTAGCCCGACGTGGAGTGTAAGTGTCCGTCCATTCCCCAGGTCAATACTCGGCAAGGCACGCTCGCTGGTGCGGATGCGGGCTCACGTGGAGCCGACTACCGGATCTTCTGCCGCCCAAGCTACGATGTAGCGGTGACCACCGAAAAACTGCAGTCCCGCGTCGATTCCCCACTCGTCGAACGCGCTGAAGCAAACAGCCGAGGCGCGAACGGGAACGTACGCGTCAACCTGGCATCGGGAGACCCGCTCACAGCGCTGCTGCCGGAACTCAAACTGATGATCGGTCTGGTCACCGCAGGCGTCATCGTGACCGCGTTGTACTTTGGCCGTGACATCCTGATTCCGCTCGCTCTTGCCTTCCTGCTCGGCTTCGTGCTCGACCCATTGGTTGCGCGGCTCAAGCGCTGGGGTTTGCCACGCGCTCCGGCCGTGATCCTGGTCGTGACTTTTGCGTTGGCGATGATCGGCCTGGCGGGGATTTTTCTGGGCAATCAGGTGAGCACGCTCAGCGCGCAGTTGCCGACCTACCAGAGCAACATCAAGAGCAAGCTGAGTGGCTTGCGGGAAAGCGCGAATACGCCCGGCATGTTTGACGGGGTTCTGAGAACGTTCGACACGCTCAAAAGGGAAGTCGAGAAGGCGCCCGACGCTGCCGCGCCTCGCAGTGCCGACGATCCGACGGACCCGACGCCGCCCCAACGAGTGCAGCTTGAGCAGAAGCCATCGTCGAGCTTTCAACAAGCCCTTGCCTGGCTTGAGGCAAGCAGCGGCCCGCTGGCGAACGCGGGCATCGTCCTGGTGTTTGTCATACTCATTTTGCTGGACCGACTGGACCTGAGGGACCGATTGCTGCGCCTGTGGGGTGGCAGCCTGCACCGTTCTACCGACGCCATGGACGAGGCAGGCGGGCGCATCAGCAAGTACCTGACGATGCAGCTCGTGGTCAACCTCAGCTATGGCGTTCCAATGGCTGTGGGATTGTGGTTCATCGGTGTGCCGGGGGCCGTTCTCTGGGGGGCCGTGGCTGCGGTCATGCGGTTCGTTCCCTACGTGGGGCCCATGATCTCGGCGGTGTTCCCGGTGGCACTGGCGTTCGCGGTCGATCCGGGATGGAGCATGGTGCTCTGGACAATCGGACTGATCGTGGTGCTGGAAATCCTGAGCAACAACATCGTCGAGCCCTGGCTCTACGGCGTCAGCACCGGCCTGTCTGCCATGTCGCTCATGGTCTCGGCGATATTCTGGACTGCGTTGTGGGGTCCGGTCGGGTTGATCATGTCGACCCCGCTCACTGTCTGCCTGCTCGTCATCGGGCGTTACCTGCCTCGTCTCGCGTTCCTGGACGTCCTGCTCGGGAGCCAGCCGGCATTGGATACGCCCACCAGGATCTACCAGCGGCTGCTTGCCGACGATGTGGAGGAAGCCATCGAGTTGGCCACCGAGCAGGTGGTCGGCAGTAGCGTGATGGCCTTCTACAACGAATCGGGACTTCCAGTGCTGCGAATGGCCACCAGCGACCACGCGAGCGTGGCGACTGCCGAGCACCGCCACCGGGTTGTCATCGGCATGGATGCGCTGATCGACGATCTGTCCGAGCAACACCCCTCCCCTGTGGGAGTCAGCCGCACCGAGATCGTGTGCATCGGCGGCAAATGGGAAGTCGACACGCTCGCCGCCAAGATGCTGGCGCATGCCTTGTCGCTCGAAGGGCAGCGCGCGCAGCACCGGGCCGCCGCAACAGTGAACGCGGACTACATCGCCCGCCTTGATCTAGTGGGTGCTCCAACGGTTTGCCTGTCGTACTTCAGTCCCGAACCGCAGACCCAGGCCAAGCACTTCTGCAAGCGCCTGCGGCGTCGCTGGCCCGATGCACGGATCGTTCTTGCGCTGTGGAACGCGCCCGCCGAACTGCTGGGAGAGGACGCGTGCAAGGCCATGGGCGCGGACGCCGTCGTCACGTCCATCAGCGAAGCGGTGGTTCGTCTTGCTGCCTTCCGCGGCGTGAACCTGAGCGACGGCTTCTTGCCCGCGCCCATTCCTGAGGCGGACGCCGAGCGATTGGCCGCGCTGGGAGCCAGTGGCGCCCTGGACCCCCGCGCCAAGGCGATATTCGACACGGCAGCCAAGCGCGCGGCGGACATTTTCGACATGCCTGTGGCGACGATCTCGTTGATCGATGAGGTTCAACAGGTCGTCCGGGGAGCGCACGGCGTCCTTCCGACAGCTTCGGACCCGCCAGGGGAAGCCGTTCCCGGCGAGGACCTGAATCTTCAGCGCTCTTTTTCAATATGCGGTCACGTCGTGGCGAACGCTCAGACCCTCGTGGTGCCCGACGTCTCCCGCGACCTGCGGTTTGCGGGCAATCCTGTGCTGCAAGCCAAAGGCATTCGTTTTTACGCTGGCGCGCCGTTGCGCGACGCAGCCGGTCACGTGCTCGGCACGCTCTGCCTTCTGGATGTCGAGCCCCACGTCCTGAACCAGCGTGAGGTGAGACTCCTCGAAGTCATGGCCGATGACGTCATGAGCGCTCTGCGTGAAAGCAATTTGCAATGGGGCGAACTCACGCCGGTTTCTGCGCCAATCTCTACGCCGTCGTCGGCCACCGTAGGTCAATTGTTGCCGTCCGCGGGGTTGACTGGGTGAGTCCCGTGCCAGTGGCAAAACCGACTGTGTACGCCTACTCCACCGTGACGCTCTTCGCCAGATTGCGCGGCTTGTCGACATCGGTGCCGCGTGCGCACGCGGTGTGATACGCCAGCAGCTGCAGCGGCACCACATGCAGCAGCGGCGACAGCGCGCCGTAATGCTCGGGCATGCGGATCACGTGGATGCCTTCGCTGCTCTCGATGCGCGTGTCGCCGTCGGCAAGAACGTAGAGCACGCCGCCGCGCGCACGCACTTCCTGCAGGTTGCTCTTTAGTTTTTCGAGCAACGCATCGTTGGGCGCCACCGCCACCACCGGCATCTCGCTGGTGACCAGCGCCAGCGGCCCGTGCTTGAGTTCGCCGGCGGCATAGGCCTCGGCGTGGATATAGGTCACTTCCTTGAGCTTGAGCGCGCCCTCGAGCGCAATCGGATAGTGCAGCCCGCGGCCGAGAAAGAGCGCATGTTCCTTGCGCGCGAAGTCCTCGGCCCAACTGATGATCTGCGGCTCCAGCGCAAGCACCGACTGCAGCGCGACGGGCAGGTGCCGCATCTCCTTCAGGTAGCGGGCTTCGTCGGCTTCACCCAGCCGGCCCTTCGCCTGCGCGAGCGCGAGCGTCAGGAGAAAGAGCCCGGCCAGCTGGGTGGTGAAAGCCTTGGTCGAGGCGACGCCGATCTCGACACCGGCGCGCGTGATGTAGGCCAGCTTGCATTCGCGAACCATCGCGCTGGTCGCAACGTTGCAGATCGTGAGCGTCTGCTCCATGCCGAGGGAGCGCGCGTGCTTCAGCGCCGCCAGCGTGTCGGCGGTTTCGCCCGACTGGGTGATGGTCACCACCAGCGTCTTCGGGTCGGGCACCGATTCGCGGTAGCGGTACTCGCTCGCGATCTCGACCTGCGTCGGCATCTTCGCGATGCCTTCGAGCCAGTACTTGGCCGCGCAGCCGCTGTAGTAGCTGGTGCCGCAGGCGAGGATGAGCACGCGGTCGATGTCCTTGAAGACGCGCCAGGCGGCCGCGCCCGGCGCGCCGTCGATGGCGGCGCCGTCGAAAAGCTCGGGCACGATGCCTTCGACGCCTTCCAGCGTGTCGGCGATGGCGCGCGGCTGTTCGAAGATTTCCTTCTGCATGTAGTGGCGGTAGGGGCCTAGTTCGGCGGCACCGCTGTGGGCCAGCACGGTGCGCACCCGCCGCTCGACCGGCTTGTGCGCCCGGTCGACGATCCAGTACCTGCCCGGCTGCATATCGACCACGTCGCCTTCCTCGAGGTAGACGATCTGGTCGGTCACGCCGGCCAGCGCCATGGCGTCGCTGGCGAGGAAGTTCTCGCCCGAATCGGCGCCGGCGCCCACGCCGAGGATCAGCGGCGAGCCTGCACGTGCACCGACCACCCGGTGCGGCTCGTCACGGCAGATCGCCGCAATCGCGTAGGCGCCGTGCAGCTGGCGCACGCCGGCCTTGACGGCTTCGAACAGGTCGCCGTCGTAGAGGCTGTCGATCAGGTGGGCGACGACCTCGGTGTCGGTCTGGCTGGCGAACACATAGCCCTTGGCTTGCAACGCCGCACGCAGCGCCTCGTGGTTCTCGATGATCCCGTTGTGAACCAGCGCCACACGGCCGGGGCGTGCCGACTCCGCATCCGGACCAGGGCCGTGGCTGAAATGCGGATGCGCGTTGTGCACCACCGGCGCCCCGTGCGTGGCCCAGCGGGTGTGGGCGATGCCGGTGCCGCCTTCGATGTGGTCGTCCCGCACCTGCGCGAGCAGGTCGGCGACGCGTGCGGTCGTCCGGGCGCGTTGGAGCCCGCCGGCATGGACGGCAACGCCGCAGGAGTCATAGCCCCGGTATTCGAGCCGCTGCAGGCCCTGGACCAGGACGGGAACGATATTGCGGCCGGAAACCGCGCCGACGATGCCACACATGACGAACTCCTATGGATTGATCGGCGGCGATCGTAGGACGTCTGATGTGAAATTACTGACTGATTTTTTGCATTATTTTTGGTATAAATTTCGTCGCGATGCATTTGTGCTCATTAATTTCATTAGTATTCAATAAATGAAATATACCGAGCTCGATTCGATCGATCTGCAGCTTCTCGACGCCGTCCAACTCGACAGCTCGCAGAGCAATCTGGCACTGGCCGGGCGCCTGCGCCTTTCCCCGCCGACCTGCCTGCGCCGTCTGCGCCGTCTGCGCGAGGCGGGCTGGATCGAGCGCGAGGTCGCCATCCTCGATGCGGACAAGTTCGGCGCGCAGCTCACTGCGGTCATCGAGGTTTCGCTGGACCGGCAGGACGCGCAGGCGCTCGATGCCTTCGAGCGCCAGGTGACGCCGGACGATGCGGTGCAGCAGTGCTATCGGGTCTCGCCCGGCCCGGACTTCGTGCTGATCGCCACCGTGCGCGACATGCCCGCCTACCAGGCACTGGCGCAGCGGCTCTTCAACAGCACGGCGAACGTGCGCAACGTGAAGGCGTTCTTCAGCATCCGGCGCGCGAAGTTCGCGCCCCGCGTGCCGCTGCCGCTCCCGGTCAGTTCTTCGGCGCCTTCGCCGGCCGTTTCCAGCTCGCGAAGCTGATCTGCCGGGCGCGCGAGATCGTCAAGGCGCCGGGCTCGGTGCTCCTGGTCACCGTCGAGCCGCCGCCCACCGTTCCGCCGGCGCCGATCGTCACCGGCGCGACCAGCACGCAGTTGCTGCCCACGTGCACGTCGTCGCCGATGACCGTGCGGTGCTTGTTGGCGCCATCGTAGTTGGCGGTGATGCTGCCGGCACCGTAGTTGACGCGCGCGCCGACGGTCGCGTCGCCCAGGTACGCCAGGTGGTTGGCCTTGGCGCCGGCGGCGAGCGTCGAGTTCTTGACCTCGACGAAGTTGCCGATATGCACGTCGGCGCCAAGCCGGGCACCGGGCCGCAACCGGGCAAAGGGGCCGATGCGCGCGCATTCACCGACCGTCACGCCGGCGTTCTCGCCGTCGATGTGCGTGAAAGGATGAATCACTGCACCGGCGTCGATGCGGGCATTGGCAATGACGCAGTTGGCACCCACGCGCACGCCCGCACCGAGCGACACCGCACCTTCGAAAACGCAGTTGACATCGATCTCCACATCCGATTCGCAGACCAGCGTGCCGCGCAGGTCGAAGCGCGCCGGGTCGGCGAGCCGCACGCCTTGCTCCATCAGCATGTCGGCCTGGCGCCGCTGAAAGGCGCGTTCGAGCGCCGCCAGCTGCGTCGCGCTGTTGACGCCCGCCACCTGCAATGCGTCGTCGGTGCGGTGCGCCACGACGGGAACCCCGTCGACAGTGGCGAAGCCGACGATGTCGGTCAGGTAGTACTCACCCTGCGCGTTCTTGCTGTCCAGCCGCGCGAGCCAGGTTTTCAGCAGCTGCGCCGGCACCGCCATCACGCCGCTGTAGATCTCGCGGATGGCCCGCTGGGCTTCGGTCGCGTCCTTCTGCTCGACGATCGCCTGCACCTCGCCGTCGGCGTCCTGCGGGCCGCCGGCGCGCAATATGCGGCCGTAGCCGAGGGGTTCGTCGACACGGATCGTGAGCAGCGCCAGCCGCCGGCCGGCGCTTTGTGCGACCAGCGCACGCAAGGTGGCCTGGCCGATCAGCGGCACATCGCCCGACAGCACCACCACGGTGCCGTCGTCCGGCAGCAAAGGTGCCGCCTGCTGCATCGCATGGCCGGTGCCGAGCTGCGGGACCTGGCGTGCGAACATCGGCGCCGGGCCCGAGCCGGCGCCGAGCGCGGCTTCGACTTCGGCTGCGCCATGGCCGGTGACCACGACGATGGTGCGCGCGCCGATGCCCACTGCCGTGTCCACCACATGCGCCAGCAATGCACGGCCGCCCAAACGATGCAACACTTTGGGCAAGCTGCTCTTCATGCGCGTGCCCTTGCCCGCCGCCATGACGACGACGTCTATCGGTTCCTGGTTGTCCTGCGGAGTCTGATTCATGCCTCTTTTTTCCCGAATGCGTTGCGCCAAGCTGGGCCGAATTATCGGCGTGCTGCTGATTGCCGCCGCGCTGGGCGCATGCAGTGCGATCAAGCTCGCCTACAACAACCTGCCCGAAGTGAGCTACTGGTGGCTCGACGATCACTTCGACTTCGACGATGCGCAAACACCGCGCGTGCGCGACGAGCTTGCGCAACTTCTGGTCTGGCACCGGCAGAACGAGTTGCCGAAGATCGTCGGGCTGCTGCAGAAGGCCCAGGCGATGGCGCCCGGCGACGTCACACCGGCGCAGGCTTGCGAGCTGGCCGACGAGATACGCACGCGCCTGCTTGCGGTGGCCGAGCATGCCGAAGCGGCAAGCGCCGAACTCGCGGTCAGCCTGGGCGAGGCGCAGCTTCAGCAGCTCGAACGCAAGTACGCCAAGACCGATGCCGCCTACCGCAAGGACTGGCTCGAACGCAGCCCCGCGCGCCAGCAGGAGAAGCGCTACGACCAGTGGCTCGACCGCAGCGAAGACTTCTACGGCAAGCTCGATACGGCGCAACGCGAACTCCTGCGGCAGCAGGCGGCGCAATCGGTCTTCGACCCGGCGCAGATCGACAGCGAGCGCAAGAAGCGGCAGCGGGACACGCTGGTGCTGCTGCGCGGACTGAGCGGCCAGAAGACGTCGCCGTCCGACGCACGCGCGGCAATCCACGCCCACGTGCAACGCATCGCCGCGCCTCCGCCCGGGGATTCGCGCGAGCGCCAGCAGGCCCGATTGCAAGAGGGCTGCCGCAATCTTGCTGCGCTGCACAACAGCGCAAATGCCGCACAGCGCGGGCGCGCAATGCAGCGCCTGCAGGGCTACGAAGCCGATTTGCGGCAGTTGGTCACAGTTCGTTGAACGGCATGCAGCGGCGCCGCGCGCCAGCCTGCAATATTTGTTTACATTTGGTCGCGACTACCAATCCGCCCAATGAACATCACGCTGTGCACGCTCTTCGAAGGTAACTACCATTTCGGCGTTGCGGCGCTCTCGAACTCGCTGATCGCCGCTGGTTACAGCGGCGAGCTGTGGGTCGGCTACCGCGGAGCCCTCCCGGGCTGGATCGTCGATTCGCCTTCGTTCGACCGTGCGAGCGGCAAGCTGCAGGTAACGCCAAGCCTGGAACTGTGCATGGTCGAACTCGACACACCGCTGCACTTCACCTACTACAAGCCGACGTTCATCCGCGAGATGTTCGAGAAGCACGCGCCGCAATCGACCGTCGTCGTCTACATCGATCCAGACATCGTCGTGAAGTGCGACTGGGCCGCCATGACGGGCTGGTTCACCGAAGACGGCATATCGCTCGCGGAAGATGTCAATTGGTGCTTTGGCGCACGCCATCCCAAGCGGCTGCAATGGAACGAGTTCTTCGCTCCGCACGGCGCCCGACCCTGCCGCACCCTCGACCGCTACTACAACGCGGGCTTCATTGCGGTGTCGCGTTCGCACTTCGATTTTCTGGCCCTGTGGGACCGGCTGTGCAATCTGGTGATCGACTACAACCAGGGCGCGAAGCAGCTCAAGGCCGGCGGCTCGGCCTCACTCTTTCACTCGACCGACCAGGACGCATTGAACTTCGCACTCACTGTGTGCGACGCGCCACTCAACACGGCGGGGCCCGAAGCCATGGATTTCGCACCCGGTGGCTACTACCTCTCGCATGCCATCGGGCCGGCCAAGCCCTGGCACGGCGGCCACATCGGCCATGCCCTCGGCGGCCGTCCGCCTTCGGCTGCATGCAAGTGGTATTTTCATTTCGCCAATGCGCCGATCAAGGTCTATTCGAACGGCGAATACGCCAGGCACCAGCTGTCGGTGAACATTGCCGCGGCCATCGGGCGCGTCTACAAGCGCAGCTGAAGCGCCGGCTGTGCCCTACCCTCGCCAGCCTCGCCAGCGGTAGACCAATATCGCGTACTGGTAGAGAAAGCCGGCCAGGCTGGTCGCAATGCCGAAGCCGAGCACCGAGCGAAGATCGCTCACGCCCACGATCCACAAGTAAGCGACCTGGGTCACCAATGTCAGCGGTATGCCGTACCCCTGCCCGACCGTCGCGCCTCGCCCCGCGAGAGTGCTGAAGGCGAAGCCGGAAGCATTCCCGAGGATCGACGTCAGGAACACCATCCAGACCAGCGGCTCCATGCTGCGGTACTGCTCTCCCAACAGCACGATCCAGTAGTGCGGGAACACGAACGAGCTCAGCAGCACCATGGCCATGATGAGCAGATACGCCATGTGCGCCAGCACCACGATCTTGCGCAGGCGGGGCCCGGCGGGCGCACGGGCGATCGCCGGGAAGATCAGGACTGCGCTGACGCGATCCACCACGAGCAGTACCATCGCCAGCCGGCCGAACGCACCGATCTCGGCCAGCATGCTCGACGTGCCGAAGAGCGACACCAGGAACACCGTGACCACGCCCTGGATCTGATAAAAAATCGCCGGCAATACCAGCGGCCTGGCGATGCGCAGCACCTCCGCGTCGACGTGCTTTGCGTCGGCCGGGTCGAGTTCGGTGCTGGTCACCGCGTGCTTCTTCAGAGCTTTGCGGTACAGCGTCACCGTGACCAGCGAGGCCGCCGCGGTAGCAGCCACTACGCCGGCCATCGACCAGGCAGTGATCGGCAAGAGCAGCAGCACTGTCGACACGAGCACGAGCCGCATGCTGTGAGACGTCAGGGCGACGCGGTTCAGCGTTGCGATATGGCCGAGCACGACCAGCATCGTGCTGGCGTAATACTCCCTGAGCGCCAGCAAGATCACGAACAGGATCAGCCCGGAAGAAAGAAGAAAGCCACCGCCGCTCCAGCCGTGCTGCCTTGCGGTGTAGAACCAGTAGGGGCCAACGATGGCCAGCCCGAGGCCCAGCAGCAGCCAGCGTTTGCGAAACACCTGCCGGCACACGCCCACCACCCAATGCACATCGCGGTTTCGCTGCCCGACGATCGGCATGCAGCAATGCGCAAGCCCGAAATCGGTGACCCCCAGCACCAGCGTCATGCAAGCGACCAGGAAGGTGTAGATGGCGTACTGGTCTTTCGGCAGGACATTGACGATGAGCAGGCCGGCAATGCCGCCGACAGCCACCCCGAACGTTTCAACGCTGCCGACCATGGCGAATTGGCGCAGACGGGATAGCAGTTTCACTGAAGGCAGGAGAGATCTGTTGTGGAATTGGCGGCGACTGCCGCGATGAAGCTGCCCGCTGGTTTGCCGGACAACCCCCATACGATACGCGATCGGTGCCGCAGTCCGGCCGATCAGATCAGGGGCGATGGCTGCATCGGACGTTCGAAATAGTCGCCCAAGGTCTCGAGCGCGCGGGGTTCGAGGATGCGCAGCCATCCGTCGTCCAGCTTGTAGAACCCGAGTTGCGACAGCCGCCGCAAGGTCTTGTTGGTATGCACCAGCGACAGTCCCATCGCGTCCGCGATGTGCTGCTGGTTGAGCGGAAACTCGACCCAGCCGTCTCGCACCATGCCGACGCGTTCGGCACGGCGATAAAGATGCATCAGCAACATCGCGACGCGTTCGCTCGCGTTGCGGCGGCCGGTTGTCACGAGGTTGTCGTCGAGTTGCTTTTCCTGGCGCGCGGCGAGCCAGGTAACGTCGTAGCCCAGCTTGGGCTGGCTGTGGAAGAGATCCCACAGACGGTTGCGTGCAAAAGCGCACAGCGTCACGCCGGTCACCGCTTCGACGCCGTGCGTGTGGCCCTCGGCAAATTCGTCCTGCAAACCGATGAAGTCTCCCCGCAGCAGAAAATTGAGTATCTGGCGCCGGCCATCGCTCAGCGTCTTGTAGCGAAAGGCCCAGCCCGAATAGAGGGTGAACAACAGTGGGCCCGGCTGGTCTTCCTGGATGATGGGCAGCCCTGCCTCCACCATGCGAGTACCGATGCGAAAGGACTGTATGGCGCGCAGTTCATCCTGCGCCACCGGCAAGAAAGCCGTGTTGCGGCGCAAGCCGCACGAATAGCAGGGATCGACAGCCGACGGCGGCGCGACGATCTCTGGATTTTCCTCAAGCTTCATTGCGCACGCACTATATAGCCGCGGCTTATGTCTTTTCACATTTCGCGAAGCGGCACGCTGTTCTAGACTGCGCCGGGCCACAAAGCCAGATGATCGATCTTCACGAAATCCTCTATTGCAGCCTGCTCGCGCCGCAGCAGCCCCCGACCGTCGTCGGTCAGATCGTCGCGCAGGCCCGCGCCCGCAATGCAGCGGACCAGATCACCGGGCTGCTCGTATTCGACGGCATGCGGTTTTGCCAGCATTTCGAGGGGCCGAGCAGGCAAGTGCTGCGCCTCATGAGCCGGCTGGAAGCCGATCCGCGCCATACGCAGATCCGGGTGGTGCATGAGGGCGCGCTGGCACAGCGGCGCTACCAGCGCTTCGATCTCGGCCTGGCCCAGCCCGAGGAAAGCGACGACTTGGCAGAAGTGGAGAAGGTCGACGGCATCGAAGCGCTGCGGCGCTTCCTGGCACTGAGGCCGCGCTTCGACATCGCCGGCTGAACTTCAGGCCCGTTGCGCCGGGGTCGCGACGTCCCAGCTGTAGGTGGCGCCATGGCCGTCCCAGGGCTCCATCACGATGCGCTCGCCCGCACGAACGGCCAGCGTTTCGCCCGGCGCCAGCACCAGGTCTTCGCTGCCCCAATGGGCGGTTGCATCGCGGGTGACCCACACCCGGCCCTGCCGGATGCGCAGCACGCTGGCGCTCGCGGCCTTGAGGCTGGTCGCCTGTCCCGCGGCAAGTTGCCATGCACCGCGGCGCACGGCCGGCGGCACCGCGGCGGGACGCGCGGCAGGAACCAGGGACTGAAGCGAAGAAGTGGTGCAGACGGCGGACATGTGAGACTCCTGAGGACGTTTCTCCAAGGCGCAACGGTGCGCTTCGGGAATGAATGATCGGCGCTGGGCCGTAGGAGGTCCAATGAAAACGCTGTAGCCTACTGATTCCGGATTCGCATCAATCAGTCATGCAGCATTCACAGACCCACCTGCGTTCCCGGCCAATCTCGGCCGGCCACCTGCGCGCCTTCGAGGCCGTGGCCCGGCATCTGAACTTCCGCGCCGCCGCGGAGGAGATGGCGCTGACCCAATCCGCCGTCAGCCGGCAGATTCAGTCGCTCGAAGAAGAAGTCGGCGTGGGCCTGTTTCTGCGGCACACCCGCGCGGTCGAGCTCACCAGTGCCGGTGCCCAGCTGCTGCTGGCGGTGCAGCAGGCGCTGCCGCGCATCGACGGCGCGGTGCGGCAGATTCGCCAGAGCGCGGGCCGCAAAAGCGTGGCGCTCACCACCTTCGCGTCGTTCGCGTCGATGTGGCTCATTCCCCGGCTCGAGGCCTTCCAGCGCGACAACCCGGAGATCGACATCCGCATCGACGCCAGCGACGTGGCGCTCGACCTCGACATGGCAGACGTCGACCTCGCCCTGCGCTACGGCCCTGGCGAGAACATGCCGGCCGGCGCGGTGCGGCTGTTCGGCGAGACGTTGACGCCGGTGGCGAGCCCCTGGCTCATCAAGAGCAACCCTGCCATCAAGGAGCCGGCCGATATTGCGCGTTTTGCGCTGATCGAGGCCGGGGACGCGCACCGCACCCACCTCGAATGGCTCACCTGGCGCCGCTGGTTCGAGATCAACAACATGCAGCGCGCACAGCCGCGGCGCTGGCTCTACTTCAACTACGCCTACCAGATGGTGCAGGCCGCACTCACCGGCCAGGGCGTGGTTCTGGCGCGCAGTTCGCTGATTGCCGAGAGCCTTGCCAACGGCGACCTGATCGAGGTGCTGCCCCAGCACCGCATGGACTCACCGATGGCCTACTGGCTCATCACCGGCCCGCGCAGCGCGCTGCGCCCGGAGATCAAGGCGTTCTGCGAGTGGCTGCACGCGCAAGCCGCCACCACCCGCGAAACCATCGGCGAGGTGCCCGACCCGGACACGGTCGACCACATCGATTAGGACCTGTAGACAGGCCCTCAGCCGACAGGCCAGACCACGCCGTTGTCGTTCAGGATGGCGTCCAGCGGCATGTCGTGCGCTTCGGGTTCGAACTGCTCGACGAAGCCACTGGTGAAGCCGAGCCCGACGGTGAAAGGCCGTGGCTCCAGCGCGGCCAGGGTACGGTCGTAGAAGCCGCCGCCGTAGCCGAGCCGGTAGCCGCCGGCGCTGTAGCCCAGGCACGGCACGAACAGCAGCGTCGGCACGATCAGCTCGGTGTCCTTCGGCTTGGGGATGTCGTAGGCATCGTTCTCCATTGGGCAACCGGGGTACCACGAGTGGAAGGTCAGCGTCTTGTGGACCTTGTTCACCACGGGCAGGCCGATGCGGCGGCGGTGCGGTTCGTCCAGCAGTTCGCCGTCTTCCTTCCAGCGGTGCAGCGCGGGCAGCGGGTCGAACTCGCCCTTGATCGGCCAGTAGGCGCCGATCACGGTGTCGGGCCGGCCGACCAGCCAGATCCGCATCACGCGCTGCAGCAGGTCGGCGCGCGCCAGCCGGTCGGGCATCGCAAGGCGCTGTTCAATCAGTGCAATACGCAGCTGTTGCTTGAGAAAGTTGGCAGTGGCCGAGGTGTCGGCGCCCTTTGACTTGTCCATAATCCCTCGATGCAGTTCGCAAGTATTCTGGCACCCGTGCGCCCTCGCCGCCGCACCCTTTCCTCCTCCTTCGTTCTGTCGCTCGCCATCGCCGCCGCGGCGCTCTTTCAGCCCGCCTGCGCGCAGAACCGCGACGACGACGTGCTGCTGCAAATGAAGCAGGCCTTTCAGCGCGGCGACAAGGCGCGCCTGGCGGCGCTGCTGCCGCAGGCGCGCGGCCATGCGCTCGAACCCTGGGCTGCCTACTGGGAGCTCAAGGCGCGGCTTCAGGAAGCGGGCGCCCCCGAAGTGCAGGATTTTCTTTCGCGCTACGCCGGCACCTACCAGGAAGACCGCCTGCGAAACGACTGGCTGCTGCTGCTGGGACAGCGCCGCGACTGGGACGGGTTCGCCACGCTCCACCCGGCCTTCCGCATGAACGACGACCCGCAGGTGCGCTGCTACGCGATCCTGGTCGAGACCCAGCGCTCGGGCAATGCAACCAAGGCGCAGGCCGACGAAGTGCGCCGCACCTGGCAGGGCCAGCGCGAACTCGACGACGGCTGCCTGAGCGCCGCCGAGCGGATGCTCGCGGCCGGGCTCCTGTCCCAGAACGACCTCTGGAAAAAAGCCCGCCTGTCGATCGAAGCCAACCGTCCGCAGGCGGCGCGCGCCGCGGTCGCGCTGGCGGCGCCCGACGCCTTGGGCCTGTTCGACGAAATGAACGCCAGCGCGGCCCGGTTCCTGACCGGCCGCGCCTTCGTGGCCGCCAAGTCGCGCAAGGAACTGGTGGTGCTCGCACTCATCAAGACCGCCATCGCCGACCCGGACATGGCCGCCTCGCAGCTCGATGGCAAGTGGGGCCCCATGCTCACATCCGAAGAGCGCAACTGGCTCTGGGGCGCGATCGGCCGCCAGGCCGCGAACAAGCTTTCGCCCAGCGCCAACGGCTATTTTGCGAACGTCACCAAGAACGGCGATCTCTCCGACGACATGCTCGGCTGGAAGGTGCGCGCCGCGCTGCGCAGCGGCAACTGGAAAGACGTGCAGGCCGGCGTGTCGGCCATGAGCGACAGCGCCCGGGAAGATCCGACCTGGATCTACTGGCAAGCCCGGGCACTCAACGTGCAGGGCGGCGACGAGCGCCGCGCCAAGGCACGCGCCATGTTCGAGGGCATTGCCGGCACGCGCGGTTTCTACGAATTGCTGGCACTCGAAGAACTCGGCCAGCGCGCCAGCGTTCCGACCCGTCCCGCGCCGCTCACGCCCGAAGAGAAGGACGCGGCCCGCAACAACGCCGCACTCAACCGCGGGCTCTACGCCATCGCAGCCGGCCTGCGATCCGAAGGCACCCGCGAGTGGAACTACGCCACCAACCTGCACGACAAGGGCGGCATGGACGACCGCGCCCTGCTCGCCGCGGCCGACTTCGCCTGCCAGCGCGAGGTGTGGGACCGCTGCATCAATACCAGCGAACGCACCAAGGGCGCGATCGACGTCGACCAGCGCTTTCCGATGCCATTTCAGGACACCGTGGTGCGCAAGAGCCAGGAGATCGGGCTCGACCCGGCCTACGTGTACGGCCTGATCCGCCAGGAGAGCCGTTTCATCATGGACGCACGCTCCGGCGTCGGCGCCTCGGGCCTGATGCAGGTCATGCCGGCCACTGCCCGCTGGACCGCCCGCAAGATCGGCCTGTCTGACTTCACGCCCGGCCAGATCAACGACCGCGACACCAACATCACGATCGGCACCGCCTACCTCAAGCTCGCGCTGGACGACTTCGACGGCTCGATGGCGCTGGCCGCGGCCGCCTACAACGCCGGCCCCGGCCGGCCGCGCAACTGGCGCAACGGACCGGTGATGGAAGCCGCGATCTGGGCCGAGAACGTGCCCTTCACCGAAACCCGCGACTACGTGAAGAAGGTGCTTGCGAACACCACCAACTACGCGGCCCTGATCAGCGGCCGGCCCCAGTCGCTGAAAGAGCGCCTGGGCCAGGTGGGGCCGCGCAACGCAGCCCAGCCCGAGCCCAACAAGGACCTTCCCTGATGTCGTTGTGGGACGAGGTCACCGGCACCATAGCCTCCGAGTTCTCGGACATCGGCGACGCTTCCCAGCTCACCCGCATCGTCGTGCGCCTCACCCTGGCCTCTGTGATCGGCTTCGTGCTCGGCTTTGAACGCGAGCAGCAGGGCAAGGCCGCCGGCGTGCGCACCCACATGCTGGTGGCGATCGGCTCGGCGCTGTTCGTGCTCATTCCGCAGCAAAGCGGCATCCAGCCGGCAGACATGAGCCGCGTGATCCAGGGCCTGGTGGCGGGCATCGGCTTTCTCTGCGTGGGCACCATCCTCAAGGGCAAGGACGACCAGCAGGTGCAGGGCCTCACAACCGCCGCCGGCCTGTGGATGACGGCCGCCATCGGCATGGCCTGCGGGCTCGGGCGCGAAGTGACCGCCGTACTCAGCGCATTCCTCGCGCTGGCGGTGCTGTCGCTGGTGCCGCACCTGGTCGGCGTGATCGAGAAAGTGTCCGGCTCGGCGCCCCGGGACGACGAAGCAAGGCGCTGAGCATCAATCGAGCGCGCGTTCGGCATCAATGCCGTCGCGCTTCGCCGCTAGCATCGCTGGCTTTGCAGCCAACCGGAGGACACCGATGCCCAAGCTCTATATCGGCAACAAGAACTACTCGTCCTGGTCGATGCGGCCGTGGGTGCTCATGAAGCAGGCCGGCATCGCATTCGAAGAAGTGATGGTGCGCTTCGATTCGTTCGACGCCGGTTCGCAGTTCAAGCGCGCAATGCTGGCCGTCAACCCGGTCGGCAAGGTGCCTGTGCTGCAGGACGGCGATACGGTGGTCTACGACAGCCTGGCGATCTGCGAATACCTCGCAGAAACCCATCCCGACAAGAAGCTCTGGCCCCAGGACAAGGCGCTGCGGGCCCGCGCGCGCAGCGTGTGCGCCGAGATGCATGCCGGCTTCGGGTCGCTGCGCCAGCATTGCGGCATGAACATCGAGGCCGAGCTTTCCGTGCAGGGCCGGCTGCTGATGCGCGACCACCCCGGGGTCCGCGCGGACCTCGCGCGCATCGTCGCGTTGTGGAGCGGCCTGCTCGATGCCCACGGTGGCCCGATGCTGTTCGGCGCGTTCGGCATCGCCGACGCCTACTTCGCGCCGGTCGCCTCCCGCATCAAGACCTACGGCCTGCCAGTCCCGCCCGCCGTTTCGGTCTACATCGAGCGCGTGCAGGCGCTGCCGGGCGTTGCGGCCTGGATCGACGGTGCGCTGGCCGAAAAGGAGTTCCTGGACTTCGACGAGCCCTACCGCCTGCACCGATAGCCCTAGACTCCGGACGCATGCAAACCTACCTCGTCGGCGGTGCCGTCCGCGATGCGCTGCTCGGCCGGCCCGGCAGCGACCGCGACTGGGTGGTGGTCGGTGCCACGCCCGACGAGATGGTCGCTCAGGGCTACCTGCCGGTGGGTCGCGACTTCCCGGTCTTCCTGCACCCCGAAACGCGCGAAGAGTACGCAATGGCGCGCACCGAACGCAAGAGCGCGCCGGGCTACCGCGGCTTCACGGTCCATGCGTCGCCCGACGTCACGCTCGAAGAAGACCTGGCGCGGCGCGACCTCACCGTCAATGCCATCGCGCTGCCTTCGGACAAGGCCGACAGCCTCCCTGCCACCGCCGATCTGATCGACCCTTTCCACGGCCAGCGCGACCTGCAGCAAAAGCTGCTGCGCCATGTGACCGATGCCTTTCGCGAAGACCCGGTGCGCATCCTGCGGGTCGCGCGCTTCGCCGCGCGGTTCACCGATTTCGAAGTCGCGCCGGAAACCATGGCGCTGATGCGCGAGATGGTCGCAGCCGGCGAAGCCGACGCGCTCGTGCCGGAGCGCGTCTGGCAGGAGTTCGCCCGCGGGCTGATGGAGGCCCGGCCCTCGCGCATGCTCCAGCTGCTGCGCGAATGCGGCGCTCTGGCGGTGCTGCTGCCCGAAGTCGACCGCCTGTGGGGCGTGCCGCAGACCGCGGCGCATCACCCCGAGGTGGACACCGGCGTGCACCTGCTGATGGTGCTTGACATGGCGCCCCGGCTCGACGCGCCGCTCGCGGTGCGCTTCGCCTGCCTGGTGCACGACCTGGGCAAGGGCACCACGCCGGCCGACGTGCTTCCGCGCCACATCGGCCACGAGCAGCGCAGCGCCCGGCTGCTGCGCGGCGTGTGCGAGCGCTGGCGCGTGCCGGTCGAGGTGCGGGAACTGGCCGACGTGGTGGCGCGCGAGCACGGCAACATCCACCGCAGCGGCGATCTCGGCCCGCAAGCGCTGGTCCGGCTGCTCGAACGCTGCGACGCGTTTCGCAAGCCCGATCGTTTTGCGCAGGCGCTTCTGGCGTGCGAATGCGACGCGCGCGGCCGCCTCGGGTTCGAAGAAAGCACCTATCCGCAGCGCGAGCGCCTGCTGGCCGCACTGGCCGCCGCGCAGTCGGTCGACACCGCGCCGATCGCCCACCAAGCGCTGGCCGGCGGAGCGGTCGGGCCGAAGATCGCCGAGGCCATTGCGCGTGCGCGAGCCGAAGCGGTGGGCGCCGCGCTGCCACAAACGGCCTGACACCCGCACTGACGACGTTGACCGACGCGCCCTCGAGCGTGAGTCTGCTATGGTTTTGCCCTCATGCAGACGCCTCCACGCCTCACGCCCGACGCAGCCCTGTTCCTCGATTTCGACGGCACGCTGGTCGCCATCGCCGACACGCCCGAGGCGATCGAAGTGCCCAGCGCGCTGGTCGCCCTGCTGGAGGACCTGTACGACCTGCTCGGCGGCGCGCTGGCGGTCGTCTCCGGCCGGCAGATCGACGTGCTCGACCGCTTTCTCGCGCCGCTGCGCCTGCCCGCCGCCGGCGAGCACGGCGTGCAGCGCCGCGATGCCGACGGCCTGATGCAGGAGCAGCGCGCGCCCGACCTTACCGACGTGCTGGCGACCGCGAACGAGCTCGCACGCGTCTACGAGGGGCTGCTCGTGGAGCGCAAGCATGCCGCGATCGCGCTGCACTACCGGCTCGCTCCCCAGCTCGAAGCGGTGTGCCGCGACGCACTGGTCCGCGTGATCGACGACCAGCCGCAGCTCGAACTGCTGCACGGCAAATTCGTGTTCGAGGTCAAACCCGCGGGTGTCAACAAGGGCGTCGCGATCGATGCCTTCATGCAGGAGGCGCCGTTCGCCGGCCGCGTTCCGGTCTTCGCGGGCGACGACACCACCGACGAAAGCGGCTTTGCCGTGGTGCAGCCGCGCGGCGGCATCGCAATCAAGGTCGGCTCGGGCCCTAGCCAGGCGCTGCACCGGCTGGATTCGCCACGCGCCGTGTTCGAGTGGTTGGTTCAGGCGCGCGATCTGCTCGCGTCGCCTGCATCGCCGCCGGACGCGCAAGGACCTGAATGACGAAGAACCCGGAGAAGCTTGCCGCACCGGTTGCACATCACGGTTTCGGACCGCCCGCCGCCGCCTCGCTGAATGTCGGGGTGATCGGCAACTGCGCCTTCAGCGCGCTGGTCGATGCGCGCGGACGCATCGTGTGGTGCTGCCTGCCGCGCTTCGACGGCGAGCCGGTCTTCAATGCACTGCTGCATGAGGGGGAGGATGCGAGCGCGTGGGGCATCGAGATCGAGGACTTCGCGTCGAGCAAACAGTGGTACGAGCCGAACACCGCAGTGCTGCGCACCCAGCTGTTCGACAGTGCGGGCCAGGGCATCGAGATCACCGACCTGGCGCCGCGATTCCACAGCCGATCGCGCTATTTCAGGCCGCTCACGCTGGTGCGCCGCGTGAAGCCGATCCAAGGCACGCCGCGCATTCGCGTCACGCTCGCGCCGCGCTTCCAGTGGGGCGCGACGGCGCCCGCCATCACGCGCGGCAGCAATCACATCCGCTATGTCGGGCCCGAATTCACACTCCGCCTGAGCACCGACGCGTCGGTTTCGCACATCCTTTCGAAGCAGCCCTTCGTGCTGTCGCGCGAACACGATTTCGTCTTCGGCGCCGACGAGACGCTGACCGACGGCGTCTCCGACACGGCACGACTCTTCGAGCAGGAAACCATCTCCTACTGGCGTACCTGGAGCAAGCGGCTCGCCATTCCCTTCGAGTGGCAGGACGCAGTGATCCGCGCCGCGATCACGCTCAAGCTGTCGCTCTACGAGGACACCGGCGCCATCGTGGCCGCCATGACCACCAGCATTCCCGAAGCGCCGGGCAGCCAGCGCAACTGGGACTACCGCTTTTGCTGGCTGCGCGATGCGTTCTTCGTGGTGCGCGCGCTCAACAGCCTGTCCGAAGTGGGCACGATGGAGGACTACCTGCGCTGGCTCGGCAACGTGGTGATCGGCTCGCACGGCGAGCACATCCAGCCGCTCTACGGCATCGGCCTCGAGCGCGAGCTGCCGGAGTCGGTGGTCGAAGGGCTCGGCGGCTACCGCGGCATGGGGCCGGTGCGCGTGGGCAATCAGGCGCAGGAGCATTTCCAGCACGACGTGTACGGCAACATCGTGCTCGGATCGGCACAGGCCTTCCACGACCACCGCCTGCTCAACCGTGCCGGCGTGGCCGAGTTTCCGCACCTCGAAGCGGTCGGCGAGCAGGCGGTGCGCGTGTACGGCACGCCCGACGCGGGCATGTGGGAGCTGCGCACCCGCGCGCGCGTGCACACCAGTTCGGCGCTGATGAGCTGGGCCGCCTGCGACCGGCTCGCCAAGGTGGCGCGCACGCTGGGCCTGCCCGAGCGGGCCGCCTATTGGCACGGCCATTCGTCCCGCATGCGCGAAGAGATCCTTACCAAGTCGTGGTGCGAAGAGCGCCAGGCCTTCGCGGAAAGCTTCGGCGGGCATGAGCTCGATGCGAGCATCCTGCTGATGGCCGAGGTCGGGCTGCTCGACGCGCGTGACCCGCGCTTCATCTCGACCGTCGAGGCAATGGAAAAGTCGCTTTGCGACGGCCCGTACATGCGCCGCTACGAAGCGGCCGACGATTTCGGCAAGCCCGAGACGGCATTCAACATCTGCACCTTCTGGCGCATCGATGCGCTCGCCAAGATAGGCCGCAAGGCAGAAGCACGGCAGATCTTCGAGACCATGCTGGCGGCGCGCAATCCGCTGGGCCTGTTGTCCGAAGACACGCATCCGGTCACCGGCGAGATGTGGGGCAACTTTCCGCAGACCTACTCGATGGTGGGCATCATCAACGCGGCAGTACGACTGTCGGCACCCTGGGATTCGTGCATATGAGCAACGCCGGGCCGCCCCAAGTGGCGAGCGCCCCCTCGGGGGGCAGAGAGGACACGACAGTGCCGAACGTGGGGGTTATTTCATGAGTCGACTGGTCGTTATCTCCAATCGGGTCGCCGACCCGCGCAGGCCCGCAGCCGGCGGACTGGCCGTCGCGCTCGGCGAAAGCCTGCAGCAGACCGGCGGCCTGTGGTTCGGCTGGAGCGGCACCATCGTCGAAGACGGTCCGACCGGCGAAGGCGACATGCACAAGCACCAGGCGGGCAAGGTCACGCTGGTCACCATCGACCTGAGCCGCGACGACCACGACAGCTTCTACCTCGGCTACAGCAACGACGTGCTGTGGCCGGTGTTCCACGACCGGCTCGACCTGGCCAATTTCGACGCTGGCTTCATCGGCGGCTACCGGCGGGTGAACCAGCTGTTCGCGCGCAAGCTGCTGCCGCTCCTGCGCGACGACGACATCATCTGGGTCCACGACTACCACCTGATCCCGTTCGCGGCCGAACTGCGCGCCATGGGCTGCAGGCAGCGCATCGGCTTCTTCCTGCATATTCCGCTGCCGCCGCACATCATCATGGCTGCGATTCCGCAGCACGAGTGGCTGATGCGTTCGCTGTTCGCCTACGACCTGATCGGCTTCCAGGCCCAGCAGGACGTGCAGCACTTCGCGCAGTACGTGCGCAACGAGGCCAACGGCGAATACTTGGGGAACGACCTCTACCGCGCCTACGGACAGACCGTGCGCTGCAGCGCGTTTCCGATCGGCATCGACGTCGACGAGTTCGCCGCGCTCACGCACGCGAAGGAATCGCGCGACATGTACGAAACCATGAAGCGCGAATATTCAAGCCGCCGCCTGCTGCTGGGCATCGACCGGCTCGACTATTCGAAAGGCATTCCGCACCGCGTGCGTTCGTTTCGCGAACTGCTTGCCAACTATCCCGAGAACCGCCGCAGCGCGACCCTGATCCAGATTGCGTCGCCGACGCGCGAGAGCGTAGATGCCTACGGCGACATCCGGCGCGAGCTCGAGTCGCTGTGCGGCGCCATCAACGGCGACTACGGCGAACTCGACTGGATGCCGGTGCGATACATCCACCGCATGGTGGCCCGCAAGCGTGTGCCTGGCCTCTGCCGCGCCGCCGCCGTCGGGCTGGTGACGCCGCTGCGCGACGGCATGAACCTGGTCGCCAAGGAATACATCGCGGCGCAGGACCCGGCCGATCCGGGCGTGCTGGTGCTCTCGCGCTTTGCGGGCGCGGCCGAGCAGCTCAAGGAAGCATTGCTGGTCAATCCCTACGACACCCACGGCACCGCCGAAACCGTACAGCAGGCGCTGCAGATGCCGCTGGACGAGCGTCGCGAGCGCCACCAGAAGCTGCTGTCGCGCATACGCGAGCATGACGTGCACTGGTGGCGGCGCAGCTTCCTCGAAGCCCTGCGCGAAGCGGCCAGCGCGCGTTAGTCGTGTCCTCCCTCTCCCTCCGTTAGAGGGTTGGTGTGAGGGCATGATGCCTTTGATCCGTTGTTGTTCTTCGTTGAGTCCTGAGGT
>JANOCL010000285.1:0-1798 GCA_031412135.1 Variovorax sp. | reverse complement strand
TTCACCGATTTCCACGGCAACGTGGAAGACGTGAACTACGAGAAGAGCAAGTTGCGGGTGTCGGTGACCATCTTCGGTCGCAGCACACCGGTAGAACTGGATTTTGCGCAGGTCGAAAAAGCGTAGACGTGGTTTTGCAGGCGAGGCTTCAGCCTCGCAGGTAAGACAGATGTTGTAGGCGAGGCTTCAGCCTCGCAGGTTAGAAACCGGGGAGGGCGCGCATGAAAGCGGCCCGTTCGAACCCATAACAGGAGTCGTTCATGGCGAAAAAAATCGTCGGATTCATCAAGCTGCAGGTACCGGCCGGCAAGGCCAATCCCAGCCCGCCCATCGGCCCTGCACTCGGCCAGCGCGGCCTCAACATCATGGAGTTCTGCAAGGCGTTCAACGCGCAGACCCAGAAGCTGGAAGCCGGCCTGCCCATCCCCGTGGTGATCACTGCCTACGCGGACAAGAGCTTCACGTTCATCATGAAGACGCCGCCGGCCACCGTCCTCATCAAGAAGGCGGCCAAGGTGGACAAGGGCAGCCAGAAGCCGCACACGGATAAAGTGGGCAAGCTGACGCGTGCCCAGGCGGAAGAAATCGCCACCCTCAAGATGCCGGACCTCACCGCCGCCGACATGGATGCCGCGGTGCGCACGATCGCCGGCAGCGCCCGCAGCATGGGCATCACCGTTGAAGGGGTGAAATGATCATGGCTGAGCAAAAAGCCCCGCGCCTCACCAAGCGCATGAAGACGGTCCTCGGCAAAGTGGACCGCAACAAGTTCTACGCGGTCGACGACGCGCTGAAGCTCGTCAAGGAAAACGCCATCGCCAAGTTCGACGAGTCGGTCGACGTGGCCGTCAACCTGGGCGTCGATGCCAAGAAGTCCGACCAGACCGTTCGCGGCTCGGTCGTGCTGCCGTCGGGCACGGGCAAGACCGTGCGCGTGGCCGTGTTCGCGCAGGGCGACAAAGCCGCTGCCGCCACCGCCGCCGGTGCCGACATCGTCGGCTTCGACGATCTCGCTGCACGCATCAAGGAAGGCTTCATGGACTTCGACGTCGTCATCGCGTCACCCGATGCGATGCGCGTGGTCGGCCAGCTGGGCCAGATCCTCGGTCCGCGCGGTTTGATGCCGAACCCGAAGGTGGGTACGGTCTCGGCCGACGTCGTGCAGGCCGTCAAGAACGCCAAGGCCGGCCAGGTGCAGTACCGCACCGACAAGGCCGGCATCGTCCAGTGCACGATCGGGCGCGCGTCGTTCACGCCCGAGGCGCTGAAGACCAACCTGGTTGCGCTGATCGACGCGCTGAACAAGGCAAAGCCGCCGGGCGTCAAGGGTATCTACATGCGCAAGATCAGCCTGTCGTCCACGATGGGCGCCGGCGTGCGGATCGACCAGACGTCGCTCGTCACGCAGCCGCAGCAGTAACTACAAATTTTGAGGGACGCCGGGGCCGCAAGGTGCCGGCGTGCCGTCAAAGACCGCTGGAGTGAAAGCTTAATCCGGATGGTCATGCCGCGATGAAGGGGGAAGGTCCCCCGGATGCGCGGCCTCTGATCCCCGATCCAGCGTAGATGGTGCCCTCGACCAGGATTTCCTGGACGAATGGTCACCGCAATGCACCGAAGCGCTGCAGCTGGCGCAGAGGTGTTTGGGGGCACGACCGCGCAATCTCGCGCGGTTGCGCCGATCAAGGAGAAATGACCGTGAGTCTCAATCTGCAAGAGAAGCAAGCGGTAGTCGCGGAAGTCGCGAAGCAGGTCGCGGGAGCTCAAGCCATCGTGATGGTTGAGAACCGTGGCATGG
>JANOCL010000284.1:0-40575 GCA_031412135.1 Variovorax sp. | reverse complement strand
GGGCGCGCTCAACTTCTGCGTGTTCGCGACGCTGGCGCTGAGTTCGTTCGCCTCGGGCGTGCTGGTCACGACGCAGGGCTGGCGGCTTCTGAACTTCGGCTCGCTGGTGCCGGTCGCGCTCACCGGCTTCGCGCTGCTGTGGCTGGCGCACCGGCGCCGGCGGGCGGCGGCCGTCTAGGCGCGGCAGCACATCGGGACCGACGGAGGTCGGTGGTCCTCGTCAGGCTCAAGAGGTCCGGTCCGCCACCCCAGGCAGAGGTGATCGCCGGCCGCGCCTGGATGAAGCCGAGGCGCGCAGCTCGATGTGGATGTCTTTGCATGGCTGAACCTGATGTCTTCACGGGGCAAAAGAGCAGGATGAATTTGCAGCTTCACTTCGCGCGGGGCGGCAAAGCAGGAAAGCGCTCGCCGAGCCAGCGGCCGAGGGCGCCGAATACGGGCTCGGCATCGGGCTCGTTGAAGATCTCGTGATAGAGCCGGTCGAAGCAGACGGCGCTCAGCACCGACGCCGGTGCGGCAGCCGCGAAGGCCCGGCTCGCCGCCGGACGCACCAGCCGGTCGTCGCCGGCACAGAGCACCAGCGTCGGCACCCGCCATCGCGGCGCGGCCGCCTGGACAACAGCGCCCTCGTCCGCCAGGAAGCGGGCGAGCCGGGCACCGATGCGGTCATGGCACAGGGGATCGTCGAGGTACGCCTGCACCACGGCGCCGTCGTGGGCGAGATAGGTGGCATCGAGCCCGTTGCCCACGCGCAGGCCGGGCGCCAGGCGCGACAGGATCGCGACCAGCATCTTCTGCATCGGCTTGAGCCCCGGGTCCAGGCCGGGCGACGACAACACCAGTGCATCGACCTCGCGCACCGCCCGCGCGACGAAGCTGGCGGCGACCAGCCCGCCGAGACTGTGGCCGAGCAGTACCAGCGGCAGGCGGGGATGGATGAGCCGGGTGCGGTCGACCACCAACGCCAGATCGTCGACCAGCCGCATCACGCTCGGCAGGCCGCCGCGCGCGCCGCTCGAGGCCCCGTGGCCGTGGTGATCGGCGGCTTGCACTGCAAAGCCCCAGCCGTTGAGCCGCTCGGCCACGCGCTGGTAGCGGCCCGCGTGTTCTCCGATGCCGTGCACCAGCACGACCACCGCTTTCGCCTGACCGGCGGGGAGCGGCCACGCGCGCAGCGCGAGCGTCTCCCCGTCCGGCGTGGTGAGCGTGCGGGCCGCGCGCTGCGGGTCGCTCAAGCAGAGGCGGCGTGGGCGGCCGGCAGCGCTGCTATCACCTCCGCCACCGCCGCGGTCAGCTTCTTCGCGTAGGGCACATGCAGGAATTCATTCGGGCCGTGCGCGTTGCTCTTCGGGCCGAGGACACCGCAGACCATCATCTGTGCCTTCGGGAAGCCGGTGCTCAGCATGTTCATGAGCGGAATGGTGCCGCCCTGGCCGATGTAGCCGCAGCCCGAGCCGAAGTGCACCCGCGACGCCGCGTCGAGCGCGCGTTCGAACCAGGGCGCGGTGCCGGGCGCGTTCCAGCCGGTGGCGCCGCCGCCGCTGTCGAAGGTCACCCGGGCCTGGTAGGGCGCGTTGTCTTCGAGCAGCGCCTTCAGTTCCTGCACCGCGGCGCCGGCATCGACCAGCGGCGGCAGGCGCAGCGAGAGCTTGAAAGCGGTGTAGGGACGCAGCACATTGCCAGCGTCCTTCAATGCCGGAAAGCCCTCGGCACCGGTGACCGACAGCGTCGGCTTCCAGGTCCGGGCAATCAGCGCCTCGACCGGATCACTGGTGGTCGGCAGTGCGAAAGCGGTCGAGCCGCCGCAGTCGTAGTGCGCCCAGGGAAAGCGCTTGTGCACCTCGTCGCCGAGGATGTCGGCCGTGGCGCGAGCCTGCTGCAGCCGCTCGGCGGGCACCTCGCAATGGAAGCTCTCGGGCAGCAGGCGCCCGGTCTTGCTGTCTTCGAGGCGGTCGAGCACCTGCCGCATGATGCGAAAGCTCGACGGCACCAGGCCCGATGCATCGCCGGAGTGCACGCCTTCGGTCAGCACCTCGACCTTCAGCGTTCCGCTGGCCATGCCGCGCAGCGACGTGGTGAGCCACAACTGGTCGTAGTTGCCGGCGCCGGAGTCCAGGCAGATCACCAGGCCCACATCGCCAAGCCGGGTGCGCAGTGCATCGACATACGGCAGCAGGTCGTAGGAACCCGATTCCTCGCAGGTTTCGATGAGACCGACGATGCGCGGATGCGCTGCGCCCTGCGCCTTGAGTGCCTGCAGCGCCGCGATGCTGGCGTACACCGCATAGCCGTCGTCGGCGCCGCCGCGGCCGTACAGCAGGCCGCCTTCGTATTTGGGGGTCCACGGTCCGAGGTCGCTGCGCCAGCCGGTGAACTCCGGCTGCTTGTCGAGGTGGCCGTACATCAGGACGGTTTCGCTCATGGCGGTGCCGGTGGCGGGCACCTCGAAGAACAGCACCGGCGTGCGGCCTTCGAGCCGGACGATTTCGAGCTTCAGGCCTTCGACCTTCTGCGCCTCGACCCATGCGTGCGCATTGCGCAGCACGGTTTCGAGATAGCCGTTCTGCAGCCATTCCGTGTCGAAGCCGGGCGACTTGGCCGGGATCGCGATGTAGTCGCTGAGCTGCGCGACGATGTCATCGTCCCACTTCGAGGACACATCGGACAGCGCCCGCTCGGCGTCGAGCAGACCAGGGGGCATTTCGCGGTGCAGGGGTGCGTTCATGGGCTCTCCGACGGGTGGAAAAAGTGGTCTTGAATTATGGGCGCCCATCGCCGGATGCGCATGCCCTGGGCTAATCTCCGCGCATGAACAGCAGCAGCAGCAACCAGCGCATACGCGTGGGCATCGGCGGTTGGACCTACGAGCCCTGGCGCAACAACTTCTATCCCGCCGGGCTGGCCCAGAGCAAGGAGCTCGGCTATGCGAGCCGGCAACTGTCCGCCATCGAGGTGAACGGCACCTACTACAGCACGTTCAAGCCACCGACCTTCAAGAAGTGGCACGACGAAACGCCCGACGGCTTCGTGTTCTCGCTCAAGGCCTCGCGCTTTGCGACCAATCGAAAGCTGCTGTCGACGGCGGGCGAATCGATCGCGCGCTTCGTGGAAAGCGGCATTTCGGAACTCGGCGACAAGCTGGGTCCGATCGTCTGGCAATTCATGCCGACCAAGGCCTTCGAGCCTGACGATTTCGCGGCTTTCCTGGCGTTGCTGCCGAGGAAGGAAGGCAGCCGCAGCTTGCGCCATGTGCTCGACGTGCGGCATCCGAGCTTCATGACGCCGGCGTATCTTGCATTGGCCCGCAAGCACGGTGCGGCCACCGTGTTCACCGATTCGGACAAGTTTCCGTCGTTCGCCGACCTGACCGGCGACTTCGTCTATGCCCGGCTCATGAACAGCGACGCCAAGCTGAAAAGCGGGTATGCGCCGAAGGCGCTCGACGCATGGGCGGCGTCTGCGAAGGTCTGGGCCGGCGGCGGCTTGCCCGATGCGCTGCCCGTTGTCGAACAGGGCGCATCCGCCACAACAGGCGCGCGCGATGTCTTCATCTACTTCATCAACGGCGCAAAAGAAAAGGCACCCGCCGCAGCGGGTGCCTTGATCGAGCGATTGGCTTGACGCGGCCTCAGGCCGTTGCAGCAGCCTGCGGCTGCCATGCGGCCTTGCCTGTGCTGGCGGTGGCCGGTGCGGTGCCGAAGCTGATTTCGCCGGACAGCTGACCACCTTCTTCGACCACGATCTTGCCGTAGCGGATCTTGCCGGTGACCTTGCCGGTCGAGTGGATGACCAGCTTTTCGCGCACGGTGAGGTTGCCTTCGAACAGCCCGCGGATCTCGGCGATGTCGATTTCGGCGGAGCCCTTGAATGCGCCCTGCTCGGCGATCTGCATCACGCGCGAGTCCATCGTGGCCTCGACCAGGCCTTCGACCACCAGCGTGTCGCAATCGGTGATCTCGACGCCCTTCAGCTTGATGTTCGGGCCCACCGTGAGCTTGCTGCCGCCGGTGCCTTCCTTGGGAGCGCCCGATGCCGCAGCATTGGCGGTTTGCGCAGCGAGGTTGGTGGGGCTGACGGGCGTGCCCGAAAGGTTGGTGCCCGAGCCCACCAATGGCGCGGGACGGGAGGTCAGGGTGTCGGTGTCGCGTTCACGCTTGCCGAAGAAAGGGGACTGTGTGGCCAATGGGGGAACTCCTCAAAGGGCCTATCGTAAGAACCCGCTTACGGATCGCGGCACTTCATTGCGCAAAAAACGTAACTGGATAAGTCCCGCCGCTTCTTCTTGTGAACTTTCGCGTTCGTCAGTTGGGCAAGAACAATGAACGGGATTCGGAGACCGCCTATCTGGTCGACGTTCGCATCCTGCGCCTGGTGCGCGTGTTCCGGATCTTCAAGCTGTCGCGCCATTCGGTCGAGTACCGCGGGCTGGTCACTGCCGTGGCGGCCAGCCGCCGGAAGATCACGGTGTTGGTCGGCTTCGTCATGCTGGTGGCGCTGGTGATGGGCACCCTGATCTACGTGGTCGAAGGGCTGGCGCACGGCTTTACCAGCATTCCGGTGGCGATCTACCGGGGGCGATCTCGACCATCGCAACGGTGGGTTCGGCGACCTGGTGCCGAAGACCGACGTCGGTCGCGCGATGGCCTCGGTGATGATGCTTCCGGGCTGGGGCGTGCTTGCGGTGCCGACCGGCATCGTCACCGCCGAGATGGCGCGGCGCGGACCGGACGAGGCGCCGGCGCGCAGTCAGAGCGCGCGTTCGAACTTGAAGACGGCGGTGCCGGCGCGCGCGTTCGGCAGCCAGCGCACTTCGGCGCCGTCCTGCAGGCCGAAGCCGTCCAGTACGCGCAGCCGGTTCTTGTGCGCGAGCACTTCGAAATCCTTGAAAGTGCCGACACGGATGTTGGGCGTGTCGTACCACTGGTAGGGCAGCCGCCGCGTCACCGGCATGCGGCCGCGGGCGATGCTGATGCGGTTGGGCCAATGGGCGAAGTTGGGGAAGGCGACGATGCCGATGCGCCCGACGCGCGCAGTCTCGCGCAGCATCACCTCGGCAGTGCGCAGGTGCTGCAGCGTGTCGATCTGCAGCACCACGTCGAACGACGCATCGTCGAACAGCGCAAGCCCTTCATCCAGATTGAGCTGGATCACGTCCACCCCGCGGCGGATGCAGTGCAGCACGTTGCCATCGGCGATTTCGACGCCGTAGCCGCTGCAACCGCGTTCGCGCTGCAGCAGGTCGAGCAGCGCGCCGTCGCCGCAGCCGAGGTCGAGCACGCGGGAGCCCTCGGGCACGAGGCGGGCAATCACCCGCTGGGTGTCGAGATCGCTCATGCCGGGCGACCCGAAGTCGTCGTCTCGTTCGCGATGCGCTCGAAGTAGGAGCGCACCACGCCCATGTAACGCACATCGTCGAGCAGGAACGCATCGTGGCCGTGCGGCGCGTCGATCTCCGCATAGCTGACGTTGCGCTTGTTGTCGAGCAGCGCCTTCACGATCTCGCGGCTGCGGGCCGGCGCGAAACGCCAGTCGGTGGTGAAGCTCACCAGCAGGAACTTGGCGGCAGCCTGCGTCAGCGCGGCACGCAGGTCGCCGCCATGCGCCCGCGCAGGGTCGAAGTAGTCGAGTGCGCGCGTGATCAGCAAGTAGGTGTTGGCATCGAAGTACTCGCTGAACTTGTCACCGTTGTGGCGCAGGTAGCTTTCGATCTGGAACTCGACCTCCTGCGTCGAATAGCGGTAGTCCGTGGCCGCCGCGGCACCTTCTACCGCGCTGCGCAGCGCACGGCCGAACTTCTCGTTCATCTGGTCGTCGCTCTGGTAGGTGATGTGGCCGATCATCCGGGCGATGCGAAGGCCCCGCTTGGGGATCACGCCGTGCGCGTAGAAATGACCGCCGTTGAAGTCCGGGTCGGTCACGATCGCGCGGCGCGCGACCTCATTGAAGGCGATGTTCTGCGCCGTGAGGCTGGGCGCGCTGGCGATCACCACCGCGTGCCGCACCCGCGCGGGATACTGCAGCGACCACGAGAGCGCCTGCATGCCGCCGAGGCTGCCGCCCATGACCGCGGCCAGCGTGTCGATGCCGAGCGCGTCGAGCAGGGCGGCCTGTGCATGCACCCAGTCTTCGACGGTGACCACCGGAAAGTCGGCGCCGTAGATGCGCCCGGTCGACGGATCGGCATGCATCGGCCCGGTCGAGCCGAAGCAGGAGCCGAGGTTGTTGATGCCGATGACGAAGAAGCGGTCGGTGTCGACCGGCTTGCCCGGCCCGATCATGTTGTCCCACCAGCCTTCGGAACGGTCCTGGTCCGCATACACGCCGGCGACGTGATGCGAGGCATTGAGCGCATGGCAGACGAGCACCGCGTTGCTTCGCTGCGCATCGAGCGTGCCATAGGTCTCGTAGGCGAGCGTGTAGCCCGAAATCGACGCACCGCTGCTGAGAGCCAGCGGGCCTGCGAACTGCATCGATTGCGAAGATACGACCAATGGCATGAAGAATGAAGAAACCCGGCCTCGCCAAAAACGAGCCGGGTCGGCATCCGTCTTTAGCTGCATTTGTTAAGCGCCCGCAAGCTGGTGCAAATCGGCGCGTCGCGGCGAGTATATGTCGGTCGATTCCGGCGCATCAACGCTGCGAAGCCCCAGCGTAGCGCCGATCATCACCCGAGCTTTCAAGGGGGCCGAACGCCTCGCAAAATCCTCTTTGCATGCCAAATATTTCCCACATAATCAGGAACCTCTATCCAAATTCTGGTAGGGAACGATTCGGTGATCGGTCAGTTTCGCGCGGCTCGACGGTTCTCGTTTGAGCGATGCTTTCGGGACTCCATCGCTTTTAGTCATGTGTTTATAGGAGTCCTTCGATGGGCAACAAACTGTACGTCGGCAACTTGCCTTATTCGGCACGCGACGGTGATCTCGAGCAGGCGTTCGGCCAATTCGGTGCAGTGACCAGCGCCAAGGTGATGATGGAACGCGATACCGGCCGCTCCAAGGGCTTCGGTTTCGTGGAGATGGGCAGCGATGCAGAAGCGCAGGAAGCCATCCGCGGCATGAACGGCCAGGATCTCGGCGGCCGCAGCATCGTGGTGAACGAGGCCCGTCCGATGGAAGCCCGTCCGCCGCGCAGCGGTGGGGGCGGCTACGGTGGCGGCGGTGGTGGGTACGGCGGCGGTGGCGGCGGGAGCGGCGGCTATGGCGGCGGCGGCAGTGGAGGCGGCGGCTACGGTGGCGGTGGTGGCGGCCGCAGTGGTGGCGGCTACGGCGGCGGCGGTAGCGGCGGCGGGCGTAGCGGCGGTGGCGGCGGGGACGGTGGTTTTCGCAGCCCCTACGGCGCCGGCCCGCGCGGTGGTGGACGCGGCGGCTATGGCGGCGGCGGCAACAGCGGCAACGGCAACGGCAACGGCGGCTACTGAGTTCACCGTCCGGCGATCAGCGATTGAAAGGGCTCCCTCAGGAGCCTTTTTTCATGGCCGGCCTTATTCGCGACGCCGCTTCTTGCGCGCGCGGCCCTGCACCGCGCGATCGAACAGTGCGTTGGGCAGCAGGCGCATGAGTTTCGCCACGACGCCCATCTGCCACGGAATCACCCGGTAGCTGGCGCCGGCCTCGATCACGCGAAAGGCCTTGTCCGCGAATTGATCGGCCTGCATCAGGAAAGGCATGCCGTAGCGGTTGCCCTGCGTCAATGGCGTGTCGACATAGCCAGGACACAGGGTGACGACCTTGACGCCGCTTGCGCGCAACTCCCCGCGCAGGCTTTCGCAGTACGCCACCACGCCGGCTTTGCTGGCGCAGTAGGCGCCGTGGCCCGGAAGTCCGCGGATCGAGGCGACGCTGCCGATCCCGACCAGGCGCCCGCTGCCGCGTGCCGCCATCGCCGAGACGAACGGATGGAAGGTGGCCGCCAGCCCGACGTTGTTGGTGGCAAAGGTTTGTGCCAGCACATCGAGATCGCCCCGGTCCGCCGTATCGATTCCGACGCTCAGGCCTGCGTTCGCGATCACTACGTCCGGCACGCCCTGGCGCGCCAGGCAGGCGGCGCCGGCCGCGACGATGCGGTCGGTCTGCGAGACATCGGCGCCATAGACCCTGCATCGCTCTGCGTCGATTCCGCGGGCGACGATCCAGGCCTCGATCTCGGCCGTGCGGCGGGCCACCAGTGCCAGGCTGTAGCCGGCCTGGTAGAAGCGCGCGGCCAGCGCCTGGCCGATGCCGCTCGACGCGCCGGTGATCAGGACCAGCGGCGGCGGCATCAGCGGTTGGCTCCAGGCGGGTTTGCAGAAGGAATGAGCAGACCGCGCACACGGCCCCGGAGATTGGCGATGCCCGTCAGGCTGTCGTAGTCCAGCGTGTCGGCGGTGAACTGGTCGGTTCCGCGGATCAGCGTGACCGGCTTGTGCGACTCAACGCGTTCCGTATCCAGAAACGCGTGCAGGAACTCGCCACGGAATTCCAGCCGTGGCACGACCTGGCCGTCGGCCGAGGTGGTGGCCTCGCGCACCACGACGGCGTTGCCGAACAGCTGTACTTCGCTGCCGTCGCCGTTGGAGAGTCCGCGGTTGGCGGTGGCGCGCGTGGTCAGCCCTTCCGGCGAAACGGAGCGCAGCCGCACCTGGTCGACTTCCATCGTGTCGGTGTCGGGGTAGTGCCGACCCTCGGTGCCGAAGAGCTCGCTGCGCAGTTCGCCGCTCGGCAGGAAGCTTTTCACCACGAAGCCGCGCATGAAGAAGTCGGGCTCGTGCCGGGGCGCCTCTTTGGCCGTCGGTTCGATGAGCTTGGGTGCGTTGCGCACCAGCCAATAGGTACCGAGGGCCAGCGCCGCCGTCAGGATGATCGGCAGATAGATGGTGACGCGGTCGACGGCATCGCGCAGCAGGTCGCGCACCGGCCTCATGCCCCCGGACCCCGCGCCGCGTCGAGCAGCCGGCGATAGTGGCCGCCTGCGGTGAGCAGCAGATCGCAGAACTCGCGGGCCGCTCCTTCGCCACCGCGCGCGGTCGTCACATGGTGCGCGACGGCCCGCACCTCGGCGTGCGCGTTGGCCGGCGCGGCGGCGAATCCGGCGCGCATGAGCACCGGCAAGTCGGGCCAGTCGTCGCCGATGGCCGCCGCCTGCGGCCAGTCGAAGCCCAGCGCGTCGAGCAGGGCTTGCGCCGCGGGCAGCTTGTCCTCGGTGCCGTACCGCACATGGTCGATGCCCAGCGCCTGCAACCGCACCCGCAGCGGCTTCGAGTCGCGGCCGGTGATCACCGCCGGCGTGATGCCGGCAGCGCGCAGCAGCTTCAAGCCGTAGCCGTCGAGGATGCTGAAACGCTTGAGCGTCTCGCCGTGTTCGCTGAAGTAGACCCCGCCGTCGGTCAGCACCCCGTCGACGTCGAAGAAGGCGATCCGGATGTCCTGCGCGGCCAGCAGCGTCTGCGGCTCGAAAGCGAGCGCCATCAGATGACCTTTGCGCGCATCAGGTCGTGCGTGTTGAGCGCACCGATGAGCAGGCCCTCGCCATCGACCACAAAGAGACGGGTGATGCCGTGCTGCTCCATCAACTCCGCGGCTTCGACCGCCAGCGCGTCGGCGCGAACGGTCCGGGGCGCGCGATGCATCACTGCCGCCGCCGTTGCCGTTCGAAGGTCGGTGCCTGCCTCGACCAGGCGGCGCAGATCCCCGTCGGTGAAGATGCCGGTCGCGTGGCCGCCAGCCTCCACCACCGCCGCGGCGCCAAACCCCTGGATGTTCATGGCCCGCATGAGCTCGCTCACGTTGGCATCCGGGGAAACCTGCGGAACATGCGCGCCGGTTCGCATCACGTCGCTCACATGCGTCAGCAGCTTGCGGCCGAGAGCGCCGCCCGGATGGGAGCGTGCGAAATCTTCGGCGCCGAAGCCGCGCGCGTCGAGCAATGCGACCGCGAGCGCGTCGCCCAGGGCCATCTGCGCCGTGGTGCTCGCCGTCGGCGCAAGGTTCAGGGGACATGCCTCCATGTCCACGCCGCTGTCGAGGACGATATCGGCGTGTCGCGCCAACGTGGAATCGGCCCGGCCCGTCATCGCGATCAGCGGCACGCCCTGGCGCTTGACCACGGGCAGGATGGTGGTCAGTTCTTCGACCTCGCCGCTGTTCGAGATGGCCAGGACGAGGTCGACCGACTTGATCATGCCGAGATCGCCGTGGCTCGCCTCGGCCGGATGCACGAACATTGCGGGCGTGCCGGTCGATGCCAGCGTGGCGGCGATCTTGCGCCCCACGTGGCCGCTCTTGCCCATGCCCATCACGACCACGCGGCCGCGTACGTCGAGGATCTTGCGTACCGCTTCGACGAAGCTGGCGCCGACGCGCTGCTTGAGCCCGAGCACTGCCGCCGCCTCGATGTCGAAAGTGACGCGTGCCCGCGCAAGCATGGCGTCGGGTTGGGCCGCAGTGGCCGGATCGGGGCGGGAACTCATCGCCGGATTTTATCGGCCGTCCATCGAAAGCCCGGATCGAAGGCCACATTCAGTAGCATCGGCCGATGTCGTCCTTCGATCTCACGCTGATGTATCTGCTCGCCGCGGTCGTCGGCGTCGTCATCTGCCGATATCTGAAGCTGCCGCCGATGCTCGGCTATTTGCTGGCCGGGGTGCTGATCGGGCCGCACGCGCTTGCCCTGGCCCAGAATTCCGAAGCCATCCGCCATCTTGGCGAATTCGGCGTGGTGTTCCTGATGTTCGTGATCGGGCTCGAGTTCAATCTTCCCAAACTGCGGGCCATGCGCCGGCACGTGTTCGGCCTCGGCCTGCTGCAGGTCATGTTGACGATGGCGATCGCCACCGGCGGCGCGCTGGTAATCGCTTCGCAGTTGCCACCCGCATGGCAACTCGGCTGGCAGACCATGCTGGCGCTCGCAAGCGCACTCACCATGAGCAGCACCGCGATCGTGGTCAAGTTGATGGCGGAGCGGCTCGAACTCGACAGCGAGCACGGCCGGCGGGTGATCGGCGTGCTGCTGTTCCAGGATCTCGCCGTGGTGCCGCTGCTGGTGCTGATCCCGGCGCTGGGCGCACCGCCCGAGATGATGCTGAAGGCGCTCGGCGTCGCGCTGCTGAAGGCCTCGGTCCTGGTCGGCTTGCTGCTCTACGGTGGACCGCGCTTGATGCGGTGGTGGCTCACGCTGGTCGCGCGGCGGCGCAGCGAGGAGCTGTTCATGTTGAACCTGCTGCTCGTCACGCTCGGGCTCGCATGGCTCACGGAGCATGCCGGCCTGAGTCTTGCGCTTGGCGCTTTCATCGCCGGCATGCTGGTCTCGGAGACCGAATTCAAGCACCAGGTCGAGACCGACATCCGGCCTTTTCACGATATCTTGCTCGGCCTGTTCTTCATCACGATCGGCATGTCGCTCGACTGGCACATCGTGGTGGACCGCTGGGCGCTGGTCGCCTTGCTGCTCCTGCTGCCCCTGGGCTTCAAGCTGCTGCTGGTCACGCTGCTCGCGCGCGCGCTCGGCGCCACGGCCGGCGTGTCTCTGCGTACCGGCCTCTACCTGGCGCAGGCCGGCGAATTCGGCTTCGTGCTGCTGACGCTGGCGCAGGCCAACGAGCTGCTGCCGCCATGGCTGGCGAACCCCGTGCTGGCTTCGATGGTGCTGTCGATGCTGGCAACGCCCTTCATCATCATGTACAGCAACCGCATCGTGCGAAAGCTGGTGGCGAGCGATTGGCTGCAGCAGTCGCTGCAGATGACGACCATCGCCCGAAAGACCATCAATACCGCCCAGCACGTGATCATCTGCGGCTACGGGCGCTGCGGCCAGAATTTGGCACGCATGCTGGAGCGCGAGGGCATCCCCTACCTGGCGCTCGACCTCGACCCGGATCGCGTGCACCAGGCTGCCGCGGCCGGCGACTCGGTCGTGTTCGGCGACGCCTCGAGGCTCCAGGCGCTGATGGCGGCGGGGCTCGCGCGGGCCAGCGCGGTGGTCGTGACCTACCTCGACGTGGCCGGCGCGCTCAAGGTGCTTGCCAACACGCGCGCGCATGCACCGCAGGTGCCGGTGATCGTGCGCACGCAGGACGACCGCGACCTTGAAAAGCTGCAGGCTGCCGGCGCGACCGAAGTGGTGCCCGAAGCGATCGAGGGCTCGCTGATGCTGGCGAGCCATGCGCTGGCACTCGTCGGCGTACCGATGCGGCGGGTGATCCGCGTGGTGCAGGACCAGCGCGACGCGCGCTACAACCTGCTGCGCGGCTACTTCCACGGCGCCGACGACGACAATGCCGACGAACACGACCATGAGCGGCTCAACAGCTTCACGCTCACCGCGAGCGCGCGGGCCGTCGGGCGGCGGCTGGACCGCGCCTCGCTGGAAGCCGTGGGCGTGCGGGTGGCGAGCCTGCGGCGGCGCGACGGTCACTCGGAAGACAGCGAAGAGGCGGTGCTGGCCGACGGCGATACGCTGGTGCTTTCGGGCCGGCCCGGCGCGCTCGCGGTGGCGATCGACAAGCTGCAGAAAGGCTGAACGGCCCGGCTCTCAACCCGGTCAGTTGAGCAGGCTGGGATTGCGACGTTCTTCGTCAACCTTCTGCTGGCGCCGAACGGCGTCGCATTGGGCATGGCTGCGCAAGTCGTCCCTTGCGCACTGCGCAGCCATGCAGCGCGCCCGTGCGAAGAAGCCCTGGCCCGCACATGCAGTCGCCGGACTGGCCGGCGCGGCGGCGATTTCCAGCGGTGGTGGCGGGATCGACGGTGGTGTTGCCGCGGCGGGCTGAGGCACGGCGGCCGGTGCGGCCGGCGGTGGCGGCTTTCGCGGCTTGCGCGCAACGGCTGCGACCGGCTTGGCAGCCTCAGCTTGTGGCGGCGGTGCGGGCGCGGGCAACGGTGCGACGGGCTCTTCCGGCGGCGCAGGCGCTGGCACTGCAGTCTCGACCACCGGCGTTTGCGAAACCATCGGAGCAGCTGCGGGCGGCACCGGCGCAGGCGCTGGCACCGGCACAGGGGACGCGGCGACCACCGGCAACGATTGCCCCGCGGGCGCGACGGCCACTGTTCGCTTGCTGTACGCGTACCAGCCTGCGCCACCTGCGAGCGCCACGGCGAGCAGCAAGCCGACGACGCCGGTCATGCCCGGACCTGACTTTCGGTCGGCGGATCTGTTCTTCGCGGGCGCAGCCGGCGGCGCGGGCAGGGCGCGGCTTGCAGGCACCGGCGGCGCTGCCGTGCGCAGCGGCATGCGATCGGTATCGGGCCAATCGCTGCGAATCACCGGCGACGCGCCGCTGGCGGGCTTCAAAGCTGCGGCGGACACCAGCCTTTGGCCGCAGCCTTTGCAGAATTTCGCGCCGTCCCGGTTTTCGTTACGGCAAGACCCACACACCACAGACATCTCGACAAGCCCTCGATTGCAACAAGGAGCCTCGGGCCGGCGTCAGGTCACCGCGATGCGCTTGGGCTTGTTGACCATGCGCTTCGCGATCACCGCGCCGAGCGCCAGCACGAGCTCCAGCGCAAGGGTGGGCTGACGGTTCGACATTTCGGTGAAGCGGATCGAGGTCAGGCGCCAGACGCGTGCGGCGCCGGTGGCGACCACGTTTGCGGAGCGCGGCAGCCTGGAGAAGAAGGCGCCTTCGCCGACCACTGACCCCGGGTTCAGGATTGCGAGGCGCATCTGGCCCTGCTCGCCGAGCAGGTGCACGCTGAGGGCCCCGCTCTCGATGATGAAGATCGTGCGGTCGTTGGTGCCCTGGTCGATCAGAACCTGTCCGGCGGCCAGATCGAACGGCTGCAGATAGCTCGCCAGTGTTTCCCACTGCTGCGGATTGAACGCAGGCACGAAGGCGTCGTAACTGGTGTTCTGCGCGATCGCGCGGCACAGATCCTGAATGGTGGGAGAAGACATGTTGCAAAACCTTACAGTGCGTGCGGAGTATCCGCGATCGGTAAGGGCGGCGGCGACCGAAGTTGCTTTTTTAGAACTTTGCAATTACTTGCCGATGCAAAAACGGGAAAAGATCACGCCCAGCAGATCGTCCGAACCGAACTCGCCCGTGATCTCGTTGAGCGCGTTCTGCGCCAGGCGCAGTTCTTCGGCGAGCAAGTCCAGCGCCTGGGCTCGCGCGGCCAGGTGTTCGGCGGCTGCCGCGACGTGCAAGTCGACCCGCGACAGCGCCTGCACATGGCGCGCCCGGGCCAGAAAAACGCCTTCCGGCACCGCTTGCCAGCCCGCCACTTCGAGCAGCCGACGCCTGAGCGATTCGATGCCGAAGCCAGTTTTGGCGGACAGCGCAATGCCGGTCTGCGGTGCCTGCGAGGACGCCGCATCCTGCTTGCTCCAGACATCGACCACCGGCACCGTGCGCGGCAACTTCCCGGCCAGCAGGCGCGCGATCTCGGCGTCCGCCTCGGCGTACGCGGCGGTCTCGCAGCGCGTCAGGTCGTGCAGGAACAGCACGGCATCGGCGCCTTCGATCTGGTTCCAGGCGCGTGCGACGCCGATCTGCTCGACCTCGTCGCGGCTTTCGCGCAGGCCGGCGGTGTCGGCCACGTGGAGCGGAACGCCCTGGATCTGGATGGTTTGCGACACCACGTCGCGCGTGGTGCCCGGCACCGGGCTCACGATGGCCAGTTCGGCACCCGCCAACGCATTGAGCAACGAGCTCTTGCCTGCGTTGGGCTGGCCGGCGATCACGATCTTGATCCCGTCGCGCAGCAGTGCGCCCTGATGCGCCCGCTGCCGGACCCCGGCCAGCGCGGACTGCAGCGAAGCGAGTTGCCCCTGGGCGTCGGACTGCTGGAGGAAGTCGATTTCTTCCTCCGGGAAGTCGAGCGTCGCCTCGACCAGCATGCGCAAGCGGATCAACGCATCGCGCAGCAGATGGATTTCATGCGAGAACGCACCCGAGAGCGACCGTCCGGCGCTGCGCGCGGCCGCCTCGGTGCTGGCATCGATCAGGTCCGCAATGGCCTCGGCCTGCGCCAGGTCGATCTTTCCGTTCAAAAACGCCCGCTGGCTGAACTCGCCCGGCTCGGCCACGCGCAGGCGCGCGAGCCGCGGGCCTCCGGTGATGGGGTCGATCTCCGACGCCGCCTCGAGGCATCGTGCCAGCAGCAGCTGGAGCACCACCGTGCCGCCATGCGCCTGGAGCTCGAGCACGTCTTCGCCGGTGAAGGAATGCGGCGCCGGAAAGCGGATCGCCAGGCCATGGTCGATCGGGTTGCCGGCAGCGTCGCGAAAGGGAAGGTAGGTGGCTTCGCGCGGCTGCAGGTTCTGCCCGCAGAGCGCTTCGACGAGCGGCGCCAGCCGCGCCCCGGACACTCGCACGATGCCGATGGCGCCGCGGCCGGTGGCCGTGGCGATGGCAACGATCGGATCGGTGGCGCGCGCGAACATGGGAGTGGATCTTCCAGCTAAAAGGGCCGCTTCCGCGGCCCTTGGTTCGATTTCGGAGCAGTGCGGCCGCTACTTGCCAAGCACGCCGAGGCGCTTGTTGATGAACCACTGCTGCGCAATCGACAGCACGTTGTTGGTGATCCAGTACAGCACCAGGCCGGCAGGGAAGAAGATGAACATCACGCTGAACGCGAGCGGCATGATCCACATCAGCTTGGCCTGCATCGGGTCAGGCGGCGTCGGATTGAGCCAGGTCTGGAACAGCGAGGTCGCGGTCATCACGACCGGCAGGATGTACCAGGGGTCGGGTGCGGAAAGGTCCTGAATCCAGCCGATCCACGGCGCGTGCCGCATTTCGACCGACGACAGCAGCACCCAGTAGAGCGCGATGAACACCGGAATCTGGACCACGATCGGGAAGCAGCCGCCCATCGGGTTGACCTTTTCCTCCCGGTAGATGCGCATCATCTCCTGCTGCATTTCCTGCGGCTTGTCCTTGAGCCGCTCGCGCATCTCCATCACCTTCGGATTGACCGCCTTCATCTTCGCCATGCTGGCGTAGGCCTTGGCGTTCAGCCAGTAGAAAGCGGCCTTGAGCACCACCACCAGCGCAACGATCGCCCAGCCCCAGTTGCCCAGCATGCTGTGCAGCTTGTCGAGCAGCCAGTAGAGCGGCTTGGAAATGATGGTGAAGATGCCGTAGTCCTTGACCAGCTCGAGCCCTGGCGCGACGGCCTCGAGCGTTTTCTCGGCCTGCGGGCCGACGAACAGTTCTGCGTCGATGGCCTTGCTCGCGCCAGGTGCCAGCGAACCGGCCGACGTGATCATGCCGACGGCATACAGGTTGGTGTCGACCTTGCGCGCGAAGAGGTCGCGCTGGATGCCGTCGCCCAGGAGCCAGGCGCTGGCAAAGTAGTGCTGCACCATCGCCACATAGCCGTTGGGCGACTGCTTGACGAAATCGGCCTTGCCTTTCTCGATGTCCTCGAAGTCGATCTTCTGGAATTTCTGGGCGTCGGTGTAGACCGCTGGGCCGGTGAAGGTCGAGTAGAACGACGATTCGCCCGGCGGCTTGTTGCCGTCGCGCACGAGCTGCAGATAGAGCTGCGGCGACACCGCCTGCGTGCCGGTGTTGACGATTTCATGGCGCACCGCCATGTTGTATGAGCCGCGCTTCAAGGTCCAGGTCTTCACCAGCTTCACGCCGCCGATGTCGGCCGATTCGAAGCGCAGCACCAGCTCGCCGGCACCGTCCTTCAGCGAACGCTCGCCGGTGAAGGTCATCGGGGTCTTGTGCGTCGGGAAGGTGCCGCCTATCAGCCCCGTCTGCGCGACATAGAAGCGGTTCGGGCTCTGGTCCAGCAGGATGAACGGCTTGTCCTTCTCGGTCAGGTCGTCATGCTGGATGAATTCGCTCTGCACCAGCGAACCGCCTTCGGTGTCGAAGGTCAACTTGAGCACGTCGGTGTTGACCACGACCCGCTCGCCCGCCGCAGGCGCGGTCGTGATGCCGCCCGGAACCGCGGCGGCACCAGTGCTGGTGCCGGTCGCGGCAGCGTTGCTGGCCGTCGCACTCGCCGGCGGGACGGAGCCCGAGGCTCCGCCGACAGGCGAGGACGCAGGTTTGGCGCTCACTGGCGGCTTGGTCGACGGCAGAAAAGTCGGATTCCGGCCGTTGTAGACCTGCCATTGGTCCCACAGCAGCACCAGCGAGAAACCAAAAATCACCCACAGGATGGTGCGGCGGATATCGTTCATGAAGAAGACTTCTTGTCGTCGGAGGAGAGAAAGGAGAACAGGGCACCCGGGCGCCGCGATGCGCGCCGTGCCTTGGCAGGAACGGGATCATGGCCGCCCTCGCACCAGGGTTGGCAGCGTGCAATGCGGCGCAGCGTGAGATAGCTGCCCGCTGCCGCGCCATGCTGCGCGAGCGCATCGATGGCGTAGACGGAACAGGTGGGCTCGAAACGACACGACGACCCGAGCCAGGGGCTCAGAAGCAGTCGATACGCCTTCACCAGGCCGATCAGCAAGCGCTGCATCATTTGCGCGCCGCTGCGGCGCGTTCGAGGAGTTGCAAGAGCTCGGCACGGACCGCCGCCTTGAGCTTGTCGGACACGGCGCTCACGAATTCCTTGCGGTCAAAGCCCGAACGCAGGCGCACGACGTGCGCCGCATGCGGCAACGAAACTGCAGTGGCTGCGCTCACGGTGTAGATCTGACGCTTGATGGCATTGCGGGTGACCGCGCGCCGCGCCCAGCGCTTGGGAACCATCGCGCCGAGCCACACGTCCTGGCGGTCGAACAAAGACACCGCACCCGGCTGCCCGTCGAGCGCGCAGCGGTGCAGTGCGAAATGCGTGGTACGTGCCACCGTGGCACCTGCGAGTACGGCCTGGAATTGCGCGCGGGTCTTGAGCCGCTGCATGGAAACCGACCGCAAAGCGCCTGGAGGCGGTGAGGGCGGCAGCGGTTCGACTGGCAACGGCGCCGACGGATGCCGTTAGACGGCGAGGCGCTTGCGGCCCTTGGCGCGGCGTGCGTTGATGACGGCGCGACCGCCGCGGGTCTTCATGCGGACCAGAAAACCGTGGGTACGGGCGCGGCGAACTTTGGATGCTTGATAGGTGCGTTTCATGATGGTTTTCCTTGGATGGCCCAATACCCCGAAACACACAAAGAAGGTTTTCAGGGAAACCCGCGATTATCGCAAACATTCGGGCGGGCAACAATCCAGGTTCGTTTTCTTGCCCTTTCCACCCCTCGTCCAGCGGTGTGGATAAGGCTTTGACAAGTTAGAATCGACGGCGCATCGCGGGTGCGACTATCCACAATATAAAGACGAGAGAGATGCCCGAGGGACACACCACATTTCAGAGCATCCATGCCGAGTGACGGCGTCGGAGACAGCCTCTGGCAGGCTTGCGTCGATCAGCTCGCGCAGGAGCTGTCGGAGCAGCAGTTCAATACCTGGATCAAACCGCTGACCGCACGGGTCGCGGACGACCTGTCGCGCATGACGGTTTTCGTTGCCAACCGCTTCAAGCTCGACTGGATACGGGCTCAGTACGCCGGCAAGATCGCCTCCATGGCAGAGAAGCTGTATGGCCAGCCGGTCATCATCGAGTTAGCGCTCGCTCCTCGTGAAATCGCCGTGCGGCCTATTTCCATGGCCATCGTTTCTGAAACCGATGTGCCGCGCGAATCGGCAGGATCGGGCGACGAGATGGCTGCCGCGGCATTCAAGAACAGGCTCAACTCAGGCCTCACCTTCGACACGCTGATCGAGGGTACGGCCAACCGCATGGCGCGCGCCGCGGCGATGCATGTGGCCGGCATGCCGGGGCATCTTTACAACCCGCTTTTCATCTATGGCGGCGTCGGCCTGGGCAAGACGCATTTGATGCATGCGGTCGGCAACCGGCTACTGGCCGACCGGTCCGACGCCAAAGTTCTCTACATCCATGCCGAGCAGTTCGTATCGGATGTGGTCAAAGCCTATCAGCGCAAGACTTTCGACGAGTTCAAGGAGCGCTATCACTCGCTCGACCTGCTCTTGATCGACGACGTGCAGTTCTTCGCCAACAAGGACCGCACGCAGGAAGAATTCTTCAACGCGTTCGAAGCGCTGCTGGCCAAAAAGTCGCACATCGTCATGACGAGCGACACCTATCCGAAGGGCCTGGCCGATATCCACGAGCGGCTGGTATCACGCTTCGATTCGGGCCTCACGGTCGCGATCGAACCGCCCGAGCTTGAAATGCGGGTGGCCATCCTCATTAACAAGGCGCGGGTCGAGAGCGTCGAGATGCCGGAAGAAGTGGCCTTCTTCGTTGCCAAGAACGTGCGCTCGAACGTGCGCGAACTCGAAGGCGCGCTGCGCAAGATCCTGGCTTATTCGCGCTTCAACCAGAAAGAGATTTCGATTGCGCTCGCACGCGAGGCGCTGCGCGACCTGCTGTCGATCCAGAACCGGCAGATCTCGGTCGAGAACATCCAGAAGACGGTGGCCGACTACTACAAGATCAAGGTCGCCGACATGTACTCGAAGAAGCGTCCCGCATCGATTGCACGGCCGCGCCAGATTGCCATGTACCTGGCCAAGGAACTGACCCAGAAGAGCCTGCCCGAGATAGGCGAGCTGTTCGGTGGGCGCGACCACACGACGGTGCTGCACGCCGTGCGCAAGATATCGGGCGAGCGGCAACAGCTCACCGAACTCAACCAGCAGCTGCATGTGCTGGAGCAGACGCTCAAGGGCTGATGGATGAACGCTGCGCAGATTCGTGACAGTCTGTCAAAGGACAACTCTGGGGACACTTCCGGCACAAGCAGGGGCTTGTCCACAGGCCAGGCGAAAAGCCCGAAGTTGTCCGCCTCGGCGCGACAGCACGCAAGCATGGCTGCGCACAGCCAGCGGGCTCACGCAAGTGCCTGTCGCAAAAGCCGAAAATGCCCCTGTCCACAGGACAGTGCGTCCCTTATCTACTACTACTAAGTTGAATTAAAGAATTAAAGGAAGAGGTAAGACAATGATCGTTCTGAAGGCCACGCAAGACAAAATCCTCGCCGCACTGCAATCGGTTGCGGGCATCGTGGAGCGCCGCCATACCTTGCCGATCCTGGCCAACGTGCTGATCCGCAAGACCGGCGGGCAGTTGCAGCTCACCACCAGCGACCTTGAGATCCAGATTCGCACGCACGCCGAACTCGGTGGCGACGAAGGCAACTTCACCACCACCATCGGCGCGCGCAAGCTGATCGACATCCTGCGCACCATGCCGGCCGACCAGACCGTGAGCCTCGAGTCGAGCGCGAGCAAGCTGGTGCTCAAGGGCGGCAAGAGTCGTTTCACGCTGCAATCGCTTCCGGCCGAAGACTTTCCGCTGGTGCAAGAGTCGGCCAACTTCGGCCCGGTGTTCAGCGTGCCGCAGAAGACGCTCAAGGACCTGCTCGGCCAGGTCTCGTTCGCGATGGCGGTGCACGATATCCGCTACTACCTGAACGGCATTCTTTTCGTCGCCGAAGGCAAGCAGCTGAGCCTGGTTGCGACCGACGGCCATCGGCTGGCCTTCGCTTCGGCGATGCTCGACGTCGAGGTGCCACGCCAGGAAGTGATCCTGCCGCGCAAGACCGTGCTCGAGATGCAGCGCCTGCTGTCCGATGCCGAAGGCGCGATCGAAATGCAGTTCGCCAACAACCAGGCGAAGTTCAGCTTCGAAGGCATGGAGTTCGTCACCAAGCTGGTCGAAGGCAAGTTCCCCGACTACAACCGCGTTATTCCCAAGAACCACAAGAACAGCGTGACGCTCGGCCGTGCGCCGCTCCTGGCAAGCCTGCAGCGTACCGCCATCCTGACAAGCGAGAAGTTCAAGGGCGTGCGGCTCAACCTGGAGCCCGGCACGCTGCGCATCGCGTCGAACAATGCCGAACAGGAAGAAGCACAGGACGAGCTCGACATCGACTACGGCGGCGACGCGATCGAGATCGGTTTCAACGTGACCTACCTGATCGATGCGCTGGCCAACATGGGCCAGGACATGGTGACGCTCGATCTGGCCGACTCCAACAGTTCGGTGCTGATGACGATCCCCGAGAACGCATCGTTCAAGTACGTCGTCATGCCGATGAGGATCTGAGCCTGCGTGCCACGTGGATCTGAGAGCGAGAAAGAAAGATTGTGATGAGCGAAGAAAACAAGCCTGAAGTGCCGCACACCGAACCGGTCTATGTGCCGGAGATCGAAAGCGCGATCCCGATCGAGGTGACGCCCGGCCCGGACACGTCCTATGGCGAAGGCTCCATCACGATCCTCGAAGGGCTGGAGGCGGTGCGCAAGCGCCCCGGCATGTACATCGGCGACACCAGCGACGGCACCGGTTTGCACCACCTGGTGTTCGAGGTGGTCGACAACTCGATCGACGAAGCGCTGGCCGGGCATTGCGACGACATCGTCGTCACGATCCACACCGACAACTCGGTCTCGGTCACCGACAACGGCCGCGGCATACCGACCGGCGTGAAGATGGACGACAAGCACGAGCCGAAGCGCTCCGCTTCGGAAATCGCGCTGACCGAACTGCATGCCGGCGGCAAGTTCAACCAGAACAGCTACAAGGTGTCGGGCGGCCTGCACGGCGTTGGTGTGAGCTGCGTGAATGCGTTGAGCAAGATGCTGCGCCTCACCGTTCGCCGCGACGGCAAGGTCCACACGCTGGAGTTCAGCAGGGGTTTCGTCCAGAACCGCATCGTCGAGGTGGTCAACGGCGTGGAAGTCTCCCCGATGAAGGTGATCGGCGAAACCGAGAAGCGCGGCACCGAAGTGCACTTCCTGCCCGACGACGAAATCTTCAAGGAAAACGCCGACTTCCACTACGAGATATTGAGCAAGCGCCTGCGCGAACTGAGCTTCCTGAACAACGGCGTGCGCATCCGGCTGCTAGACGAGCGTACCGGCAAGCAAGACGATTTCTCCGGTACTGGCGGCGTCAAGGGCTTCGTCGAGTTCATCAACAAGGGCAAGACGGTGCTGCACCCGAACGTGTTCTACGCGATGGGCGAAAAGCCGGCCGAAACCTATGGCGGCATACCGGGCACGCACATCGGCGTCGAAGTGGCGATGCAGTGGAACAGCGGCTACAACGAGCAGGTGCTGTGCTTCACCAACAACATTCCGCAGCGTGATGGCGGCACCCACCTGACCGGCCTGCGCGCCGCGATGACGCGCGTCATCAACAAGTACATCGAAGAGAACGAGTTCGCCAAGAAGGCCAAGGTCGAGGTCACCGGCGACGACATGCGTGAAGGCCTGTGCTGCGTGCTGAGCGTGAAGGTGCCCGAGCCGAAGTTCTCGAGCCAGACCAAGGACAAGCTGGTGTCGAGCGAGGTGCGCGCGCCGGTCGAGGACATCGTCGGCCGCCTGCTCAGCGACTACCTGCAGGAGCGTCCGAACGACGCCAAGATCATCTGCGGAAAGATCGTCGATGCCGCGCGTGCGCGCGAGGCGGCGCGCAAGGCGCGCGAGATGACGCGGCGCAAGGGCGTGCTCGACGGCATGGGCCTGCCGGGCAAGCTGGCCGACTGCCAGGAGAAGGACCCCGCCCTGTGCGAGGTGTACCTGGTTGAGGGCGACTCCGCCGGCGGCTCCGCCAAGCAGGGCCGCGACCGGAAGTTCCAGGCCATCCTGCCGCTGCGCGGCAAGATCCTGAACGTCGAGAAGGCACGCTACGAAAAGCTGCTCACCAGCAACGAAATCCTGACCATGATCACCGCCCTGGGCACCGGTCTCGGCCGAGCCGGCGCAACCAGCGCGGGCGGTGGCGCGGACGACTTCAACGTCGCCAAGCTGCGCTACCACCGCATCATCATCATGACCGACGCCGACGTCGACGGCGCCCACATCCGCACGCTGCTGCTGACCTTCTTCTATCGGCAGATGCCCGAGCTGGTGGAGCGCGGCCACATCTACATCGCGCAGCCGCCGCTCTACAAGGTCAAGGTCGGCAAGGAAGAGCAATACCTGAAGGACGGACCGGCGCTCGACGCGTTCCTGCTCAAGGTCGCGCTCAAGGACGCCAGTGTCGAAACCGGTGGCGACACGCCGACCACCCTCGGCGGCGACAGGCTGGCCGAGCTGGCGCGCAAGCACCAGTTGGCCGAGGCCGTCATCGCCCGTTTGGGCGTGTTCCTCGATGCGGCGGCGTTGCGCGCCATCGCCGACGGCGTTTCGCTCGACCTCGACACCACCGCCAGTGCCGAAGCATCGGCCGTGGCGCTGCAGAAGAAGCTGCGCGAGCTCAACACCACTGGCGCACCGGCCGAGGTGGCCAGCGAGTTCGACGTTCGCACCGACAAGCCGATCTTGCGCATCAGCCGGCGTCATCACGGCAACATCAAGAGCAGCGTGATCACGCAGGATTTCGTGCACGGCGCCGATTACGCCGCGCTGGCCGAAGCCGCAAAGACCTTCCGCGGCCTGCTGGGCGCGGGTGCCGTCGTCAAGCGGGGCGAAGGCGAGCGGGCGAAGGAAGAGAAGGTCAACGACTTCCGCGAGGCCATGCGCTGGCTGATCGGACAGGCCGAGCATGCGACGGCCCGCCAGCGCTACAAGGGCCTGGGCGAGATGAACCCCGAGCAGTTGTGGGAAACCACCATGGACCCTGCCGTGCGCCGCCTGCTGCGCGTGCAGATCGACGATGCCATCGAGGCCGATCGCGTGTTCACCATGCTGATGGGCGACGAGGTCGAGCCACGCCGGGAGTTCATCGAGCAGAACGCGTTGCGGGCTTCGAACATCGACGTTTAAGCGCATCGGCGCGCTGTCGGGCACACTGAAATTCCCCCGCGCCATGGTGGATTTTCAGGGTGTTTCTGCGTACGATGGCGCGGTGATCGATCGTCCCGCTATCAAATCCCGCGTCGCCGGTTTGCTGAAGAGCTTTCGGGCGGTCGAGCTGGTGGGGCCGAGACAGATTGGAAAGACGACGCTGGCGAGAGAGTTCATCAGCTTCGATTCACCCAACTACTTCGATCTGGAGGACCCGGCATCGAGAGCGCGGCTTTCTTCTCCCATGGAAACGCTGGGCAACCTCGACGGTCTGGTGGTGATCGACGAGGTGCAGCATGACCCGCAGTTGTTCGAAGTGCTGCGGGTGCTGATCGATCGTCCGACGCATATCCATCGGCCTGGACAATACCTGCTGCTCGGCAGCGCATCACCGCGCACCATGCACAAGACCGAGTCGCTGCTGGGGCGCGCGGTCACGGTGGAGGTGACGGGTTTCAACATCGGCGAAACCGGCACGGGGAAAGACCAGATGCACCGGCTCTGGCTGCGCGGCGGATTCCCCGAGGCGTTTACCGCCGACAGCGACGAGTCCAGTTTCATCTGGCGGTCCGATGCCGCCAATCGTTACCTCTATAGCGATCTGCCGCAACTCGGCATGAACGTGGCTGCGCCAACCATGATGCGGTTTTGGCAGATGGTTGCTCACTACCACGGGCAGATATGGAATGCTGCAGAGCCGGCACGTTCGCTCGGCATTGGCGAAACCACCGTTCGCAGATACCTCGACTACCTGACGCAAACCTTCATGGTTCGCCAACTTCAGCCCTGGCACGAGAATTTGGCCAAGCGCCAGGTCAAGGCGCCCAAGATCTACTTTCGGGATACCGGGCTGCTGCATCAGCTGATGGGCATTCGCACCCTGCCGCAGTTGCTGACGCATCCGGCAAGCGGAGCAAGCTGGGAAGGTTTCGCGCTGGAGCAGGTTCTGCGCGTGGCGCAGCCCGATTCCGCTTACTTCTGGGCCGTACACACCGGCGCCGAACTCGACCTCCTGATGTTCAAGGGCCAGCAGCGGATCGGCGTCGAGTTCAAGCGCGCCGATGTTCCAAGGGTTACGCCCAGCATGCGCATTGCCATCGATGACCTGAAGCTCGACGCCTTGTATGTCGTTTACCCGGGCGAGCACAGGTTCAAGCTGGCCGATGCCATCGAAGCGGTGCCGCTGCGGGCTTTGCTGCCAATATGACGCGGCGCCTCACCCCGCGTAAACGCTCTACCTAGCCCGACTCTTGCTAAGGAAAATTCCGCGGGACTTCCGCCGTTTTCCAGCAAGGACTCGAAGCAATGAACGTGATGTGGTTTTCGTGGCCCCTGGCGGCCCTGGTTTTTTTCGGTGGATCGACTTGCGCGCAGGCCGCGGCAACCAATCCGCCGATCCGGATGGCGCAGGGCATCGAATACATGTGCGGCGGCAAGGGCAGTGCCGAGGCGGCGTTCATGCGCACGGTCGCGCCGCGTTGGGCGGCCACGCTGGAGTTTGCGGTCAACCGCGGGAAGGTGGGCGACGTGCCTGCCGACGTGCAGGTGGTCGTGCGCGAGCGCTACTCGGGCAAGCCGGTCATGCAGGCGATGGCAGGTGCGCCGTTCATGCTGATGCGGCTCGACCCCGGCGCTTACGAGATCGAGGCCACACTGGCCGGCGTGACGCTCCAGCAGCCGCTGGTCGTTTTCAACGGAATGGCGTCGCGCGCCGCATTCGTGTGGCCGTCGAACGTCGACTTCGTCGCCGCGGGCGCGCCCCCGATGCCCGAGCAGCAGGCGGTTGCGCGCATCAGCGACTGACGAGACCTGCAACCCCGCGTGCCAAACAGGCTGGCACGCACCTTGAATGCGATGCGTGCGGCCTGCAGATGGCGGGCCCGTCTGCAACGTACCGATGCCCCTTCGCCCCCTGATCCTCCTGAGTTCCCTGTTGCACGCCTACATCGGCCTGCGGCTGCTGCCTGCGCTTGCGATGCTCACGGCGGCCTGGATGCCGTTGTTGCTTGCGCTGTTGGTGTCCGCCGCATCGATGCCGCTGCCGTTCGTCGGTGCGCGGTCGAGGGGCCGGCAACTTGCCGAGGGCTGGAAATGGCTCGGGCTTCTCTGCATGGGTTGGTTCTCGTCCCTGTTCGTGCTGACGCTCATGCGCGATGCCGGGCTGCTGCTCACCTGGGCCGCCACGCTGGCGGGCGGCCTGTCGATCGACTGGCCGCGCTGGCAATCGGGCAGCGCTGCGGCGGTGCCGCTGCTGGCGACCCTGGCGTCGCTGGTCGGATTCCTGAACGCGCGTCGCATCGCCAGCGTGGTGCGCGTCGACGTGCCGATCCACAACCTGCCGGCCGGACTCTACGGCTTCACGATCGCGCAGCTCAGCGACATCCACGTCGGGACGACCATCCGGCGCGGCTATATCCAGCGCATCGTCGAAGTGGTGAACGCGTTGGGTGCGGACATGGTCGCGATCACCGGCGACCTGGTCGACGGCACGGTGCATGAACTGCGCGACCACATTGCACCGCTCGCCGGCCTGCGGGCGCGGCACGGCACCTTCGTGGTGACCGGCAACCACGAGTACTACGCCGGCGCGCATGCCTGGATCGTCGAGCTGCGCCGCCTGGGCTTGCGTGTGCTGCTGAACGAGCATGTGGTGCTGCAGACGCGCAACGTGAAGGGCGCGCAGACCGACGAGGAGGCGCTGACCAGCGCGATCGTGGTGGCGGGCGTGACCGACTTCACCGCGGTGCATTTCGATGCCTCGCATGCGAGCGATCCGCATGCGGCGCTGCACGATGCACCGCCGCTGGTGCGCACGCGCGTGCTGCTGGCGCACCAGCCGCGCAGCGCGCCGGCGGCAGCGGAGGCGGGTTATCAGCTGCAGATCTCGGGCCACACGCACGGCGGGCAGTTCTTTCCCTGGAACCTGTTCGTGCCGCTGCAGCAGCCGTTCACCGCCGGGCTGCACAAGCTGCGGGAGATGTGGGTCTACACCAGCCGCGGCACGGGCTATTGGGGGCCGCCCAAGCGCTTCGGCGCGCCGTCCGAAATTACCTTGCTGCGGCTGGTGCCCGCAGCCTGAGGTCTTCAGTTCTGCGCGCTGGCCAGGCGCCGGGCGTTCGACGTGGCCTTGGCGTGGATGGGCTTGAGTCCGCGCTGCACGATGCGCGCGCTGGCGCTCGACAACTGGCTCATGGTGGCGGCCGAGCGCGTCACTGCGCCGCCGAATGCTTCCGCGTGCAGCGCCGCCTGTGCCGGACTGGTGCTCGTACTCAGCGACAGCAAGGCGGTCGCACCGCCGAGCCACTGCTGCGTCGCGCGGTTGACCAGTGCGAAGTGGGTCGTGTGCAGCTGGTTTGCGATTGCGGCGCCCGATTCGCTTACTGCCGCCAGTTTTTCATGGCCCATGAGCTGGAACTCGGCCAGGTCTTCTGCGCTGGGCGAGTGCCCCGCATTCACCATGCGCCCAGTGCGCGCCTGAATCACCGCGCTGGAAGACACCATCAACTCCTGGACCTTCAGCGTGATGTCGGCCCACAGCATCAAGGGATTGAAAAAGCGCGGGGAATAAAGGGAGGTCGGCATGAAGACTCGGGCGTAAAGGGTTCCGACTATAGACGTTGCCAGGACGTTTTGTTGCAGTGCAGCATTTTCATCCGCCGCGACGTCTACCGGTTCTCAGCTTCCCGGCGTTCGCTCTTTTTCTTAAGGTACTCGCCGGCCATTGCCAGATCGTCGAGCCAGCGCGCGTAGGCCGCGTCGCGGTCGGCGGGATCGCCGCGCAAAAGCGCCGACGGATGCAGCGTGACCAGCACGGGCAGCCCGCGCGCGTCGGTGTGCCAGCGGCCGCGCTCGCTCGTGACGGCGACCTGGCGCCCGAGCAACGCACGCGCTGCGGTGGCGCCAAGGGCGACCAAGGCGCGCGGGCCGACCTGATCGATCTCGCTCTGCAGCCAGTGCAGGCAGGCTGCGGCTTCGCGCTGCGCCGGCGTCTTGTGGATGCGGCGCTTGCCGCGCAGCTCGAACTTGAAGTGCTTGACTGCGTTGGTCACGTAGATCTCCTCGCGCGACCAGCCGAGCGCCTGGACGGCGCGATCGAACAATTGCCCGGCCGGGCCGACGAAGGGCCGGCCCTGGATGTCCTCCTGGTCGCCCGGTTGCTCCCCCACCACCATCAGCGCAGCATGCGCCGGGCCCTCGCCGAACACCGATTGGGTCGCGTGCTCGCCGATTGGGCATTCGCGGCAATGGTCGGTGGCCTTGTGCAGCGCCTCGAGCGCCCTGACCGGATCGCCCGGCAGCGTCAGCAGGGGGTGCGAGGCAAGCATGTTTCGTTCGGTCGACATCTGCACGGCATGCGGGTGAACGCGGATGCGGCGCGTCGGCAAGGTGGGAGGCGCGTCGATCATGCGGGCGCTGCGCGCCGCAGCCTCGGTGGCCAGTGGCGCGATGAGTTGCGCCTCCGGCAGGTTGGGCCAGTACTTTCGCGGCATTTCGCTTTGCATCGCCTTCAGCTTGAGCCGCGCCGGGTTGAAGATGCTGCGGTAATAGGTGAGCCAGAGCGCCTCGCCGGCATCCGGCGGCGGCGCCTGCTCGCGCCGTCCGCCCGGCCCGAGTTCGAGCGTTTCGCCGTTCCAGCGGATGCTGCGTTCGGGCGTGAAGATGGCCCAGCGCATCTGCGTGAAGCGGCGTGCAAAGAACGGCGCCACCGCTTCGACGATGTGGTGATCGGGTTCGAACCAGGCCACATGCAGCGGGCCCGTTTCGCCCGGTTCCTCGACGATCCTGAAGCGGACGAATGCCTTCATCTTGTGCATGTCCCGGCGGATTGCCTGCGCCATGTGCTGCGCCCGCACGCGGTCGGGGTCCAGCGGGTCTCGCCGCAGCCCCGGCTCGTGCACCAACCGCCACAAGATGCGATAGAGCAGGCCGAAGCGGGCCGGATCGAAGTGAAGAATGACCGTTTCGCACAGGCCGATGAACGATGGCGGCACCACCACGCCCATGCCGGTGCCATGCGGCGCCGCGCCCGCAGGTGTCAGCGGCAGCGGGGTTGCGAAAAGATCCTCGGCGGCCGCGCCGCGCGTGTGCCATGCCACGCACTCCGGCGGCACAAGTCCGGCCAGGAGCGCGCGCGCCTCATGCCGGAATCCCGGCCAATCGGTTTCGCTCTCCAGCGTGACGGTGTGTTGCAGCATTCCGTCAAGGTAGGTGCCGGCGTCGAGCCGGGTTGTAGGTCTTCAGGCGGAAAAGAGCGAAGCCTGTACCGGCGCCGGCCCGAAGCGTGCAGCGAAGTCCACCGCATCGAGCGACTTGCCGGGTCGATGGTCGGCCACCAGCACGAACGGCAGCACCTTGGCGGTCTGCACGCGCAGGCGCTTCAAGTCGTCGCTGCGCAGGCGCCGCACGCGCCGTGCGGCGAGCAGGCGATCGACGGCCTTCATGCCGAGCCCGGGAACGCGCAGCAGCAGCTCCCTGGGCGCGGTGTTCAGGTCGACTGGAAAGCGCTCGCGATGCGCCAGCGCCCAGGCCAGCTTGGGGTCGATGTCGAGTTGCAGCATGCCGCCCGCCGCCGACCCCGGAGGCACGATCTCGTCGTGCGAGAAGCCGTAGAAGCGCATCAGCCAATCGGCCTGGTACAGCCGGTGTTCGCGCACCATCGGCGGCGCCTTCAGGGGCAATGCCGAGGCGGCGTCGGGAATAGGGCTGAAGGCCGAGTAGTACACGCGCCGCAGCCGGTAGGCGCCGTACAGGTTGGCGCTGGTCGCAAGGATGCTGCGGTCGTCCGCGGCGTCCGCGCCGACGATCATCTGCGTGCTCTGGCCCGCGGGCGCGAAACGCGGCACCGGTGCGCGCCGGGGTGCCGCGTTCGGCATCGAAACGACCGGGCTCGCGGCCGCATCGCGTGCGGCGCCCTTGGCGTCGTCGATGTGCAGGCGCAGTTTCGCCATCGAGCGCCGGATGGCAGGGCCGTCCTTCTCCGGCGCCAGCGACATGAGGCCCTGGTCTGTCGGAAGTTCGATGTTGATGCTCAGCCGGTCGGCGTAGCGCCCGGCGCGCTGCAGCAGCTCCGGCGATGCGTCGGGAATGGTCTTCAGGTGGATGTAGCCACGGAAGTCGTGCACCTCGCGCAGCACACGGGCGACCTCGACCACCTGCTCCATCGTGTAGTCCGGGCTGCGGATGATTCCCGAACTGAGAAACAGGCCTTCGATGCAGTTGCGCCGATAGAAATCGAGCGTGAGCGCAACCACCTCGTCGACGCTGAAGCGCGCCCGCGGCACGTTGCTGGTGACCCGGTTCACGCAGTAGAGGCAGTCGTACTGGCAGAAGTTGGTGAACAGGATTTTCAACAGCGAGATGCAGCGCCCGTCCGGTGCATAGCTGTGGCAGATGCCCGCGCCCTCGGTCGAGCCGATGCCGCGCCCGCCGACGGAATTGCGGGCGTTCGTGCCGCTCGACGCGCACGAGGCGTCGTACTTGGCGGCGTCGGCGAGGATGGCGAGTTTTTGTTGAATTTCCACTGGATGAATTTACAGTGTCATTCATCTCCGCGTCGTCCGCGGGGGCTTATCCGGTGGCGGTTGGCTGGCGCAGGCGCTTTGCGCGCATCTCGGTGAAAAGGTAGGCGATCGTCGCGACCGCGAGTGGCAGCAGGTAATAGAGAGCACGGTAGGCGAGCAGCGCGCCGAGCAGCCGGCCCTGCGGCACCTGGTGCGAAAGCAGGGCGACGAACACCGCCTCGAGCACGCCCAGGCCGGCTGGCACATGGGTGATGACGCCCGCAACCGCAGCGACCAGCAGCACCGCCAGCACATGCGGATACGACACCTGCTGTTGCAGCAGGAACCAGATCACGCCGCCCATCAACGACCAGTTGGCGCAGGACATCACGAGCTGCAGCAGCGCCATGCGCAGCGTCGGCGTTTGAAGTTCGTGGCCGCGGATGCGCCAGGTGCGCTCTTTCGCCACCGCACACAGCACGAGATAACCCGCCGCCAGCAGCAGCAGTGCGGCGCCCAGGATGCGCAGCCCGCCGCTGCCGATCTTCCAGTCGGGCGGCAACGTCATCGGCCAGAAGCAGAAGGCCGCGCCCGCCACCACCAGGTAGCCGAACCAATTGGTCAGCATGCTGAAGCCGAGCACGCGGGTGATGGTGTCGTTGTCGAGTCCGAGCCGCGAATAGAGCCGATAGCGAAACGCCACGCCGCCCACGAGCGAACCGAGGTTCAGGTTGAAGGCGTAGCTGATGAAGGTGACGCCCATCACGGTGCCGGCGCCCAGTCCGTGGCCGGTGAGGCGGCGCCCGAGCAGGTCGTAGGTGCTGTACAGCACGAAGCTGCAGGCGGCGAGCGCGCCGCCCGCCAGCAGCATCGGCATCGGAATGCTGGCGACCGAATCAAGCACCTCGCTCCAGTCGACGGTGCGTGCCTGCCGCACCAGCAGCCAGGCGACCAGGCCGAAGAAAACCCAGATGCCGATGCGCTTGGCCCAGGGCCACCAGCCGTGTGCAGGCGCCTTCGCATGAGGCGCGGTATCGGAAGCGCTCATGCGGTGTCCGTCTGGGTTGCTCCACCGCCGCGCGGCTCGGGCGCCAGGAGCGGCTTCAGCTTGGGCGTGTGGCGCGGCAGCCAGCCGACCCACGACGGATACCAGCGCAGCACGTGAAAGATGAAAAAGCTGCGCACCAGGCGCCAGCCGCTCCACTCGGTGAGGTCGGCAGTCTCGATCTGCTTGCAGTTGTGCTGCATCAGGTGGTCGAGCCGTTCCGACAGAACCTGGTTGAAGGTGCGGTCGCGCACGATCACATTCGCCTCCAGGTTCAACGACAGGCTCAGCGGGTCGAGGTTGCTCGAACCCACGGTGCACCATTCGTCGTCAGCGAGTGCGACCTTGCCGTGCAGCGGACGCTCGCAGTATTCGTAGATCCGCACGCCGGCATGCAGCAGGTGGTGGTACAGCATGCTGGCGGCCACCTTGACGATCGGCATGTCGGGCTCGCCTTGCAGGATGAGCCGGACATCCACGCCGCGCCGCGCCGCGCGGCGCATTTCCTTGATGAGCCGGTAGCCGGGAAAGAAGTAGGCATTGGCGATCACGATGCGGTGCCGCGCGCTACGGATGGCGGCCCGGTAGCGGCGCTCGATGTCGTTGGTGTGCCGGCGGTTGTCGCGCACCACGAACTGCATCTTTGCATCGCCCGCCGGTGCGTTGGTCTCGGCCGGCACAGAGCGCAGCCGGCGCCGGAACCAGTTCGATCCCTTGCCGCCGACCGCGATGGCGCGCAGCACGAAATGATGGATCTCGGAGACGATCGGCCCGGTCAAGTCGACCGCATAGTCCTGCTTGGCCTTGGGGCCGAAATCCATCAGGTGGTCGGCGGAGTAGTTGATGCCGCCGACGAAGGCGCGTTGCCCGTCGATCACCACGATCTTGCGGTGCATGCGCCGAAAGATGTTGAGCCGCTGCCCGAAGAAGCGCTGGCCCGGATCGAAAACGCGTACCTTCACGCCGGCCGACGTCAGGCCTTCAATGAACTCGGGCGAAAGATCGGGCGAGCCGAAACCGTCGATCAGGAGGTCGACCTTCGCGCCGCGCTGCGCTGCCGCGCGCAAGGCGCCGTGCAGTTCCTTGCCGACCTTGTCCTCGAAGAGGATGAAGGTCTCGACGATCACCTCGCGCTGCGCCTTGCCGATCGCCTCGAACACGCGCGGGAAGAACTGCTCCCCGTTCTCGAGCAGCTCGATGCGGTTGCCTTCGATCCAGCCGTGTTTCATAGATCGATGTCCGCGACCAGCGGCGCGTGGTCCGACAGATGCGACCACGGCCTGCGAGGCAGCACGACCGGCGCATGCACCCCGGCGTCGCGCACGTAGATGCGGTCCAGCGCCAGCAACGGAAAACGCGACGGAAAGGTCTTAGCCGCGCTGCCGTTGGCATGCACGAAGACCTCCCTCAGCGACGCGCCTTTTTCCAGGATGTCGTGGGCGCGGCCGCGCCAGTCGTTGAAGTCGCCCGCCACGATCAGCGGCGCGCCGGCCGGCACTTCGTCGCGCACGATGTGGCAGAGCAGCTCAAGCTGCTGCGCGCGGTGGGCTTCGGCCAACCCGAGGTGCGCGCAGATCGCGTGCACGTCGACCGGCCGGCCCGGCAAGCGCAGCACGCAATGCAGCAGGCCGCGCTTTTCCGGGCCCGAGATCGAAACGTCATGGTTCTTGAAATGCACGATCGGAAACTTCGACAGCACCGCATTGCCGTGGTGTCCTTTCGGATACACCGCGTTGCGGCCGTAGGCGAACTGCGGCCACATCGTGTCGGCCAGAAATTCATAGTGCGGTGCTTCGGGCCAGTTGTCGACCTTGCGCGAGTGGCGCGAATGGGTGCCCAGCACCTCCTGCAGGAACACGACGTCCGCGCCCACGGTACGTACCGCATCGCGCAGCTCGGGCAGGATGAACTTGCGGTTGAGCGCGGTGAAACCCTTGTGGGTGTTCACCGTCATGACTTTGAGGGATGTGGGTGATGCGATCACGCCGGTCGAGGGGGAGGATGGCTTCACGTGTCGGTTGTAAGGCGCGGGATGCGAATCGGCTGTAGGAGCTTGCCACCACCTTCGCCGGCCTGCGCAATGCGGCGGCCGGCTCCTACAGGCAGCCCTGCCGCATCCCCACACATCCGTTTTTTCGAGGCTCCTACGGTGATTCCAGAGCTTTCGGAAAGGGCTCATCTTTTGTTGAACTCACGAGACAAGGAATCACCATGAAGCAAGGTTTTATCGCCACCACCATTCTTGCCGGCCTGATGGGCCTCGCGGGCGGCTCGATCGCCCAGACCACCGCGACTCCGGCTGCGCCCGACCCGGCCAAGGGCGGGGAGGCCAGCACCAAGAAATCCATTGGCAATACAGCCAATCCGACCCAGCGCCCGGACGGCAGCAATCCGGCATCGCGTGACGCGGTCAAGTCGGAAGCCCGTGCCGCGAACCGGAACAATGCCGATTCCATGGTTCCGAAGGGCGAGGCTTCGACCATGACCAACAACCAGCCCAACATGTCGCCCAAGCCAAGCGGTGAGATGTCTCGGCAGGAAGTGAGCCAGCAAGCCCGCAAGACCAAGCCGCAGATGGGACAGACGGGCCAGCGGCCCGACGTGCCGACCAATCCGACCAACAGGACCGGTACGCCGCAGTAAGCGCGGCGACATGAAAAAAGCCCGCAGCGATGCGGGCTTTTTCGTGTGCGTGCGGCGATCAGCTCTTGGTGGCCGGCTCGCTGTGGCGATGATGGCCGCCGTGTTCGCGATGTCCGAAGCGCATCGATTCCGCATCGAAGGTTTTCTGCTGCTCCGGCGACAGCGCGGCATAGAAAGTGCGCGTGGCGTCGATGCGCCTGGTCTGAATGGCGCTGCGTTCGGCCTGGCGCGCCTGCATGCGGTCGAGGCGCTGCGGCGTGGTCAGCCGCGCGAGCTCGGCGCGATCGGGCCTGGCCTGGCCTGCTGCGCGCACGGGCCGCTTCTGCGCTTCGTTGAAGCCGCTCCACGCGCCTTCCTGTGCCGGGGTCAGCTGCAGCTTCTGCTTCAGCGCCGCGAGGCGCTCGGCGCGGTGCGCCTGCATGCGCTCGATGCGTTGCGCCCGGTCCATGCGTTGGTGCGGCGCCTGCGCTTCGGGTGCGCCGACCTGCGCCTCTGCGGCCGGCGGGACCGGCGCCGTCAGCGGCGCCTGGGCAAAGGCGCCGGACGACGCGAAAGTGGCCGAGGCGAACAGGCCGGCGAGGAGAAGACTTTTGCGAGACGGGATCATGAGGTGCTTCCTTTCGAAGAAGCCTGCAGCCGATGGGCGGCAGGTGAGGCAGAGTGTGGAAGCGCCCTGTTTCGCCGCGGTGAGCACCCGGTCAGCCCTGGGTAAAGAAAGATTTCGCGCCGTATCGCAGTCCGGCGCCGGGCCTGCCTCTACTTGGCCCGCGGACGCTCGAGATCGGCATCCGGCGGCGCGAGCCGGTCTGCACGCAGGCGGCCGACCGCATTGGCGACGGCGCGCGCAACATTGCGCACTTCTTCCTGCACCACGGTATCTGCGTCGAGCGCGTCATGGCTGGTCGCATAGGGTTCGTAGTAGCCGATGTAGCGGTCGAGCCGGGCCTGGGTGCCGGCATCGACCAGGCCCATCCAGTCCAGCCAGTCGCTGAGATTGCGGCGCAGCACCTCGACGCCGGCCACGTCGCCGTGCACCACGAGTCCGTATGCACGGCCTTCCAGATGCTTGGGATAGTCCCAGCCCTTCAGTTCGAGGTCCTTGGCTTCCTCGGGCTTCTTGCCGTGGGTGGAGGTGGGGTCGGGATTGCCGCCATCGGCGCAGACCAGCCGGTCGGCCATGAGCTTGAGCGGACTGGTCGATTGGTACCAGTGCGTGGGCGACAGAATAATCACGCCGTGTGCCGAGACCCAGCGTTCGTAGATCTCGTTCATCCAGTCGCCGGTTTGCCGCAGCGAGTGGTTGGGGTAGCAGCTGCAGGGCCAGTGACACAGCGGCATCGCGGTCGAGACGCAACCCTTGCACGGGTAGATCTCGAGTCCGTATTCGGAAGTCAGCAGGCTGAGGTCGAGCACGTCGCATTCGATCTGCTGGTCTTCGAGCACGGCGCGCGCGAGTTGCAGCAGGCGATGTGTCTTCGATATCTCGCCTGGGCAGGTGCCGTCGTTGCGCGGCGAGCCGTTGACCAGCAGCACGCGCGATTTCGTCTGCGGCTCGTTCCAGGCGGCCTGGGCGCGGTCGATGCGCTCCCTGGCTTCGATCCAGTCGACTGACAGGTCGTAGTCGGGGTCGGCATAGCCCGGCCCGGCCTTGCGCGTGACGGGCGCCTTGCGGCCCTCCTGGTAGGCCTCCCAGGCGATCACCTCGATGCGGCCGAGTGCCGGCGACTCCTCCTTGAAGGCAGGGTCCTGGTACGACTGCATGAAGCGTTCGTGGAATTCGGCGCGTTCGAGCGTGGCCGGCGCCTGGCCTTTTCTGACTTCGGTCATCAGACCGAATGTAGGGACGCGCATGCGCTGCGGCAAAGCCGACCCGGCCGAAGCGATGTAGGCCCGCACCCACAGTTGTGGGGGCGCAGAACGCTCAGAGTTTGCCGCTCTGGAAATCGTGCACCGCCTGCGTCACCTGCTCGCGCGTGTTCATCACGAACGGGCCGTACTGCACGATCGGCTCGTTCAGCGGCTTGCCCGCGATCAGCAGCGCACGCACCGGGCTGTGGTTGGAGGCCGGGGCATGCAGCAGCACGCCGTCGCTCCCGGGCTCGTTGGCGAGGATCGCCATGCGCTTGGTCGGGATCTCGCTGCCGGCGATGTAGAGCGACTCGCGAAACACGTAGACCAGCGCGTTGCGGTCCGGCGTCAGCGGCTGGGCGAACTCGGCGCCGGGCGGCAGCGTCAGGTCGAGATAGAGCGGCTCGGTGTGCTCCCGCTGCACCGCGCCCGCCACGCCGTGGGTCGCGCCCGCGATGACGCGCACATGCACGCCGGCCGGCGTGCGGAACTCGGGGATTTCATCGCTCTGGATGTCGCGATACCAGGGCTCGCGCATCTTGTCGGTGGCGGGCAGGTTGAGCCACAGCTGAAAGCCCTCCATCAGGCCTTCTTCCTGCTCGGGAAGCTCGCTGTGCACGAGGCCGCGGCCGGCCGTCATCCATTGCACGCCGCCGTTCGAGAGCAGGCCCTCGTGGCCTTCGCTGTCGCGATGGCGCATGCGGCCGGCGATCATGTAGGTGACGGTTTCGAAGCCGCGGTGCGGATGGCTCGGAAAGCCACCGATGTAGTCGCCCGGGTTGTCGCTGCCGAAGGCATCGAGCATCAGGTAAGGGTCGAGGCGCTGTTGCAGCGTCTGGTGCAGCACCCGCGTGAGCTTGACGCCGTCGCCGTCGCTGGTGGAGACGCCTGCCACGATCTGGTCGATGCCGCGGGGGCGGACCAGCGTCGTGGCCGGGGCGCAACGAATATGCCGCTCGGGCGTGTTCGAAGTGTTCATCGAACGATGGTGGCACGGACCGGACGACCGCACTACCGATGGGGACGCGCCTCGACGGCGCCGAGCGCCCACACTATCGACCAGCGGCACCGGCGCTGCAGAAGCGGCGTCAGGGCGGCGATGCGAAGCGCGCCGCGGCCACGCTCTTCAGCAGCGCCTCGCGCTGGGTGCGCGTGATTCCGCGCACGCCCTCGGCGACCCACTTGGCGCGCGCCGCGTCGATGCCGCCCGTGCGCCGCCACTGTTCGACCGTTTGCCCCGGGTTGTGCAGCATGGCGGCGAGCCAGACCGCCTGGGCCGGCTCGAGCGCCCCGGCCCTGCGCTTGAAGTAGCGGCGCGCGGCCGCCTCGGCGCCGCACAGGTCGGCGCCCCATGGCGCGTTGTCGAGGTAGAGCTGCAAGATGCGGCCCTTGCCCAAAGTTTGTTCCATCTCGACCGCGTAGAGCAGTTCGCGCAGCTTGCGCTCGATGCTGCGCTCGCCGCCGGCCACCAGCAGCCGGGCCAGCTGCTGCGTCAGCGTGCTGGCGCCGCGTTCGACCTCGCCCGCTTTCTGGTTGACGCGGGCCGAGGCGACCAGTTCGGCCAGGTCGTAGCCCGGATGGCTGAAGAAGCGCTGGTCCTCGGCGGCCAGCACGGCGCGTGCGAGCCAGCTCTCGGCTGCAAGCCGCGCCGGCGGGCCGCACTGGCTGCGCGCACCGAGCATCGCCTCGGTGCCGAGCCCTTCGACCGTGAACTGGGCGATGCGCGGCTGCAGCGTGAAACTGCCCGCAGGCAGGTCGATGTGGGCGCGCAGGCCGAGCGTGCCGCCGACACGCGCCTGCTGCAGCTCGGCCAGCCCCGGCGCCAGCACCGCATACCAGCGCGTGATCGGCATGTCGGGCGCGTCGATGTTCAGCTGAAGCGCCTTCTGTGTGAGCCGGCCGTCCCAGCGGGCGCGCAGCATGTCGTCGGACGGGGCCGGGGGCGTGGATGTGGCGCTCGCGGTCGGTGCGGCTTCGAGGATGCCGTTGAGCGAACCGGCGTCGCGGCGCACGGTGACGCGCAGGCTCTCGACCCGGATCGGCGCGCTGCCGAACGCCGGCACCGTGGCGCTGCACGGCGCGCAGTGCAGTTCGAGCGTGCCGTTGGATGGGTTCCAGCCGAAGCGGATGACGCCATGCGCCGTGTCGAGCGTGCGACCTTCGAGCCAGGGCGCGAACCATGACGAGGTGGCCAGGCGTATCGCCGTCGGCACGCCGACCTCCAGGCTGAACGGACCGGCCTTGACGCGGGTCGGCCATTCGTCCCGCCCGGGCGCGAGCGCCAGCTTCGCAACCAGGTACATGGCCACCACGGCGGTCAGCACCAGGGCAAGAACCGCAAAGAAAAGATAGAGCAGCGCTTTCTTCAAAAACAATCTCTCTCACTCGATCGAACTTGCCAGGGTGACGGCCTGCCACGGACCGTGGGACCGGCCGCTGGCGGCAGCCCAGTACCAGGCTGAAGTGTCGGTGAAAGCGGTGCCCTCGGCATCCACGATCCGCTCGCAGACGCGCAACTTCTTCGCGCCGCGGCCCCGGGCGACGAAACAGCGCCACAGTCGGGCGCTGGCATCGTGCTCCAGCCGTGTCTCTTCGATGCGAAAGCCGAGCGCGCGATAGCAGTCGGCGGCCGGATGCAGCATGCGTGTCGGCATCGCGACCTGGCGCAGCACCAGGGTCCGGCGGCCGTCGGTCATGCGGGCGATGGCGCCGGGAAAGCGCTCGGCGAAGCGCTGCTCCACGTCACTCAGCGCGAGCGGCCGCAGCGGCGCGCCGTCCCAGGCGCTGGGCCATTCATGAAAGTCCGCTGCCGGCGCAGGCGCTGCGCCCGGCCGCAGCGCAGAGGCGCCCGACCAGGCCAGGCACAGCAGCATGGCAAGCGCGAACAGCGCCTTGTGCCGGATGCGATTGACGAAGCGGTTGCCGAAAAGCCATTCAAGCACGGGCGGTGTCGACATGATGTCCTCCTGTTCGGGCCATGGCCGCCGCGATCCCGCCGCATACCAGCGCCAGCACGGCCAGCCCGAGCGCTTCGTGCAGCCAGGCCGCCAGGTCGTACCGGGCGCCTTCGAGAGCCACGAGAACGCTGTTGCGCACGATGTTGCCGGCCAGCACCAGCAGGCCGACGAGCGGCAGGCGCGTCAGGAAGGCGCGGTCGCTGCGCCCGGCCCACAAGGCCACCGCGCAGGCGGTGAAGTAGCCGAGCCAGACCATCTGCACGCCGGAGCAGGGCGCGTCGACGATCACCAGCCGGCCGTTCACCAGCAGGCTGGTTCCCTCGCGCGCCACGCTGAAGCCCGGTGCCAGCAGCCAGCGGCTCGCTTCGGCCGTGACCACCCGCAGCGGATAGCCGGCATAGAACTGCAGCGACGAGACGAGCGGCAGCGCCAGCACGGCCAGTCCCGCAACCGGCAGTGCGGCGATGCGCCGCGGCAGGAAAGCCAGCAGCCCGGCGGCAAGCGCCAGCACCGCCACCAGGCCGGCCGCGAGCGGCGGGAGCGCCGGCAGCCAGCCGAAGCCGTCTCGCAACAGGGTGGCCGCCAGCGTGCCGGACGCAGCCAGCGACAGCCAGCCGAGGCGGGGTGCAGCCCGCAATTCGTGGCGTGCGGTCCAGGCCAGTGCCGCCAGCGCGGCGAGCGCCAGCAGGCCGAGCGGATCGTCGGAGCCGTCGCGCAGCCGTCGGGCCATCCAGAGCCATGTCGGCGCCAGCGCCGCAGCCTGCAATGCCAGCCAGATGCCGGCCGGCGCGCGGTCCATGCGGATGCCCCAGTCGACGAGACCGGGGTGGGTTCGGGCGAGGCGGGCCAACGTCATGCTCATGCCGTGAACTTGCGACCGTCATGGCGCCTGGCGCGGCGGCGCAGCATGGCCAGCATCGACAGCACCACGGCGATGGCGCCAAGCGTTTCCGGCTCGGGCGTGCTCGGCACTTCGGCACCCAGGCTCTGGCCGACCGCAAGCTCGCTCACGCCCTTGGGCAATGGTTGCGGCTGGTCGACGCCCACTGCGTTCTGCGGCGCCGTGTTGCGCACCCGCTGGTCAACCGCGATGAAGCTGGTGTAGCTGGTGAGCAGGCCGTAGCGCAGGCCGAGCGCGGTGATGTGCTCCCTGAATGCGTCGCCGCCTTCCAGCGCCTCCTGGTCGTCGAGCGTGGCGATGCGATGCCGGGCCCACAGGCTGCGCAGCGCGGCGGCGCCTGGCCCGGTCTGCGGGTCGACTTCGAGCGCCTGACGGTAGGGGCCGTCGGCCGCCTGGCCCTCGATCACGATGCGGCCCTTCGCTTCGCCGCGCCACTTGCCGAACACGATCACCGGCCGCTCGCCGAGCACGTCGGGCAGGGCTTGCGGCTCGACGTCGTACACGTCGAGGCCTTCGAAGCGGGCCTTCACGCCGGTGAGCACCGGCGACTCGACCATGCGGCGAAAGCGCGCCGCCTGCTCGGGCGCCTGCAGCGGATCGGTGATGACGAACGGCTCGCCCATGCCGGCCCGCGCCAGGCCTTCGATCAGGTGGCGGTTGACCGAGGAACCGATGCCGAAGGCGAACAGGTTGGCCTTGGAAAGATTGCTGCGCACCAGCGCAAAGGCTTCGCGCTCGACCGTCACATAGCCGTCGCTCACCACCACGATCGTGCGCGAGACGTCGTTCGCCTTGGGCTCGGCATACACCCGCTTCAGCGCCGGGATCAGCTCCGTGCTGCCGCTGCCGCGGAAGTTCTGCAGCGTGGACAGCGCCTGCTCGATGTTGGCGCGGGTGGCCGGCACCGACTGCGGCGACAGCATCTTGTTGCTGCCCGAGAAGAGCAGCACGTTGAAGGTGTCGCTCGGGCGCAGGCCGCCGATCAGCCGCTC
>JANOCL010000283.1:0-18953 GCA_031412135.1 Variovorax sp. | reverse complement strand
GACCATCGAGTCGATGGCCTTCAGGCCGGTCTGCATCGGCTGGTCGACCGACTTGCGGGCGATCACGCCGGGCGCGACCTTTTCGATCACGTCGGTCATCTTGGCGTTGATCGGACCCTTGCCGTCGATCGGCTGGCCCAGCGCATTCACCACGCGGCCGATGAGTTCAGGGCCGACCGGCACTTCCAGGATGCGGCCGGTGCACTTGACCGTGTCGCCTTCGGAGATGTGCTCGTACTCGCCCAGGATCACGGCGCCGACCGAGTCGCGCTCGAGGTTCAGCGCCAGGCCGAACGACGGCGTGCCGTCGGCACTGGGCGGGAACTCGAGCATTTCGCCCTGCATCGCGTCCGACAGGCCGTGCACGCGCACGATGCCGTCGGTCACCGACACCACGGTGCCTTCGTTGCGGATGTTCGCGCTGACGCCGAGACCCTCGATGCGGCTCTTGATCAGTTCGGAGATTTCTGCTGGATTGAGTTGCATGACTCTTTCCTTCTTTCTTTAAAAAGGGCTGGACGGCCTCAGGCCGCCAGCGCAACTTTCATTTGTTCAAGACGCGCTTTGACCGAGGTATCGAGCACCTCGTCGCCCACCACCACACGAATGCCGCCGATCAGTGACGGGTCTTGCTGGACCGTGATCTGCAGCTTGCGGCCGAAACGCTTTTCGAGCGCAGCGGAAACATTGCCCAACGCATCGCCGTCGATCGGAAATGCGCTGTACACCACCGCATCGGACGAGCCGTTCTGCGCGTTGGCCAGCAAGCGGTACTGCTTGGCGATTTCGGGCAGCGCGGTGAAGCGCCCGTTGTCGAGCAGCGCCGTCAGAAAATTGTTCGCCGTCGGGGGCAACGGCGAACCGTACGCCCCGGATATCACGCCCAGCACCTGCTCCGGCGTGGCCTTGGGGCTGTCGGCGAACTGCTGCAGCTCCGGACTGCCGGCGATGGCGGCAACCCCTTCGAGCCACGCGCTGGTGCCTGCGAGATCGGACGAAGACGCCTTGAACAGCGCTTCGGCGTAAGGACGTGCAATGGTGGCGAGTTCGGCCATGGCGTCGATCAGAGTTCGGTCTGCAGGCGGGCGAGCAAATCGGCGTGGACGGCCGGATTCACTTCCTTGCGCAGGATCTGCTCGGCGCCCTTGACCGCCAGCGCGGCGACCTGCTCGCGCAGTGCCTCGCGAGCCTTCAAGGCCTGCTGCTCGGCGTCGACCTTTGCGGCGGCGACGATCTTGCTGCCTTCTTCAGTGGCGCGTGCCTTGGCCTCTTCAACGATGGCCTGCGCGCGGCGCTCGGCATCGGCGAGGCGCTGCGCGGACTCGTTGCGCGCCTGGCCGAGTTCGACTTCCACGCGCTTGTTCGCAGCGGACAGCTCGGACTTGGCCTTGTCGGCGGCTGCGAGGCCTTCGGCGATCTTCTGGGCGCGGTCGTCCAGCGCCTTGGCGATCGGCGGCCACACGAACTTCATCGTGAACCCGACAAGAATCAGGAACACGATCATCTGGACGATCAGGGTACCGGTAATGCTCACTTTTCACCCTCTCTTTGGGATTGATCCGGCCAGAAGCCAGGTCCCGATTACTTCGGCAGGTTGGCGATTTGCGCGAGGAACGGGTTGGCCGTGGCGAACCACAGCGCGATACCGGTGCCGATGATGAACGCAGCGTCGATCAGGCCGGCGAGCAGGAACATCTTGGTTTGCAGTTCGCCCATCAGCTCGGGCTGGCGTGCAGCCGATTCGAGGTACTTGCTGCCCATGATGCCGATGCCGATACATGCGCCGACAGCGCCGAGACCGATGATCAGGCCGGCGGCCAGTGCAACAAAGCTAATAACTTCCATGATGACTCCTAGGGGACTTTGGTTGAAACGAAGAAAAACTAAAAAAACCGCGAAAGAACGAAGACCGATCAGTGATGGTCGTGCGCCTGGCCTATGTAGACCAGCGCCAGCATCATGAACACGAAGGCCTGCAACGTGATGATCAGGATGTGGAAGATGGCCCAGGCGGTGCCCGCAATGACATGGCCGATCGCGAGGCTGACGCCGGTTGCCGACAGCGTCCATGCGCCGCCCATCAACGCGATCAGCAGGAAGATCAGCTCGCCCGCGTACATGTTGCCGAACAGCCGCATGCCGTGCGAAACCGTCTTGGCGATGAACTCGATCATCTGCATCGCAAAGTTGAACGGATAGAGCGCCCAGTGGTTGCCGAACGGCGCCGTGAATAGCTCGTGGACCCAGCCGCCGAGGCCCTTGATCTTGACGTTGTAGTACAGGCAGATCAGCAGCACCGAGACCGACATGCCCATCGCCACCGAGAGGTCGGCCGTGGGCACCACGCGCAGGTAGGCATGGTGCGGATCGCCGCCGGCTGCGCCGTAGATCTTTTCCCAGATGAAGGGGAACAGGTCGACCGGGAACAGGTCCATCGCATTGAGCAGGAAGATCCACACGAAGATCGTCAGGGCCAGCGGCGCGACGAACTTGCGGCTGGTGGCGTTGTGGACGATGCCTTTGGCCTGCTGGTCGACGATCTCGACCAGGATCTCGACCGCAGCCTGGAAACGGCCGGGCACGCCGGATGTCGCCTTGCGCGCGCCAAGCCAGAGCAGCCAGCAGCCGATGGAGCCGAGCAGGATCGAGAAGAACAGCGAGTCGAAATTGAATACCGTGAGGTCGGCGACGCCCGACGGCGTGGAGCTTTGAAGATGCGTCAAATGGTGAACGATGTATTCACCAGCGGTCTGACCTTGTCCCGCAGCGTTTTCAGCAGCCATCCGTTACTCGTCTCTCAGTTTCGAGCGTTTGGGAGCCAGCATCACTGCCACCCACGCTGCCTTCATTGTCACCACCAAGCCCACCAGCATCGCCGGCCAGCTCAGCGCCGTAATCAGCCTTGGCGCGGCGATCAGCATCGCCACCGTCAAGGCCATCTTGACCATTTCCCACAAGAAGAATCCGAACACCGCGGTGCCCGGATTCAGCGAAGAAAACCTTCCGGTCAGCCCCCGCGCGAACACCGCAGCGGGAATGACCACTGCCAACGCGCCGTACGCGGCGGACCATCCCAGGTTTTGCCTTCCTGTCAGGCCCCAGGTGGCCAAAGCCACCAGCAGCCCCGCTGCGAGCTGAACCGCAATCACGCGCCAGGGCGTGATCAGCGGCTTTCGTTCGCGCAGCCGCTGGGCCTCTTCGGCGGTCAGCGGCTTGAAGTCGGCATCCGGGTCTTGGCGGTCGTCATGACCATCCACATCGCGGGCAATTGTTTTCATTCGAATGCAACCCGGATAACGACCCAGAATTTTCACAAAGCCATTGATTATAAGTAAAAACCCATCCCTCTCGGCGATCTTGCTGTGCCGCCGACACAAAAAGAGCGTGCCGGCGCGACGGGTTGGAAAGGTCCGAAGCGGCCCCACCATAATTGCTCATGCATCCGATCGCCGACGCCCTGCCCGACTCCCTCTGCTACCTCGACGGGGCCTACGGGCCGCTGCGCGAGGCCAAGGTCAGCGTGCTCGACCGCGGCTTCATCTTCGGCGATGGGGTCTATGAAGTGGTGCCGGTGTATGCGGGGCTGCCGTTCTGCTTCGAAGAGCACATGGCGCGGCTCGACCGTTCGCTGGCAGAGCTGCGCATCGCCAATCCACTCGGACGCGCGCAGTGGCATGCGGTCGCCACACGGCTGATCGATGCGAGCGCGCCCGCCAGCCGCGCCGGCGCGCAGGCGGTCTACATCCAGGTGACGCGCGGCGTCGCGCCGCGCGAGCATGCGATGCCGCAGGGCATCGAGCCGACGGTGTTCGTGATGCTCAACCCCATGGCACCGGTGCCCGACGCGGTACGCGCCAAGGGCGTCGCCTGCGTGAGCGCCGGCGACTTCCGCTGGCAGAAGGCGCACATCAAGAGCACCAGCCTGCTCGGCGCGGTGCTCGCGCGGCAGATCAGCGTCGAGGCAGGCGCGGCCGAAACCATCATGTTCCGCGGCGACTGGCTCAGCGAGGCGTCGTCCAGCAATGTGTGGGTGGCGAAGGACGGCGCGGTGTTCGGGCCGCCCAAGGATGAACTGGTGCTGACCGGCATTCGCTACGGGCTGATCGAGCGGATCTGCGCCGATGCCGGCATTCCTTTCACGCTGCGCCGGGTCGCCCGCGACGAGGTCTTCCGCGCCGACGAGCTGCTGCTGTCGTCTGCCAGCAAGGAAGTGCTGCCGGTCGTGCTGCTCGACGGGCAGCCGATCGGTGCCGGCCGGCCTGGCGCGATCTATCAGGCCCTGCATGCCGGCTACCAGCGGGCCAAGCAGCGCTCGGCGCAAGACAACGGAGGCCCTGCATGAGCACTTCGCCAGACGACAAGCCGGCAGACACGCCGATTGACGCACGCCAGGAATCGCTGATCGAGTACCCCTCGCAGTTTCCGATCAAGGTGATGGGTGTGAAGGCCGACGGCTTCGTCCATGCCATCACGCTGATCGCCGAGCAGTTCGATCCGGCGTTCGACGCCAGCACCGTCGAACTGCGCAACAGCAAGGCCGGCAATTACCTGGGCGTGACGATCACGGTGACGGCCACCAGCCGCGAGCAGCTCGACGCCCTGTACATGGCACTGTCCAAACATCCGATGGTGAAGGTGGTGCTCTGACGACACCGATGCGGGTCGAGCTGCTCGGCCGTGTCGACTACGCACCCACCTTCGAGGCGATGCGGCGCCTGACGCTGGAACGCACGTCCGAAGCAGCCGATGTGCTGTGGCTTTGCGAACACCCGCCGACCTACACCCAGGGCCTTGCGGGCAAGGCCCTGCATGTGCTCGACGCAGGCGGCATTCCGGTCGTGCAGACCGACCGTGGCGGCCAGGTGACCTACCACGGCCCCGGCCAGGTGGTCGCCTATCCGCTGCTCGACCTGCGGCGCGCCGGGTACTACGTGAAGGAGTACGTCTACCGTGTCGAGGAGGCGGTGATCCGCACCCTGGCCCACTTCGGCGTGACCGGGCACCGGGTGCCCGGCGCACCCGGCATCTATGTGCGGCTGGACGACCCTTTCTCGCATGCGCGGCTCGTGCCTTCGCCCGACCGCTTCGACGGTCTCGGAAAGATCGCCGCGCTCGGCATCAAGGTCAGCCGCCACTGCACCTACCACGGCGTCGCGCTCAACGTTGCGATGGACCTCGAACCCTTCTCGCGCATCGACCCCTGCGGCTACGCGGGGCTGAAAACGGTCGATCTTTCTACAATCGGCGTTCGAACAACCTGGGACGAAGCGGCGCAGGTGCTGGGCAGCAAGCTCGGCATCTACCTGGCAGCCTGAGCCCCGTCAAAGAGAAGCCATGAGCACCCTCGACGTTGTGCGCGATGCACAAGGCCCGGAAAACTACAACCCGCTGGCCAAGCAGAAGGCCGCGGCCAAGCTCTCGCGCATTCCCGTCAAGGTGGTGCAGGGCGAGGTGCTCAAGAAGCCCGACTGGATTCGCGTCAAGGCCGGCAGTCCGAGCACCCGCTTCTACGAGATCAAGCAGATCCTGCGCGAGAGCAACCTGCACACCGTGTGCGAAGAAGCGTCGTGCCCGAACATCGGCGAATGCTTCGGCAACGGCACGGCCACCTTCATGATCATGGGCGACAAGTGCACGCGGCGCTGCCCGTTCTGCGATGTCGGCCACGGACGCCCGGACCCGCTGGACAAGGACGAGCCGCTCAATCTGGCAAGGACGATCGCGAAGCTGCGGCTCAAGTACGTGGTGATCACCAGCGTCGACCGCGACGACCTGCGCGACGGCGGGAGCCAGCATTTCGTCGACTGCATCCGCAACATCCGGGAGCTCTCGCCGCAGACCCAGATCGAGATTCTGGTGCCCGACTTTCGCGGCCGCGACGACCGCGCGCTCGGCATTCTCAAGCTCGCACCGCCCGACGTGATGAACCACAACCTCGAGACCGCGCCGCGCCTCTACAAGGAAGCGCGCCCCGGCAGCGACTACCAGTTCAGCCTCAACCTGCTGAAGAAGTTCAAGGCGCTGCACCCGGGCGTGCCGACCAAGAGCGGCATCATGGTCGGCCTCGGCGAGACCGACGAAGAAATCCTTCAGGTCATGCGCGACATGCGCGCCCACGACATCGACATGCTGACCATCGGCCAGTACCTGTCGCCGAGCCGCAGCCATCTGCCGGTGCGCCGCTACGTGCACCCCGACACCTTCAGGATGTTCGAGGACGAGGCTCGCGCGATGGGTTTCAGCCATGCTGCAGTGGGCGCGATGGTGCGCAGCAGCTACCACGCTGACCAGCAGGCGCATGCCGCCGGCGTCTGAGAGGGACTTTGCAGTGAACGCAATGGAACGCGACTTCGGCACCATCGCCGAGCTGATCCGCGTTCACGCGCAGCATGCCCCCGAGCGCCCGGCGCTGGTCGACGGCGCGCGCACGCTGAACTACGGCGCGCTCGATGCCTTGATGGACCGCATCGCAGCCAGCTTGCAGCGCGACGGACTGAAAGCCGGCGACGCGATCGCGATCTGCGCGGCATCGAGCGTCGAATACGCGGCGGTGTTCCTCGGCGCGCTGCGCGCCGGCATCGCGGTCGCACCGCTGGCGCCCGGCTCAACCCCCGCCAGCCTGGCGCGGATGATCGAGGACGCCGATGCGCGCATCCTGTTCGTGGACGAAGCCGCTGCGGCGGTGGTGGGGCCGACCACCGATGGCGCCATTGCGCGCATCGCACTCGATGGCTCGGCCGCCGGCAGCGACTTCGAGGCCTGGCTGGCGCCCGCCGGTGTCAGGCCCACCGCCGTCGATCCGCAACCCGCCTGGCCCTTCAACATCATCTATTCGTCGGGCACCACCGGCGAACCCAAGGGCATCGTGCAAGGCCACGGCATGCGCTGGGCGCATGTGCGGCGCGGCGCCAAATACGCCTACGGCCCCGACACCGTCACCCTGCTCTCGACCCCGCTCTACTCCAACACCACGCTGGTCGTGTTCTTCCCGACCATTGGCTTCGGCGGCTGCGTCGTGCTGATGCCGAAGTTCGATGCGGCCGGCTATCTGCAGCTGGCCGAGCGGCATCGCGTGACGCACACCATGCTGGTGCCGGTGCAGTACCAGCGCCTGATGGCGCATCACGCCTTCGACGCGCACGACCTGTCGAGCTTTCGCTTCAAGTTCAGCACCAGTGCGCCCTTCAATGCCGCGCTCAAGGCCGACGTGCTGAAGCGCTGGCCCGGCGGCCTGATCGAGTTCTACGGCATGACCGAGGGCGGCGGCACCTGCATTCTCGAAGCGCACCTGCATCCCACCAAGCTGCACACGGTGGGCCAGCCGGCAGAGGGCAGCGATATCCGCCTGATCGACGAGGGCGGCTGCGAAGTCGCGCGCGGCGAAGCCGGCGAAGTGGTGGGCCATTCGGCCGGCATGATGGTCGGCTACCACCGCCAGCCGGAGAAAACGCGCGAGGCCGAGTGGTTCGACACGGCGGGCAAGCGCTTCATCCGCACCGGCGATGTCGGCCGCTTCGACGACGACGGCTTCCTGACGCTGTTCGACCGCCGCAAGGACATGATCATCAGCGGCGGCTTCAACATCTATCCGAGCGACCTCGAAGCCGTGCTGCGCGGGCATGCGGCGGTGGCCGACGCCGCGGTCGTCGGCATGCCCTCGGTGCAGTGGGGCGAAACGCCGGTGGCTTTCGTGGTGCTGCGGGACGGCCGCGACATCACCGAAGAAGCCCTGCTGCAATGGACCAACGCGCAGCTTGGCAAGACCCAGCGGCTCGCGCGGCTTCAGTTGATCGACGAGCTTCCGCGCAGCGCGATAGGCAAGGTGCTCAAACGCGAGCTGCGTGAGCGCAACGCAGGCTGACGCGACGGCGCACGGCGGCGGCAATCGCCTGCTGTGGCTGCTGGTGCTGGTCGCAATCGGCTTCGCCATTGCACAGCCGCGGGCACCGGCCGGCTACCTGAAGCTGGTGGACTGGCAGACGGTCGGCGCGCTGGCCGGCCTGCTGGTCATCACCCAGGGCGTCGAGCAAAGCGGCATGCTGCAGGCCGCCGCGGCGCGCCTGCTCGCGCGCACCACCAACCTGCGCAGCCTGGCGCTGCTGCTCGCGGCCAGCGCCGCGGTGCTGTCGGCGCTGGTCACCAACGACGTCAGCCTGTTCCTGCTGGTGCCGCTCACGCGGGTGCTGGCCGCGCAGGCGCACCTGCCGCTTGCGAAGCTGGTGGTGCTCCAGGCGCTGGCTGTGAACGCCGGCTCGGCGCTCACGCCGATCGGCAATCCGCAGAATCTCTATCTCTGGCATCGCTCCGGCGAGAGCTTCGCCGGCTTCGTGGGCATGATGGCGCCGACGGTGGCGGTGATGTTGTTCTGGCTGGTGGTGGCGATCTGGTTCCTGGTGCCGCGCGTGCCGATTGCCCTCAGGCCGACATGCGACAGCGCGCCCGTGCAGCCGCGCCTGCTCGCGCTGTCGGGCATGCTCTTCGTCGGCTTCGTGGTGGCGCTCGACCGGCAATGGCTGGCACCGGGACTGGCGGTCGTGTTCGGCGCTTTCCTGTTGCTGCGCCCGCGCGTGCTGCTGGGCGTCGACTGGGCGCTGCTTGCGATCATCGCGCTGATGTTCATCGACCTGCGACAGCTGGCCGAACTTCCTGCCGTCGCGGCGCTGCTCGGCAGCCTGCCGATCGGCGACGGCTGGCGCGCCTACCTTGCGGCGATCGTCACCTCGCAGTTCATCAGCAACGTGCCGGCCACCATCCTGCTCGATCGCCATGTGCACGACCTGCCCGCGCTCGCGGCGGGCGTGAGCATCGGCGGCTTCGGCCTGGTGCTGGGCTCGCTGGCCAACCTGATCGCACTGCGGCTCGCCAGGGTGCCGCACGGCATGCGCGAGTTCCACCGCATCGGCATTCCGTTCCTGCTGGTCTGCGGCGCGTCGGCGCTGCTGCTGCGGCTCGGGTGACGAGGTTTCAGTCGGCGATCTTGAGCACCAGCTTGCCGAAGTTCTCACCGGTGAAAAGGCGCATCAGCGCCTCCGGGAAGATGTCGATGCCTTCGACCACGTCTTCCCGGCTTTTCATGCGGCCTTCCTTCAGGTAGCCGGACAGCTCGGCCACGGCCAGGTGGTAGCGGTCGGCATAGTCGAACACCACGATGCCCTGCATGCGCGCGCGGTTCACGAGCAGGCTGAGGTAGTTCTTCGGGCCCTGCACCGGCGTGGTGTTGTTGTACTGGCTGATGGCGCCGCAAATGATGATGCGCGCGCCGCGCGCCAGCCGCGCGAGTGCGGCGTCGAGGATCTCGCCGCCGACGTTGTCGAAGTAGATGTCGATGCCCTTGGGGCAATGCGCCTTGAGCCCGTCGCGCACGGCCGATGGCCCGGCCTTGTAGTCGATGCAGGCATCGAAGCCCAGCTCCTTCACCACCCAGTCGCACTTGGCCTGGCCGCCGGCGATGCCGACCGCGCGGCAGCCCTTGATCCTGGCGAGCTGGCCGACCGTCTGGCCGACAGCACCCGCCGCGCCGGAAACGACCACCGTCTCGCCGGGCTGCGGTTGGCCGACATCCATCAGGCCGAAGTAGCCCGTCATGCCCGGCATGCCGAGCACGTTGAGCCATTGCGTGACGGTGCCGGCGCCAAGGTCGATCTTCGCGAGACCGCTGCGCTTGATCTCCTCCTGCGAGACAAGCACGTACTCCTGCACGCCGAGCGTGCCGTACACCGTGTCGCCCCCCGCAAAGGCCGGATTGCGCGATGCCTCCACGCGCCCCACTCCGCCAGCCCGCATGACGGCACCGATCTCGACCGGCGCGATATAGCTCTTGCCCTCGTTCATCCAGCCGCGCATGGCCGGATCGAGCGAGAGTGACAAGGTCTTCACCAGCACGCCGCCCTCGCCCGGTTCGCCGACCGGCTCGGTGCTGAACTGCCAGTTGTCGCGCGTGGGCGAGCCTTCGGGCCGTTTGGCGAGGCGGACCTGGCGATTGGTGAGACTGCTGCGCATGGTCGAAGCTCCCGTGGCTGTTGATCGGACGCGCATCGTAGTCCCGGCCCTTGCGCTGTCCGGTAGCGCAGGCGACATCACGCCGGCCTGCGCCGGCGCGGCGACTCAGACCGCCGGCAGCAGCGCCGTAACCGCCAGGCCCGGCTGCGCATTGCGCACGGCCAACGTGCCGCAATGGGCTTCGGCCACCAGCCGGCAGAGGTACATGCCCAACCCGACACCGCCGGTCGCACGCTGGCGGGCACTGTCGGTGCGGTAGAAGGGCTCGGTCAACCGGTCGAGCTGGGCGGCGTCGACGCCGGGTCCGAAATCGCGCACCTCCAACTCGACACCCTGCCCCGCTGCGCGCAGCGAAACGCGCGGCGGCCGCTCGGCGTCGGCGCCGTAGTGAAGCGCGTTGTCGAGCAGGTTGCGCACCAACAGACGCATGCGCGAGCGGTCCAGCGCGATCGTCGGCAGGCCTGGCGAGAGATCGAGCACGACGCGCTGCCCCTGGGGATGTTCGTCCGCCACATCGCGCACCAGGGCCGCAAGATCGATCGGCTCGCGCTGCACGGCCGCATGCGGGCTGGCCAGGCGCTCGCTCTCGAGCAGGTCGCTGATCAGGTCGCGCATCTCCGCCAGGTCGCGCAGCAGCGCCGCGCGCTCGGTTTCGCCTTCGGGCGTGGCGGGCAGCAGCTCTGCATTGAGCCGGGCCCGGGTCAGCGGAGAACGCAACTCGTGGCTCAGCGCCAGCAGGAGCCCGCGCTTGGCATCGAGCATGGCCTGGATGTCGTGGGCCATGGTGTTGATGCGCTTGGCCAGGTCGCCCAATTCGTCGCGGCGCCGCAGCGGGATCGGCTGGTCGAAGGTTCCGCGGCCGAAGCGTTCGGCGCCGGCGCGGATGTCGTCGAGCGGCCGCAGCAGGCGCCGCACGTACGCATAGGCCAGCACGATCAGTCCGAGCAGCAAGGCCAGCGTGATCCAGCCGATGCCGTGCGGCTCGCGCTGCCACGGCAGCGTGCCGAGGCCGAAGCTCACGCGATGGCCGTCGGCCGTGCCGCGGGCGAGCCAGTCGCCGCCGCGCGGACCGAAGCCGCGGGACGGCCGCCGATCCGGATGCGAACGCCAGTTCACCAGCGGACCTTCGATGCGGATCGAAATCGGCAGCCGCACCACGATGGCCTCGGCACGCGCCGGATCGGGCGGCGTGCCGATCTCGACGACCAGCCGGTCCATGTAGTCGTTGACCAGCGGCCGAGCCGCCTCGCGCCAGCCGGTGGAAAACGCGCGCTGCATGCCGCCGAGGAACACTGCCGCCATTGCCATGGCCAGCAGCACGAACACGGTGATCAGCCGCAACCGCAGCGAATGGCGCCAGCGGTGGCGCCAGTGCCGATGCCCCGGCTGCGCGCGGGTCACGGCGGGCTCTTGCCCACCGCCAGCGTGTAGCCGGCGTTGCGCAGCGTCTTGATGCAGTCGAGCGGCTCCAGCTTCTTGCGCAACCGGCTCACCACGATGTCGACCGCGCGCGTATAGAGCTCGGCTTCGTGGCCGCGCAGCCGGTTCAGGATGTCGTCGCGACTCCATACCTTGCCGGGTGGATCGGCCAGGAGCGCCAGCAATTCGAATTCGGTGCCGGTGAGTTCCACGCGCTCGCCGTGGCGCAGCACTTCGCGCTTGTCGATATCGATCGAGAGGCCCTCGAACACCCAGCGTTGTGCCGGCGCCGAAAGCGGCGCGGCGCGTTGGCGCCGCAGGATGGTCTGCACGCGCGCCACCAGTTCGCGCGGCTCGAACGGCTTGGGCAGGTAGTCGTCGGCACCCAGTTCGAGCCCGACCACGCGGTCCATCACGTCGCCGCGCGCGGTCAGCATCACGATCGGGATGTCGCTCTCCTTCCTGATCTCGCGGCATAGCGCGAAGCCGTCCATCTCGGGCAGCATGACATCGAGAATCGCGGCGTCGTAGTGCCCCGCGCGCAGCTTGGCGAGGCCGTCGCTCGGACGCACGGCGCTATCGAGCGTGCAGTCGAAGCGTGCGAAATAACTGGCGAGCGGCGCCGCCAGATGTTCGTCGTCGTCGATCAGCAGAATGCGGGGCATGCGCGGATTGTGCATACCGCCCCGCTCACCACGGGTCGGCGCGACCGATGCGACCGAGATGCGTCTCGCCGAAGCCGCCGGCGTACTTGAGCCCATAGCCGAGCGCACGATCGAAGCCGATGTGCGCCGACCAGATCAATCCCACCGCGAGCGCGGCCGGAAGATCGCCGACGAAGCCGGCACCGAGCAACGCGGCCGGGCCAATGTACGAATGCGCCGCGTTGTAAGCCATGGCACCGGCGCGCGACCCGGCGAGGTAGGCGAGCAGTGAAAGGTCGGGCAGCAGGAACAGGAGCGCGAAGGCGCCCCATCCCGCGCCGAGTTGCGCGTAGGCCGCCACGGCGACCGCCAGTACCGCCAGGCCTTCGAGCCGAAGTGTGAACCTCACCCCCGTCCCCAGCGACGACCGCGTTCCATGAACTCGCGCACCTTCTGCTGCTGTGCCGGATTGAGGTTGTCGAAGAAATCTGCAGCGGCCGCGATCACCTCGCCGCTGCCGGACTGCACGGCAGCGGTCTTGTCGTCGATCAGCTTTTTCGCGCCGCCCTGATCGAGCTTCGCGCCGGCGAACAAGGCACGGAACTCTGCGCGCGGGTCGCCGCCGCCGCGCAAGGCGGCGCGCTGCACCTGGAGCTTGTCGGTCAGCACCGTGAGCTTCTGCTTCTGGGTGGCATCCAGATCGAGCTTGCTGCCGACGCGCTCGACCATCCGGGCCCGGAACTCGGCGCGGTCCTGCTCGGAGCTGCCGCTCCACCCGTGGTGGCGATGGCCACCGCAACCGGCGAGGCTGCCGGCGACGAGCGCAGCACCTGCAAAACCGAAGAGCGAACGTTTGAACCAGGGTTTCATGAGTCTTCCTTGAAGAACGATCGGGATCGATCGGGAGACTCGATGGTCGGGCGCAGCCGCGGCGAAGTCCTTTCGCGGCGGTTGCGGTGTGTTTCGGTTTATTGCGCCAAAGGCTATCGCACCAGCGCCATCATGGCCGCCGGATCTTCGGCCTCGAGCACCCCCTGTGCCCATGCCTCAAGCTTGCCCGCGTCGGCGCGCAGCACCTCTTGCTTGACGGCAAGAATCTGCGACGGGTGCATCGAAAAGCTGCGCAGGCCCAGGCCGAGAAGCAGCCGCGTGAACGCCACGTCGCCGGCCATTTCGCCGCACACGCTCACGCCCTTGCCTTGGCGGCGGCACTCGGCGATGGTGTCGGCCACCAGGCGCAGGACCGCGGGGTGGGCCGGGTCGTACAGATGCGCCACGGACTCGTCCGCACGGTCGATGGCCAGCGTGTACTGGATCAGGTCGTTGGTGCCGATCGACAGAAAGTCGAAGTGCTTCAGGAAAGTCTTGAGCGTGAGCGCCGCAGCCGGGATCTCGATCATGGCGCCGAGCTTCACGTTGCCGTACACGACGCCGCGGTTGTCGAGCTCGGCGCGTGCGAAGTCGACCAGCGACAGGGTCTGGCGGATCTCGCTCGCGTGCGCAAGCATCGGAATCAGCAGGTGGATCTCGCCGTGCGCCGCGGCGCGAAGGATCGCCCGCAGCTGGGTCAGGAACATCGCCGGGTCGGCCAGGCTCCAGCGAATCGCACGCAGGCCGAGTGCCGGATTCAGGTGTGCGTCGTCCCGCGCCGACTTGCCGTCGAGCGACTTGTCGGCGCCGACGTCGATGGTGCGAATCGTCACCGGCATGCCCTGCATGCCTTCGACCGCACGCCGGTAGGCCTGGTATTGCTCCTCTTCACCCGGCAGCCGTGCGAGTCGCTGCGCCTCGCGGCCCATGAAGAGAAACTCGCTGCGGAAAAGGCCGACGCCGACCGCCCCGGCCTTGACGGCGCCGAGAGTGTCCTCGGGCATTTCGATGTTGGCCAGCAGGTCGACGCGCTGGCCGTCCAGCGTGACGGCCGGCTTGTGGCGCAGCCGCGAAAGCCGGCCGCGTTCGAGGTCGCCCTGGCGCTGCTTGAAGCCGTACTCGGCCAGGATGATCGGCGACGGATCGACGATCACCACGCCGGTCTCGCCGTCGATGATGACCCAGTCGTCCTGCCGCACCAGCTGGCTGGCGGTGCGGGCGCCGACCACCGCAGGAATGTCCATGCTGCGCGCGACGATCGCGGTATGCGAGGTGCGCCCGCCGACGTCGGTCACGAAGCCGGCGAAGACGCTCTTCTTGAACTGCAGCATGTCGGCCGGCGACAGGTCGTGCGCGATCAGTACCAGCGGCGCATCGAAGGCATCGTTGGTGGTCGGGTCGACCTGGTCGTCGTCATCGGACTCGGCCGCCCGCTTGCGGCGCGGCGGCGTCGGCGCAAGCACCGCGGCCGTGCCTTTCATGCGGTGCAGCAGGCGTTCGACCACCTGTTCGAGATCGGCCTTGCGCTCGCGCAGGTACTCGTCCTCCATCTCGTCGAACTGGCGCGCGATGACTTCGAGCTGCGTGGTCAGCGCCCATTCGGCGTTGTAGAGGCGCTCGGTGATCCAGTGCTTCACACCGCCCGTGAGCACCTCGTCCTGCAGCAGCATCTGGTGCACTTCGAGCAGCGCGGAGAGTTCGTGCGGCGCATCGTTGGGGCCCATCAGCGCGACGCTGGCCTGCAGCTTGTGCAGCTCTTCGGCGACCGCGTTGCGTGCAATGCGAACGCGATCGATCTCGGTGTCGATCTGATCGGGCTTGATGAAGTAGTGAGCCACGTCGATGCGGCTCGAGACCACGAGCACAGCGCGGCCGATGGCGATGCCACGGGCGACGGGCAGCCCGTGGACGGCGAAGGTCATTCGCCCTCTCCGAACTTGTCGTCCACGAGTGCGACGATGGCGTCGAGCGCTTCCTGCTCCCCTTCGCCGTTGGTCTCGACCTCGACCGTGACGCCGATGCCGGCCGCCAGCATCATCACGCCCATGATGCTCTTGGCATTGACGCGCCGGTCGCCCCGCGCAAGCCAGACGTCGCACTGAAAGCTGCCTGCGAGCTTGGTGAGCTTGGCCGACGCGCGCGCATGCAGCCCCAGCTTATTGCTGATGGTCACGGATTTCTTGATCACTGTGCTTTCTTTTCGCCTGGTTCTGTGGCGCGGCCACCGCCACCTGCATGACGCCGGCAGTGCCGCCGGTGAGCGCACGCTGCACCAGCGTTTCGAGCGGCTCGTTGCGGTAGCTCACCGCGCGCAGCAGCATCGGCAGGTTGACGCCGGCCACCAGCCGCGACCGGACACCGTCCACCAGCTTCTGCGCGACGTTGCACGGCGTGGCGCCGAACACGTCGGCCAGCACCAGCACCTGCGATCGCGGCGCCTTCTGCATCTGGGCCAGCATGATGCGGGCAGCGGCAAGGGTTTCGTCGGGCGACACGTTGGGCAGCACGTCAAGCGCGACGACCGAGGCTTCGGTGTCGGGGAACACATGCAACGCGCACTGCCGCAACGCCTGCGCGAGCGGTGAGTGGGCGATGATGAAGATGCTGTTCATACGGGTCGGACGGTCGCCTGTCGATTATGCGGGGGCGCCCACAGGAAGTAGAGGTAAGACAGCACGCAGCATCCCAGAAACAGCCCGAAGGCACCACGAAACGAACCCACGACGTCGAAGCCCGCGCGGGCGAACAGGTCGATCAGCAGCCCCACGCCCCACTGCACCACGAACACGCCCAGAAACACCACGAGGTTGTAGGCCGAAAGCGCCCGGCCCGCCAGTTCATCGGGCAGTGCCATCGCGACCGCTGGCTGGGCCAGCGCCATCACGGTGGCGCTGCAAAGGAAGAAGGTCCATGCCAAGGCGCCTGCGGCCGGCCCGAGGGCGAGGATGATGGCGAAGGCCACCATGCTCAGCGGCACGCCGCAGCCGATCATGTGTCCGGCCGAGATGCCGCGCCGCACCAGCCACGGATTGGCCGCGCCCCAGAGCCAGTAGGTCACGAGCATCGCGCTGCTGATCCAGAACAAGGCGTCGGCCGCCTCGCCGCCGGTGTAGCCGGCCACGCGCGTGAGCCAGGGAACGACCCAGAGCGTCAGCATGGCGACGAAGCCACCGTAATTGAAGAAGCCGATCGGCACCAGCTTGCGAAAGAACGGGTTGCGCCACACGTCGGCGTAGCCGGTGGCCGAAGGCGTGCCGGTGGCGGGCACGGCGGTGTGCCACGCCGGCGCCGCCCACACGATCAGCAGCATCGAGACGACCACGCCGGCCGCGAGCAGCCAGAAGAGCGGACGCCATCCGATGATCGGCATCAGCCAGTGCACCGGCAGCGTGGCGCCGATGAAGCCGACCGATCCGACCATCAGCATCCAGGAGTTGCTGCGCAGCTGAAGTGCCGGATCGAACCAGCGCCGGTAGCCGGTCAGCGGCGCCATCAGGCAGGCGCTGACGCCAACGCCGGTGAGGACCCGCGCTGCGAGCAACACCCAGAACTGGGTCGCAACCGAAAACAGCAGGCAGCCGGCAACCGCGGCCGACAGGAACCAGACGATCACGCGCTTCGGGCCATGGCGGTCCAGCCAGGAGCCCATCGGCAGCTGCGTCAGAGCGAAACCGAAGAAGTAGCCACCCGCCAGCAGGCCGAGGTCGCGCGATTCGAGACTGAAATCGGCGGTGAGCGTTGGGGACAGCGTGGCGGTGATGGCGCGCACCAGCGTCGACAGAAAGTAGGCGAAGGCAAACGCCAGGAACACCGCCGCGATGCGGCCGCGGCTCTTCAACATGCTGTTCATCGAAACCGCCGATTCACGGGAGACGCAGCCCTTCGATGAAGGTCGTGAGCGCCTCCGGCTGCGATGGCTGCCCGACCACGGTGGCCTGGTAGAGCGCCATCCTGCCCGCGCGCTGCTGGGCGAACCAGACCACATGCGTGACCGCACCGCGATCGACCCCACGGGCTTCGAGCCGCACCGGCGCCGGCATGGCCGAAGCGCGAGGCAACACGACCGGGACTTCGGTCACCGTGGCGCCCGCGAGTTGGGCACGGGTGGCAGCGCGCCAGGCGCGCATCCAGGCCTCGGCCTGGGCCGCATTGCTCGCGGTGGCATGCGCGATGGCGAAGGTGGCGCCGCCGGCCTCGCAGCCGGTCATGTCGACGGTGATCGATTCGGCGCCGAGCGGCAGCGTGCGTGTCGCGCGGTCTGCTTTGCAGGGCAGCAGCACGACCAGCCCGTCGTCGGCGATCGGAACTTCTCGCCAGTTGAAGACGAGGCTGCAGGCACCGGCTGCAGCGGTGCAGAACGCAAGCGCCGCAAGACGGAAGAGAAACTGGAACTGCATCGGAAGCCCGATTATCGAGCCCCGCGCCGCCGGGCACCGGCAGCGGGCACGGATTCAACGCAGCGCGCCGAACACCTTTTGCAGGATTGCGCTGCCGCTGCCGATCGGGTCCTGGCGGATCTTGCGTTCTTCCTCACCGATCATCAGATAGAGGCCGTCGAGCGATTTGCCGGTCACGTAGCGCTGGATGTTCGCGTCTTCGCTCTTGATCAGGCCGAAGCCCGCCGCCTTGCTGGCCAGGCTGTTGTACTTGTCGGCGAGCTTGACCTTCACGGTGGCATAGGTGACGACCGGCAGGAAGCGTTCGGTGAGCGGCGTGCGGGTCTTGTCCGCAAAAAAGCGGGTGACCGACGTGTCGCCGCCGGCGAGGATGCCCTTGGCGTCGGACACGCTCATCGTGCGTACCGCATTCACCAGCAAGTCCCGGGCAGCGGGCACCGCCTGCTCCGCGGCGCGGTTCATCGCCGTGACGAGTTCGTCAATGCGCCCGCCCTGGCCGATGGCGCGCAGCATCTTGCCGGCATCTTCGAGATAGCCGGGCAGCGGGATGCGAACCTTCGGATTGCCGAGAAAGCCGTCCGGGCGACCCAGCAGGCCGACGGCTGCGGTGGCGCCCTTTTCGAGCGCGGCCTTGAGGCCCTTGGAGGCATCGGTCGCACTGAGCTCGTTCAACGTGAGCGCGTGAGCCTGGCGGGTGGCAAGCAGTACCAGCGACGCGGGCGCGATCAGGCACGCGGAACTAAAATTGCGACGGTCCATTTATTGTTCTCCCATGAAAAAAATCATCTATGCCGCCGCAGCCGCGGTCGCGCTGGCCATCGGCGTCGGCGTGTACCTGGATACGGGCGCATCGGCGGCACCGGCGTCGACCTTCGTGCTGCTCGACGGCAGCAAGAAGACCACGGAAGATCTTAAAGGCAAGGTCACTCTGGTCAATTTCTGGGCAACCAGCTGCGTGACCTGCGTGGCCGAGATGCCCAAGGTGATCGCCACCTACGACAAGTACAAGAGCCGTGGCTACGACACGCTGGCAGTTGCCATGAGCTACGACCCGCCGAGCTACGTGGTGAACTTCGTCGAAACGCGCAAGCTGCCGTTCAAGGTGGCGATCGACAACACCGGCGCGGTGGCGCAGGCGTGGGGCGACGTGAAGCTCACACCCACTACCTACATCGTGAACAAACGCGGCGAGATCGTGAAGCGCTATGTGGGCGAGCCCGACTTTGCCGAACTGCACCGACTCATCGAAAAGCTGCTGGCCGAGACCTGAGTGCCGGTCGGCTCAGGCGGCCCGGAGCCGGCGAATGCGCCGGTTTTTTTGTTTCTATCGATTGCGGAACGCGTCGTGGCAGGTCTTGCACGCATCGGCCGTGGGCCCGAACTGCGCTTTCAGCGCCTCGAGGTTGCCGGCCTTGGCAGCGACGAGCAGCTTGCCGGTTTCCGCCATCAGCTTGTCCTGGTTTTCCTTGAACTGGGCCTGCTCCTTCCAGATCTCCGGCTTGGCCTTGCCGCCCTCGGTGCCTTCACCGAAGCCTGCCCAGGGCAGCTTCGACATGGTCGCCACGACATCGGCGTTCGCCGCCGCGGCCGCCGCGTCGTACGGCGCCCGGCCGTTGGCCATCGC
>JANOCL010000282.1:0-6560 GCA_031412135.1 Variovorax sp. | reverse complement strand
GACGAGGAAGACGACCGGCCCCGCCGAGGCGATCAGGTCGCGAATGGTGAGGAGAAAGAGGCGGATGGCTTGGGGCATGCGGTGATCTGATCGATGGCTGGAGACGCCTGTCGGCGCGGCAGCGGCATTGTCATTGGCTTTGCGGGGCGCCTGGTTACAAAGCGCTCGCGCGCTGCGCGTCTATTTCAAGTCCGCAGCACAAGGAAACCAGCTCTCCCCGATTCGCACCGTCTGCGCCGCCCGCACCGCACGCAGGGTCGCCCTTGCGACCACTTCGGCGGCCATGGTGCCCAGCACCGTCATGCCGGGTGCATCCCCTTCGAGCGGCACGCGGCCGGTGGCGAGCGCGAACAGGGTGTCGCCGTCGCTCATGGTGTGGACCGGGTTGATGGCGCGTGCAAGGCCGTCGTGCGCGACCGCAGCGAGCCGGTTGGCCTGCACCTTGGTAAGCACCGCATCGGTCGCAATCACGCCGAGCGTGGTGTTGGTTCCTGCGAGCAGCGGCCGGGGCAGGTCGCCGCGCAGCAGGGCGCGGCGCGTGTCGAGCAGCGCACGGCCGTCTTCGGTGCGCGCACCGGCCACGACCCGCGCGGTGTCGGGGTCGAGCACGTCGCCGAGCGCGTTGCAGGCGATCAGCGCGCCCACGGTCACGCCGTTGACGGTGATCGATGCGGTGCCGATGCCGCCCTTCATCGCACGGTGGATGCCGAACAGCTTGCCCACCAGCGCGCCGCTGCCGGCGCCGACGTTGCCCTCTGCCGGCGCGGCATTCGACGCCGCCTCGCACGCGGCATGGCCCGCTGCGGCATCGGGCCGTATGCGCGCATCGCCCACCGGCAGGTCGAATAGCACGGCGGCCGGCACGATCGGCAGCGTGCCGTAACGAACGTCGAGGCCGATGCCTTTCTCTTCCAGCCAGCGCATCGCGCCGTCGGCGGCCGCAAGGCCCCAGGCACTGCCGCCGGCAAGCATCACTGCATGCACCTGCTGCACCAGGTTGCCGGGCGCGAGAAGGTCGGTCTCGCGCGTGCCGGGTGCGGCACCGCGCACGTCGACGCCGGCGACCGCGCCCCCGCGCGCGAGGATCACGGTGCAGCCGGTGGGCCGGCGCGGGTCGCTGAAGTGGCCGACCTCGATGCCTGCGACATCCGTGATGGCGCCTGCATGCGGATCTGAAATGGAAGGGTGCTCAGGCATGGCGGGCGATTATGGGACCGCCTCGCCCCCGCGCGTGCGTCCGAGTTCGCCGCGCGCCTGCTTCAGCACCGACACGCCGCCGGCGATCGCCAGCGCCGCCATCACCGCGGCAACTGCCAGGTCGGGCCATGCGGTGCCGGTTCCGAACACCCCGAGTGCGGCGACCATCACCGCCACGTTGCCGATCGCATCGTTGCGGGAGCACAGCCAAACGCTTCGCATGTTGGCGTCGCCTTCGCGAAACGCGTAGAGCAGCGCCGCGACCAACACGTTCACCGCCAGCGCCAGTGTGCCGATAACGCCCATGGTCAGGGCTTCTGGCGGCACGCCCTGCGTGGCTGACCACAGCGCCCTGCCCGCGACGAAGACGCCGAAGCCGAGCATGCTGAGGCCCTTGAGCACCGCGGCCCGCGCGCGCCATGCCAACCCCATCGACAGCACCGCCAGCGTCACGCCGTAGTTCGCTGCATCGCCGAAGAAGTCGATCGCGTCTGCAAGCAGCGACACCGAGCCCGAGCGGAACCCCGCGCCGATTTCGATGGCGAACATCGCGGCGTTCAGCACCAGCGCAACCCACAGCACGCGGCGGTAGCGCGGCGTGTCGGTGGCGGAAAGATGTTCGTGGTCGGGGTTGTGTTCGCAGCAGTTCGCAGACATGGCTTCTCCGGTAGTGGCACCATTGGAAAGGTTGAAGTTACTCGAAGGTCAAGCCATGCATGTCGCAAGTCCGTCCGCCGCGCAGGGTTACCGCATCGGCGATGCCGCCGCGCACAGTGGCGTGAGCGCCGCCAACATCCGCTACTACGAGAAGGAAGGCCTGGTTGCGCCGCAGGCCCGCAGCGGCAATAGCTACCGGCTGTACAGCGATGCCGACCTGCACCGCCTGCGCTTCATCCGCCTGTGCCGTGCGATGGACATGTCGCTGGACGAGGTGCGCACGCTGCTCGGTCTCGATCTGCGCAGCAAGGCCGATTGCGACGCCGCCTGCGTGTCGCTCGACGCCCACCTGGGCCACGTGCGCGAGCGCTTGCGCGAACTGCGCTCGCTCGAGAAAGAACTGGTCGCGCTGCGCGACTGCTGCGACGGCACCGATGCGCAATGCCACATCATCGAAGCGCTGCATGCACGCGCCGACCGGCAGCCCGTGGCGGGCATGCCGCGCACCAGGGCCGCGCGCCACGTGTGATGCCGTTCAGCGGCTTTCCGGCGCCGGCAGCGCGAGGTTGCGCGCGCGCATCGCATCGCGCAGCAGGGCCGGATCGTCCGTGATGATGCCGTCCACGCCCCAATCCATCAGCCGTGCCATGTCGGCGCCCTGGTTCACCGTCCAGGGCACGACCTTGAAATCCAGCGCCTGCGCTTCGGCGACTTGTGCGGGCATGAGGTCGCCGAACGCCGGCGACCAGATCACCTTGCCGTGGCTGTCGCCGGCAGCCGCTTTCACGAGCCTCGGCACCGTGCCGAAGTCCTCGACACGCAGGCCCGATGTCCAACGGCTGTCCTTCAGCGTTCTGGGCGTCGTGAGATACGCGCGCGTCATCGCCGGCGCCATTTGCCCGACCAGCGCAAGGGTGCGCCAGTCGAAGCTCTGCAGCGTCACGCGTTCGGCCATGCCGGCCTTGTCGATCTCGGCGAGCACCGCCCGCACCATCTGTTCCGGCGTCGCGGTCTCGTCGGGTTTGGTCGGGTCGAGCTTGGTTTCGATGTTGAAGCGGACCTGCTTCGCGCCGCGCTCGCGCACCCGCTCGAACAGTGCGGCCAGGGTCGGAATGCGCTCGCCGTCGCGCGGCACCTGCCTTGCGAACTGCCTGCCGTAGTTGCTTGCAGGATCGATGCGGCCGACGTCGTAGGCCTGCAGTTGCGAGAAGGTGAGCGAGCGTATGGCGGCGCCCTTCGACGGTATAAATGCACCGCTCGCATCGCGCGTGTGGTCCGGGTTCAGCACCGTGTCGTGCGAGATCACGACGATGCCGTCTGCGGTCAATCCGATGTCGAGTTCGAGCGTGGTCACGCCCATGTCCATCGCGTTCGAGAAGGCGGCGAGGGTGTTCTCCGGCGCGAGCGCGCGGCCGCCGCGGTGGGCCTGCAGGTCGAAGCCTCCCGCCGCGCCGCGGTCCAGCGCGGAACAGCCGGTGAGCATCGATGCAGCGAGCACCGCGTGAGTAAAGGCAAGAGCGAACTTCATTTGAGCTCTACCTTGATCCCGTCCTGTTGCACCGTGATGTCACCGATCGCGTAGGTCTTGCGGCCGACGGTCAACTCCTCGGCGGTAAAGGTGCGCAGTGCCTGGTCGCGCAGCAGTTCCTGCGCGACCACTGCGCCGATCTGCTGCAGGCGTTCGGCGTCGCGACCGGCCAGCCCTTGGAGTTCGATCCGGTCGGCCTTGGGCTGGTCGAGCCGCAGCGCGCGGGAGACCGCGTCGTACTTGAGTGCACTGCTCACCGAGACGATTCCCTCCACGTTCGAAGGCCTCAACAACGGACTCGCGATTGAAAGCACGGCCGTGATGGCAGCCCGGTTGGTTTTTGCATCCAGACCCAGCTGCGGATCGCGCAGCGCGACGGTGAAGATCTCCGCATAGCGCTGCTGCAGCGGAAAGCGCTTTGCGATTTCCGCCTGCAGCTCGTCGCGGCTCGCGGTGTATTCGCTGGTGAAGAAATTGAAGCCCGCCAGCGCCGCGACCGGTGCCGCCACCATGGGGGCACCCAGCAGAGCGCGCAGAACGAAACGGCGGGAACAAGGAAAAAAGCGGTTGCGCATACCGCTCGGAGCTTGCCATACGCCGGAGGTTCCAGTCTTAGCTCTTGAGCGTGGCCTTCAGCGTGATCTCGGGCACGCTGGCGAGAGCCTTCGAGAGCGGGCAGCCTGCCTTGGCGCCCGCTGCGAGTTCCTGGAACTTCGCCTCCTCGATGCCGGGAATGCTGGCCTCGAGTTCGAGTGCGATGCGGTCGATCTTGAAGCCCGCGCCATCCTTCACCAGGCGCACCGCGGCCTTGGTGTCGATCGAGTTCGCGGTGAAGCCCGCGCCTTCGAGCGCAAAGGCCAGCGCCATCGTGAGGCAGCCTGCATGCGCCGCGCCCAAAATTTCTTCCGGATTGGTGCCGCGCTTGTCGTCCTCGAACCGGCTTGCGAATCCGTAGGGGTACGATTTCAATGCGCCGGTTTCGGTGCTGATCTGTCCCTTGCCGGTCTTGCCTGCGCCCTCCCAGTGAACGCTTGCGTGCTTGTCTGCTGCCATGTGAACTCCTCGGTGGGTGGGTTGAACGAGCTGCCGTTGTACGGCAGAACCGGCGTCGCGTCTGTCGGCCTTCGACGCGTTGCCCATGCCCCTTCGCGGAGTCGCCCATGCGACGCCCTCGGGGCTTCCCCGATGCGGCAGGCCGATGCAGCGTCGTAGGCTCTGGCGCTGTCTGGAGACTGTATGGATCGCCCTCACCACAAGTTCTGGCCCGAGCGCCTGCCCCGATCGATCACCGTGCCCGCCACCTCGCTGTGGCACAACCTCGCAACCGCCGCGCAGCGCTATCCGGACAAGACCGCGCTGGTGTTCTTCGGCAAGGAGACCAGCTACCGCGCGCTTGCCGACCAGGTTGACCGCCTTGCCGGCACGCTGCATGCCCTGGGTGTGAAACGCGGGGACCGCGTGGTGCTCGACATGCAGAACTGCCCGCAGCTGGTGATCGCGCATTTCGCCATCCTGCGTGCCAATGCGGTGGTGGTGCCGGTCAATCCGATGAACCGTGCCGAGGAGCTGAAGCACTACATCACCGACCCGGATGCCAAGGTCGCCATCACCACCGGCGATCTGGCCGCGGAGCTGGCAAAGGCCAGCAACGCGCTCGAGCCGAAGGACCGCCTTGCGCACCTGATCGTCACCCAGTTCACGGACGCGTTCGATGCCGGCGTGAGCGGCGACGAAGCGCCCGCGGCGGCCTGGCGCGACTGGCTTCTCGCGCGGCATCCGCTGCCCGCGCTGGCCGATGGCGAGGTCATGGCCTGGACCGACGCGCTCGATGCCGGGCATGCGCCGCCCGAACACGTGGTCGGTGCCGATGACATGGCGCTTCTGCCCTACACCAGCGGAACCACCGGGCTGCCCAAGGGCTGCATCCATCACCACTCCAGCCTGAACCACAACGCGTTCGCCAGCCAGCTCTGGGGCCTGGGATCGCCCGAGTCGGTGGTGCTGGCGGTGGTGCCGATGTTCCACATCACCGGCGTGGTCAGCATGATGCACACCACCATCCTGGTCGCCGGCACGCTGGTGATCATGCCGCGCTGGGACCGGGAGGTGGCGGGCCGGTTGATCTCGCGCCGCAAGGTCACGAGCTGGACCAACATACCGACGATGGTCATCGACCTGATGGGCAGTCCCAACTTCGCGGACTTCGACCTCAGCAGCCTCGACCACATCGGCGGCGGCGGCGCGGCAATGCCGCAGGCGGTGGCGCAGCGGCTGTTCGAGCAGTACGGGCTGAAGTACCAGGAAGGCTACGGCCTCACCGAAACCGCCGCGCCCTCGCATGCCAACCCGTTCGAGAACCCGAAGCAGCAATGCCTCGGCATTCCCTACATGAGCACCGACGCGCGCGTGGTCGACCCCGAGACGCTGGTCGAGATGCCCATCGGCGAGTCGGGCGAGATCATCATCCGCGGACCCGAGGTGTTCCAGGGCTACTGGAAGCGGCCCGATGCGACGGCCGCGTCCTTCGTCGAGTTCGAGGGCCGGCGTTTCTTCCGTTCGGGCGACATGGGCCGCATGGACGAGGACGGCTACTTCTTCATGACCGACCGGCTCAAGCGGATGATCAACGCGAGCGGCTTCAAGGTCTGGCCGGCCGAGGTGGAGTTGCTGATGTTCCGCCACCCCGCCATCCAGGAAGCCTGCGTGATCTCGATGAAGGACGACTACCGCGGCGAGTCGGTCAAGGCCGTGGTGGTGCTGCGTGCAACGCACAAGGACACCACCGCGCAGCAGATCATCGACTGGTGCCGCGAGAACATGGCGGTCTACAAGATTCCGCGCGCAGTGCAGTTCGTCGACGCGCTACCCAAGAGCGGCAGCGGCAAGGTGATGTGGCGGCTGCTGCAGGAGGCGGAGAGCAAGGGCGACTGAATCAGTCGTCGTGGATCAGCCGCCGTCCCAGGCTGACCACATCGTCCTGCGCGTAGCCCAGCTTGCGGTAGAACGCAATCACTTCGGTGTTCGACGACCGGATCAGCAGGTTGACCTTGGGACAGCCTCGTTCGATCAGCCGCTGCTCGGCTTCGTGCATGAGCGCCCGGCCGATGGACTGCCCGCGATGCGCCGGCGACACCGCCAGGTAGTAGACCCATCCGCGGTGGCCGTCGAAGCCGACCAT
>JANOCL010000281.1:0-2627 GCA_031412135.1 Variovorax sp. | reverse complement strand
AGCGCTTCCTTGATGTCGCCGCCGAACTCGTCGCGATCAGGGGTCTTCTTGAAGACGCCTTCGAGCTTCGAGGTATCGAGCTGGATCCAGGCCGGCAGGCCGATCGACTCGGCCAGCTTGACCGCATCGACGATGCGCAGCTGCTTCTTCGACTTTTCGCGCACCGCGATGGTGTCGCCGGCCTTGACGAGGTAGGACGCGATGTTGACAACCGAACCGTTGACCTCGATCGCCTTGTGCGACACCAGCTGGCGCGCTTCGGCCCGGGTCGAGCCGAAGCCCATGCGGTAGACGACGTTGTCGAGACGCGATTCGAGCAAGGTCAGCAGGTTGGCGCCGGTGTTGCCACGGCGGCGCTCGGCCTCCGCGAAGTAGCGGCGGAACTGACGCTCCAGCACGCCGTACATGCGCTTGACCTTCTGCTTCTCGCGCAGCTGCAGACCGAAGTCCGAGGTGCGCGAGCCCGAAGTGCGGCCGTGCTGGCCGGGCTTGGTCTCGAACTTCGACTTGTCGCTGATGGCGCGGCGTGCGCTCTTCAGGAAGAGGTCGGTGCCTTCACGGCGGGAAAGTTTGGCCTTGGGGCCGAGGTAACGTGCCACGTGGGTGTCCTTTGTTCAATCTGACGCGACCATCTAGACGTCGCGCGAGTCCGGGTCGGGGTGTGACGATCTTGCGATCGATGCCCGGACGGTGGGCTTCAATGAAAACGTCGGCGAAGCCCCGGAAGGGCAACGCCGACAGGCAGAAAAGGTCAGGTGCGCAAGACGGTCTGCAGCGCTCTTGTCAGGTTCTTTAGATGCGGCGGCGCTTCTGCGGGCGGCAACCGTTGTGCGGCACCGGCGTCACGTCGGAGATCGAGACGATGCGGATGCCCAGCGAAGCCAACGCACGCACCGACGACTCGCGACCAGGGCCCGGGCCCTTGATCTCGACTTCGAGGTTCTTGATGCCCTGGTCTTGTGCAGCGCGACCGGCCACTTCGGCCGCCACCTGGGCGGCGAACGGCGTCGACTTGCGCGAGCCCTTGAAGCCCTGGCCACCGCTCGACGCCCAGGCCAGCGCGTTGCCCTGGCGGTCGGTGATGGTGATGATGGTGTTGTTGAACGAGGCGTGGACGTGCGCCACACCATCCGACACGTTCTTGCGGACCTTCTTGCGCACGCGTTGTGCGGCGGTATTGGCAGGTGCTTTGGCCATGGAGTGCTCTCTTTAATCTTCGCGTGGGTCGACTGGTCTGGGCTGTTGAAGCGAAGTGCTTACTTCTTCAGCGCCGCAGCGGACTTGCGCGGGCCCTTGCGGGTGCGGGCGTTGGTGCGGGTGCGCTGACCGCGCATCGGCAGGCCGCGACGGTGGCGCATGCCGCGGTAGCAGCCGAGGTCCATCAGACGCTTGATGTTGATCGTGGTCTCGCGACGCAGGTCGCCCTCGATCGTCATCGTGCCGATGGCTTCGCGGACCTTCTCGAGATCGGTGTCCGTGAGGTCCTTGATCTTGCGGTTGCGCGGGATGCCGCAAGCGTCGCAGAGTTTCTGCGCGGTGGTGCGGCCGACGCCGTAGATCGACGTGAGGCCGATCTCCGCGTGCTTCTGCGGGGGGATGTTGATACCGGCGATGCGTGCCATGTTCTTCCTCTGGATTCAGCGGGTCAGCGCGGGATCAACCCTGGCGCTGCTTGTGACGCGGGTCGGTGCAGATCACACGCACCACGCCCTTGCGGCGGATGACCTTGCAATGGCGGCACATCTTCTTGACGGAGGCGGCTACTTTCATGATCTTCTCCTTGACCCTAATTCGCTTTGTGTCGTTTCGGCTGCTTATTGCTCACTTCGCCCGGAAGACGATGCGAGCACGGCTCAGGTCGTAAGGCGTGAGCTCCACGGTGACCTTGTCGCCCGGCAGGATGCGGATGTAGTGCATGCGCATCTTTCCCGAGATATGACCGAGCACCACATGCCCGTTCTCCAGCTTCACGCGAAATGTCGCGTTGGGCAGGTTCTCGAGGATCTCGCCCTGCATCTGGATGACGTCATCTTTGGACATGGGTGCGCCGAGGTTCCTTGTTCAACTGGCTTTGAAATTGGCTTTTTTCAGCAGCGACTCGTACTGCTGAGACATCACATAACTCTGCACCTGCGCCCAGAAATCCATCGTCACAACGACGATGATGAGCAGCGAGGTGCCACCGAAATAGAACGGCACGTTGTACTTGAGCACCAAGAACTCGGGCAGCAGGCAGACGGCGGTGATGTAGACCGCGCCGCCGAGCGTTAAGCGACCGAGGATGCGGTCGATGTGCTTGGCCGTCTGCTCGCCCGGGCGGATGCCGGGAATGAACGCGCCGCTCTTTTTCAGGTTGTCTGCGGTCTCGCGGCTGTTGAATACCAGCGCCGTGTAGAAGAAGCAGAAGAACACGATCGCCGCGGCGTACAGCATCACGTAGATCGGCTGTCCCGGGCGCAGCAGGTCGGCCACGTCCTTCAGCCAGCGGAAGCTGTCGCCGGTGGCGAACCAGCCCACCGCAGTGGCCGGCAGCAGGATGATCGACGACGCGAAGATCGGCGGAATCACGCCCGACATGTTCAGCTTCAGGGGCAGGTGCGACGACTGCCCGCCATAAACCTTGTTGC
>JANOCL010000280.1:0-1507 GCA_031412135.1 Variovorax sp. | reverse complement strand
CACGTTGAAGCTTTCCGGAATGCCGGCCTCGAACGTGTCGTCGCCCTTGACGATCGCCTCGTAGACCTTGGTCCGGCCGATGACGTCATCGGACTTCACGGTCAGCATTTCCTGCAGCGTGTAGGCGGCGCCGTACGCCTGAAGCGCCCACACCTCCATTTCGCCGAAGCGCTGGCCGCCGAACTGGGCCTTGCCGCCCAGCGGCTGCTGGGTGACCAGGCTGTACGGTCCGATCGAACGCGCGTGGATTTTGTCATCGACCAGATGGTGCAGCTTGAGCATGTAGATGTAGCCCACAGTGACCTTGCGATCGAAGGCATCGCCGGTGCGGCCGTCGAACAGGGTCACCTGGCCCGACTGGTCGAGACCCGCCTTTTCCAGCATCGCCGACACGTCGGCCTCGCGCGCGCCGTCGAACACCGGGGTGCCCATCGGAACGCCGCCGACGAGGTTCTGCGCCAGGTCCATGATGCTGGCATCGTCGCGCGCATCAATGTCCTTGTCGTAGTTGGCGCCGTACACGTCCTTCAGCTTGACGCGCATGTACTTGGCGTCCTTGGCGCTGATCTCCTTGCCCCGCTCGTGCATGCCTTCCAGCATCTCGCCGATTTGCTTGCCAAGACCGCGCGCGGCCCAGCCAAGGTGGGTTTCGAAGATCTGCCCGACGTTCATCCGGCTCGGCACGCCGAGCGGGTTGAGCACGATATCGGCATGGGTTCCGTCTTCCAGGAACGGCATGTCCTCGACCGGCAGGATGCGCGAAATGACGCCCTTGTTGCCGTGACGGCCGGCCATCTTGTCGCCCGGCTGAAGCTTGCGCTTCACCGCGACGAATACCTTGACCATCTTGAGCACGCCCGGCGGCAGTTCGTCACCGCGCTCGAGCTTCTCGACGCGATCCTCGAACTTGCGATTGATGACCGCGACGCTCTCGTCATACTGGCCCTTGAGGGCTTCGAGATCGGCCTGGCGCTTGTCGTCCTTGACCGCGACCTTCCACCAGTCGAACCGCTCGGCAGCATCCAGCGTCTCATCGTCGAGCGTCGCGCCCTTCTTGATCCCCTTTGGAACTGCAGTCGCGACCTGGCCCTTGAGCATGTCCTTCAGACGGCCGAACGTGGCGCGGTTGAGGATGCCCTTTTCGTCGTCGGCATCCTTCTTGAGGCGTTCTTTTTCCTCGGTCTGGATGGCGCGCGTACGATCGTCGATGTCGATGCCGTGACGGTTGAACACGCGCACTTCGACCACCGTGCCGGCAACGCCCGGCGGAAGGCGGAGCGAGGTGTCGCGGACGTCCGAGGCTTTCTCACCGAAGATGGCGCGGAGAAGCTTTTCCTCCGGAGTCATCGGGCTTTCGCCCTTGGGCGTGATCTTGCCGCACAGGATATCGCCCGGCTCGACCTCGGCACCGATGTACACGATGCCCGCTTCGTCAAGGTTGCGAAGCGCTTCCTCGCCGACGTTGGGAATGTCGCGGGTGATGTCCTCCGGCCCGAGCTTGGTATCG
>JANOCL010000279.1:0-11071 GCA_031412135.1 Variovorax sp. | reverse complement strand
TCTACAAGACCCTCGAACTCACCGGCTCTTCGCCGACCAGCATAGAAGACGCGGTGACGACCGCCATCGCCAAAGCGAACCAGACGATCCGCAACATCCAGTGGTTCAAGGTCACCGAGACGCGCGGCCACGTCGCCGACGGCAAGGTCGCGCACTGGCAGGTGACGATCAAGGCCGGCTTCACGCTCGAATAGCGCTCCGGGCTTGCGCCACGGCCGGCGCGCTCGCTCAGCGCAGGCCGATGCGCGAGGCGCGCATGCGCAACGCGGCGGCACGGGCCGGGTCCGCGGCCTCGATGCGGTCGGCCGCGACCTGCAGCGCACGCATCTGCTCCACCTCTTCGATGATCCTGCCCGGCTGCAGCAAGGCCTGGACCAGCACGACCGCCTCGTCAGCCAGCGCCCTGAGCGCGGGAAGCAAGACACCGGACGCGCTCGCGCCGGAAGATTGTTGACTCAGAGTGGACATTGGGGCTCCTGGAACGAAGTTGTTGAAAGGCTTGCGAGACCCATCTTCATTCCAGCATCAGATGAAGTAAAACGAGATTTATTGCCATTTAAATGCAAAGATATTGGCTTAAAAGAAGCCCGCCCCATGGACATCAATCTTGCCCGCACGTTCCTGGAGATCGTCGACACCCACAGCTTCCTGCGTGCCGCCGAGCGGCTCAACGTGACGCAGACCTCGGTCAGTGCGCGCGTGCGAACGCTCGAGCAACTGCTCGGGCGCAGGCTCTTCGTGCGCAACAAGGCCGGTGCGGCGCTCACCGCGGCGGGCGAGCAGTTCCTGCCGCATGCAACCACCCTGGTGCAGGTCTGGGAGCGGGCGCGCCACCAGGTGGCGGTGCCGGCAGGAAGCCGTGCCGTGCTCGCCGCCGGGTGCGAAATCAGCCTGTGGGACCCCTTGCTGCTGCGCTGGCTGCTGTGGCTGCGCGGCGCCGCGCCGCATCTGGCGATCCGCACCGAAGTCGGGTTTCCGCAGAACCTGCTCGACAAGGTGGCCGCGGGCGTGCTCGACATCGCCATCGTGTATGCGCCGCAGCAGCGACCGGGACTGCGCGTGGAGCTTCTGATCGAGGAAAAACTCGTCATGGTCACCACGGCCAAACGGGCCGGCATGCCGCGGCCCGCCGACTACGTGTACGTCGATTGGGGGCCGGAATTCGCGGCGCAGCACGGCCTCGCGTTTCCCGAGCTTTCCAACGCGGCGGTTCAGGCAGGGCTGGGCCCGCTCGGCCGGGAGTACCTTCTGGCGGCGGGCGGCACCGGTTACTTCCGGCTCGATGTGGTGCGCAGCCATATCGAATCCGGGCACCTGCGCCGCGTGCCCAATACGCCGGAGTTTCTCTATCCGGCGTATGCCGTGTACGCGGTGGGTGCCGATCCGAAGATCGTCGACCTGGCACTTGCAGGCTTGCGGCAGGTTGCGAACACCGGCTCGAAGACGGCGCCGGACAGTCCTCCGAAAAAAAGACGGACGCGGCCGGTCTGAAAACTTTCAGTCCAGAATTTTTGCATTGAAGTTCCAATCGAATTCGCTTTACCTCGGTTCGATGCGTGCGCAAGATGGGTGCAGCAAGAAAGGCAGGTATCGGATGCACGACTTCGCAACATTGCTGCTCGACGACGGCGAGATTCAAGCCTCTCTCGTCGCAGAGCTCCGGCGACAGGCATGGTGGAAACCGGAAGGCGCGCGATAGCGGAGCCCGAAGAAGACCGGGCTCCCGGCAAGCCCCTGCTGCCGGCAGCCGCCAAAGAGAACTGCGAAGATGGTCGCCAAGCCCATCAACGAAAGCCTGGCATGCAAACCGAGACCCACGCGATCGGGCGCCGCGATCTGATAGTGGTTGGTGGGTGGCGCGGGAGCCTCGAAGCCCTCGGCAGGATCACCTCGGAATTGCCAGCCGACTTTCCTGCAGCCGTGCTGGCCGCTCTCCACGACGCGCCGCACACGCTCCGGCTGATCAACGCCGTGGTGGGCCGGCGGACTCCGCTGCCGGTGGGCTATGCGATTCATGGCGAAGAGGTGAAGCCGGGTCGAATCTATATTTCGCCCCCCAACCAGTGCCTGACCGTCAATGCGCCGGGCACGATCGCATTGGGAGCGGCGCCTGCCGGTCGCGATTCGGTAGACCAGCTGTTTCAATCGGCGGGCGACGCCTACGGCGCAAGAGTGATCGCCGTCATCCTGACCGGAGAGGGTCGCGATGGCACCCAAGGCATGCGGTTGCTGACCCTCACCGGTGGCATTCGGATCGTGCAAAGCCCGGCCGACGCAGTTGCGTCGAGCATGCCGTCCAGTGCGGTGCTGGGCGACCACCCCAACTACGTCGTGCTGCTGGAAGACATCGGCAAGCTGCTGATGAGTTTGGTGACACCCGCATCCGCGGCAGTGAAGCGATAGGCGTCAACGTCGTTCGCAGCGAGTTCACAGGCTCGCCGAGCCCGCTTTTTTACGCTTTCTTTACGGCCCGGCGCGCCTTCTGTTTTCCGTCTTTACGCGCACCTCCCGAGACTCGTTGCTGTCGTCTCAAGGGAGTAAAGCGATGGACCTGGTTTGGATCGCCGCCGTAGCGGCAATGTGGGCTTCGATGGCGGCCGGCGTGGCCGGGCTGCACGCGCTCGACGCACCCGAAGGGGAGCGCCCGTGATCGGCCTCGAAGTTCTGTACGGGTTTGCCGGCCTGGTCGCCGTGATCCTGTTTACCTATCTGGTGTTCGCGCTGATCTGCGCCGAGGAGTTCTGACATGGACGCCTCCGCCTGGACCCTGCTGGGTCTCTTTCTCGTCGTGCTCGGCCTTCTGGCCTGGCCGCTCGGCCGCTACCTCGCGGCCCTGTGCGACGGACGCGTGCCGCACTGGATGCAACGCACCGAAGCGCCGATCTACCAGCTCGCAGGCACCTCGCCCGCGCAGTCGATGCACTGGCGCAGCTATGCGCTCTCGCTGCTCGCCTTCAATGCCGTCGGCGCGCTGGCCGTCTACGGCCTGCAGCGGTTGCAGGCCGTGCTGCCGCTCAACCCCGCGGGCATGGGCGCCGTGTCGCCCGACTCGTCCTTCAACACGGCGGTGAGCTTCGTCTCCAACACCAACTGGCAGGGCTACGCCGGTGAAGCGACGATGAGCTATCTCACGCAGATGCTCGGGCTCACCGTTCAGAACTTTCTCTCGGCCGCCACCGGCATCGCAGTGGCGTTCGCGCTGGCACGCGGCTTTGCCGCGCGCAGCACGGACGGCAAGGGGCTGGTCGGCAACTTCTGGGTCGACGTGACGCGCATCACGGTGTGGCTGCTGCTGCCGATCTCGTGCGTGATCGCGATGGCGCTCGCAGGCCAGGGCGTGATCCAGAACTTCGACGCCTACCAGGCCGTGACCACGGTCGAGTCCACCACGCAGACGCTGGCCATGGGCCCGGTCGCGTCGCAGGAAGCGATCAAGATGCTCGGCACCAACGGCGGCGGCTTCTTCAACGCCAACTCGGCGCATCCCTACGAGAACCCGACGGCGGTGTCGAACTTCATCCAGATGATCGCGATCTTCCTGATCCCGGCCGCGCTGTGCTTCGGCTTCGGCCGCGTGGTCGGCGACCGGCGCCAGGGCTTCGCCATCCTGGCGGCGATGACGGTGATATTCGTGCTTGCCGTGGTGGCGATCATTCCGGCCGAGCAGGCCGGCAATCCGCTGTTGCCACCGCTGGGCGTGGACCAGGCGTCCACTGCCCTGCAGGCCGGCGGCAACATGGAAGGCAAGGAAGTGCGCTTCGGCATCAGTGCGTCTGCGCTGTTCGCGGCCATCACCACCGCCGCCTCGTGCGGCGCGGTGAACGCGATGCACGATTCGTTCACGCCGCTGGGCGGCATGGTGCCGCTGGTGCTGATGCAGCTCGGCGAGGTGGTCTTCGGGGGCGTCGGCACCGGTCTCTACGGCATGCTGATCTTCGCGATCCTGGCGGTGTTCATCGCCGGCCTGATGATCGGCCGCACACCCGAGTACCTGGGCAAGAAGATCGAGGTGCACGAGATGAAGCTGACCTCGATCGCAATCCTGGTCACGCCCATCCTGGTGCTGGCGGGCACTGCCGTGGCGGTGAGCATGGGCGCAGGCCGCGCAGGCATCGCCAACCCGGGCGCGCACGGCTTCTCCGAAATCCTCTACGCCTTGACCTCGGCCGGCAACAACAACGGCAGCGCCTTCGCCGGGCTCTCGGCCAACACGCCGTTCTACAACACGCTGCTGGCGATCGCGATGTGGTTCGGCCGCTTCGGCGTGATCGTGCCGGTGCTCGCCATCGCCGGTTCGCTGGCCGCCAAGAAGCGCCTGCCGGTCACTGCCGGAACGATGCCCACGCACGGCCCCCTGTTCGTGACGCTGCTGATCGGCACCGTGCTGCTGGTGGGCTTGCTCAACTATGTGCCCGCACTCGCCCTCGGCCCCGTCGTCGAGCACTTGATGCTCTGGACGAAGTAAGGCCCGAACCATGAAAACAGCAACTTCTCTTTCCCTGTTCGACGCCGCGCTGGTCAAGCCCGCGCTTGCGGGCGCCTTCGCCAAGCTGAACCCACGCGTGCAGTGGCGCAACCCGGTGATGTTCATCGTCTACATCGGCAGCATCCTCACCACCTTGTTGTGGGTGCATGCGCTGAGCTTCCCGGGCGACACGGGCATGCCACCCGCCTTCGTGCTCGCGGTCGCGGTATGGCTGTGGTTCACCGTGCTGTTCGCCAACTTCGCCGAGGCGCTGGCCGAAGGCCGCAGCAAGGCGCAGGCGGCGTCGCTGCGCGGGCTTCGCAAGGACACGTGGGCCAAGAAGCTCACCGAGCCCTTTCACGGTGCGACCTTCCTGCCCGAGCAGGCGCCCAACCTGCGCCGCGGCGACGTGGTGCTGGTCGAGGCTAACGACGTCGTTCCGCTCGACGGCGAGGTGATCGAAGGCGTCGCCTCGGTCGACGAAAGCGCCATCACAGGCGAATCGGCGCCGGTGGTGCGCGAATCGGGCGGCGACTTCTCGGCCGTCACCGGCGGCACGCGCGTGCTGTCGGACTGGCTGGTGGTGCGCATCACCGTCAACCCGGGCGAGTCCTTCCTCGACCGCATGATCGGCATGGTCGAAGCCGCCAGGCGCCAGAAGACGCCGAACGAGATCGCGCTGACCATCCTGCTGGTGGCGCTGACGCTGGTGTTCCTGATGGTCACCGTCACGCTGCTGCCCTATTCCATCTTCGGCGTCTCGGCGATGGGCACCGGCTCGGTGGTGTCGCTCACCGCATTGGTCGCACTGCTGGTGTGCCTGATCCCGACCACCATCGGCGGCCTGCTGTCGGCCGTCGGCGTGGCCGGCATGAGCCGCATGATGCAGGCCAACGTGATCGCCACCTCGGGCCGTGCGGTCGAGGCCGCAGGCGACGTCGATGTGCTGCTGCTCGACAAGACCGGCACCATCACGCACGGCAACCGCCAGGCCAGCGCCTTCCTGCCCGGCCCCGGCGTCACGGCGGAACGGCTCGCGCGCGCGGCGGTATTGGCGTCGATGGCGGACGAAACGCCCGAAGGCCGCAGCATCGTCGAGCTGGCAAGGCGCCAGGGCGTAACCGACGCGCGCGTGCAGGAGGCGCGCTGCGTGCCTTTCACCGCGCAGACACGCATGAGCGGTGCCGATCTCCCGCCCGCACCGAGCAGCCTCGACACCGACCCCATCGTGATGCGCAAGGGCGCGGTGGAAGCCGTGCGCAAGCACGTCGAGGCGCTCGGTGGCGCCATGGCGCCCGAAGTGCTGCGCGCGGCCGACGAGGTATCGCGCCGCGGCAGCACGCCGCTGGCCGTGTCGGAAGGCAATCGCGTACTCGGCATCGTGGAACTGAAGGACATCGTCAAGACCGGCATCAAGGAACGCTTTGCCGAGCTGCGCCGCATGGGCATCAAGACGGTGATGATCACCGGCGACAACAAGCTCACGGCCGCCGCCATTGCCGCCGAAGCGGGCGTCGACGACTTCCTGGCCGAGGCCACGCCCGAAGACAAGCTGGCGCTGATCCGCAAGTACCAGTCCGAAGGCCGCCTGGTCGCGATGACCGGCGACGGCACCAACGACGCACCGGCACTCGCGCAGGCCGACGTGGCGGTGGCCATGGGTAGCGGCACGCAGGCCGCCAAGGAGGCCGGCAACATGGTCGACCTCGACTCCAATCCCACCAAGCTGCTGGAAGTGGTCGAGACCGGCAAGGCGCTCCTGATGACGCGCGGCTCGCTCACCACCTTCTCGATCGCCAACGACGTGGCGAAGTACTTCGCCATCATCCCGGCGATCTTCCTGTCGACCTACCCGCAGCTCGGCGCGCTCAACGTGATGCGGCTCGCCAGCCCGTCGTCGGCCATCCTGTCGGCGGTGATCTTCAACGCGCTGATCATCGTCGTGCTGATCCCGCTCGCGCTGAAGGGCGTGCGCTACCGGCCGGTCGGCGCTGCCGCACTGCTCAGGCGCAACCTCGCGATCTACGGCCTGGGCGGCCTTGTCGTGCCGTTCATCGGCATCAAGCTCATCGACTGGCTGCTGGTCGCGGTCGGGCTTGTCTGACCCCCAACAAACAGGAGTTCAAATGAAAACAATCCTTCGTCCCGCACTCGTGCTGTTCGTTCTGCTCAGCGCAATCACCGGGCTGCTCTATCCCCTGGCCGTGACGGGCGCCGCGCAGGCTGTGTTTCCGGCGCAGGCCGCAGGCAGCCTGGTCGTGCGCGACGGCAAGACCGTCGGCTCCGCACTGATCGGGCAGAACTTCACCGAGCCGAAGCATTTCTGGGGCCGCCCGTCGGCCACTGCGCCGCTGCCCTACAACGCGAGCGCATCGGGCGGCTCCAACCAGGGTCCGCTGAATCCGGCGCTGGTCGAGGCGGTGAAGGGCCGCATCGAAGCGCTGCGCGCGGCCGACCCGGGCAACACGCGGCCGGTGCCGATCGACCTGGTCACGGCCTCGGCCAGCGGGCTCGACCCGCACATCAGCCCGGCCGCGGCCAACTACCAGGCGGCGCGCGTGGCGCGTGTGCGCGGCATGCCGGTCGACCGTGCCCTGCAACTGATCGCCGACCACACCGAACAGCCGCTGTGGGGCTTGCTCGGCGAGCCGCGCGTGAACGTCCTGGCCCTCAACCTGGCGCTCGAAGCCGCCGACCGGTGAGATAACCTGAGGCGCCGCCCTGCTTCCATGAACGACGCCGCCCGACCCGACCCCGACGCCCTGCTCGCGCAGTTGCGCGCCGACGGCGAGCGTGCGCAGCGCGGCAAGCTGCGCATCTACTTCGGCGCCAGCGCAGGCGTCGGCAAGACCTGGGCCATGCTGAGCGCCGCGCAGCGCGAGCACGCCGCCGGCCGCGAGGTACTGATCGGCGTGGTCGAGACGCATGGCCGCAGCGAGACGGCGGCGCTGCTGGCCGGGCTCGACCCGCTGCCCTTGCGCCAGGTGCCTTATCGCGGCAATGCGCTGGCCGAGTTCGACCTCGATGCCGCGCTTGCACGCAAGCCGGCCGTGCTGCTGGTCGACGAGCTCGCGCACTCCAATGCGCCCGGCTCGCGCCACGCCAAGCGCTGGCAGGACGTGCAGGAGCTGCTGGCGGCGGGCATCGAGGTCTGGTCGGCGCTCAACGTCCAGCATCTCGAAAGCCTGAACGGCACGGTCGGCGCGATCACCGGCGTGCGCGTGCACGAGACCGTGCCCGACACCGTGCTCGACGAGGCCGACGAGGTGATCCTGGTCGACGTCACCGCGGACGAACTCACCGCGCGGCTCGCGGCCGGCAAGGTCTACCTGCCGCAGCAGGCCGAGCGCGCGGCGCAGAACTTCTTTCGCAAGGGCAACCTCATCGCGCTGCGCGAGATTGCGCTTCGCCGCACCGCCGAGCATGTGGAAGACGACGTGCGCGGCTGGCGCGTGGAGCAGTCGGGCCGTGCGGGCGACGCGGGGCCGCCGGCCTGGAACACCTCGGGCGCGATCCTCGCCTGCGTCGGCCCGCACGAAGGCGCCGGCCAGACCGTGCGCACCGCCGCCCGGCTGGCCGGCCAGCTCAACGTGCGCTGGCACGCGGCGTATGTCGAAACCCCGCGCCTGCAGCGGCTCGACGCCGCGCAGCGAGACCGCATCCTCGCGGTGCTGCAGCTGGCCGAAGAACTGGGCGCGGAGACGGCCGTGCTGACCGGCGTAGACATCGCCGAGCAGCTTGCCGCGCAGGCGCAGCGGCTCAACTGCGCGACGCTGGTGGTGGGCCGTGCCGAGCCGGCGCAGGGCTGGCTGCGCTGGTGGCCGCAGGCCGTGCTGACGCGCGAACTCGCGTGCCATGCGCCGGGCGTCGACATCCTCGAGGTTGCCCGCGCCGACAGCTCGCGCCGGCTCGCCCATGCGCGACCGGGCGGGCAGCGTGGCCAGCGCGGCGGCGACGAGGTCGAAGATGCCGACCGCCCGCATGCGCGCTGGCCAGGCTATGCATGGGCGATGGTCGTCAGCGTGGCGGTCACGCTGCTTGCAACGCCGCTGCTCGGCGTGCTGGAACTGGCCAACATCGTGATGCTGTTCCTGCTCGGCGGCGTTGGCGTTGCGATGCGCTTCGGCCGCGGTCCTGCCGCGCTTGCCGCAATGCTCAACGTTGCAGCGTTCGACCTGTTCTTCGTGCCGCCGCGCTTCTCGTTCGCGGTCAGCGACGTTCAGTACATCGTGACCTTCGCGGTCATGCTCGTGGTCGGGCTGCTGGTCGGCCAGCTCACCGCGGGCTTGCGCTTCGCGGCTGGCGTCTCGGCCAGCCGGGAGCGGCGCGCACAGTCGCTGTTCGAGCTCACGCGCGAGCTCTCGGCGGCGCTGCAGACGACACAGGTCGTGGCGCTCGGCGCAGCCGCGGTGCAGGGACATTTCGGCGGCCGCGCGCTGGTGCTGGTACCCGACGCATCCGATCGGCTGGAAATGCCTGCCGAGCCGCCGCCCGGCTTCGACGCCAGCGTGGCCGACTGGACCTTTCGCCAGGGGCAGCCCGCCGGCCTCGCGACCGCCACGCTGGCGGCGCAGCCCTGGCACTACGTGCCGCTGAAGGCGCCGATGCGGGTGCGCGGCGTGCTCGCGCTCGAACCGGCGCAGCCGCGCTGGCTCCTGATCCCCGAGCAGGCGCAGCAGCTCGACACCCTGGCGCGGCAGATCGCCATCGCGCTGGAGCGGGTGCACTACGTCGACGTGGCGCAGCAGGCGGTGGTCGAGATGGAATCGGAACGCCTGCGCAACGCGCTGCTGGGCGCGATATCGCACGACGTGCGCACGCCGCTCACCGCGCTGATCGCGCTGGCGGAATCGCTGCAGGCGCTGCCCGAGGCGCCGGGCGGCCAACGCGGCATTGCGCGCGCGATCGTCGCGCAGGCGCACCAGCTTCATGCGCTGGTCAGCAACCTGCTCGACATGGCGCGGCTCGAAAGCGGCATCGCCGGCGGCGCCGTCAACCTGCGGCGCGACTGGCAGTCCGTCGAAGAGGTGGTGGGCTCGGCCATCCGGGCCGCCCGGCCCGCGCTCGGCGACATGGCGGTGCAGACCGCGTTGCCGGCCGAACTGCCGCTGGTCGAATTCGACGCGGTGCTGATCGAGCGCGTGCTGGTCAACCTGCTCGAGAACGCCGGCAAGTACGGTGCGGCGCCGATCGTCGTCGGCGCGCGCGCCACCGAGCGCGCGCTGGTGATCACCGTGCGCGACCATGGCCGCGGCCTTCCAGCGGCGCTGAAAGGCCGCGAGCAAACGCTGTTCGACAAGTTCACCCGCGGCCAGGCCGAGTCGGCCACGCCGGGCGTCGGGCTCGGCCTGGCAATCTGCAAGGCGGTGGTCGGCGCCCACGGCGGCGAGATCGCAGCGGCCGACGCAGCCGGTGGCGGCGCAGAATTCACCGTAACGCTGCCGAGGCGCGAGCCGCCGGCTCCCCCGGCGATGTGAAATCGGACCTCCGGACGCAGAGGACGCGAAGGTTTCGCGAAGGACGCAACAGGAAAACAAGAGAATGGTCTTCTGTCTTTTTCGCGTCCTTTGCGTTTCTTCGCGCCTTCTGCGTTCGGTCAAGTCCGATCCAGTTCCCGCTCCGTGAACCATGCCCAGCCCCACCGCCATCGTGATCGAAGACGAGCCGCAGATCCGCCGCTTCGTGCGCGGCGCGCTCGAAGCGGAGGGCTGGCAGGTGCATGAGGCCGGCACCCTGCGCGAAGGGCTGGCGGCGGCCGGCACGCGCCAGCCGGATCTGCTGGTGCTCGACCTCGGCCTCCCGGACGGCGACGGCGTCTCGCTGATCCGCGACGTGCGGGGTTGGTCGGCCGTCGCGATCATCGTGCTGTCGGCCCGCACCGACGAGGCCGACAAGATCGCCGCGCTCGATGCCGGCGCCGACGACTACCTGACCAAGCCCTTCGGCACCGGCGAGCTGCTGGCCCGCGTGCGCGCCAACCTGCGCCGGCCACGCACGGCGAACGGCGGCGACGAGCATGAGCCGGTGTTCCGCTTCGGCGATGTCGAGATCGACCGCACCGCGCGGTTGGTGCGGCGCGGCGGTGCCGAAGTGCATCTCACGCCCACCGAATACCGCCTGCTGTCGGTGCTGGCGGCCAATGCCGGCCGCGTGCTCACGCAGCGCCAGTTGCTGCGCGAGGTGTGGGGGCCTTCGCACTCGGAGCAGAGCCACTACCTGCGCATCTACATGGGCCACCTGCGCCAGAAGCTCGAGGCCGACCCGGCGCAGCCGAGGCATCTCCTGACCGAGACGGCCGTGGGCTATCGACTGGTGGCCTGAGCTTTTTCACCGTCTCGTCATGCGCGGTTTCTAGCATTCGCCCTTTTCACCTCGGGGTTCGGGATGAGCATGTTATGGAACAAGGCGATGCCGGCCGGTATCGCCATTGCGCTGTCGATCGCGGCCTGCGGCGGCGGCGGAAGCGGCGGCGTGGTGCTGCCCGTCGGCAATCCGCCCGCCAGCGGACCCCCGGTGCCCGACGTGGTCAACGTGAAGCTCATCGCCTTCAACGATCTGCACGGCAACCTGGAGCCGCCGAAGATATCGATCACCGCACCCGCCGCA
>JANOCL010000278.1:0-5596 GCA_031412135.1 Variovorax sp. | reverse complement strand
GGCACCGCGCTGTTCGACCAGACCACGCAGACCGAGATGGTCCACGTGCCCTACAAGGGCTCGGGCGCGGCCATCCAGGACGTGCTGAGCGGCCAGGTGCAGGTGTTCATGACCACGCCGCCTTCGGTGATGGGCCATGTGCAGAACGGCAAGCTCAAGGCCTTCGCCGTGACCAGCAAGACGCGCCACCCGATGATGCCGGACGTGCCCACCACGGCCGAGGCCGGCCTGCCGGGCTTCGAGCTGGAAGCCTGGGTCGGCCTGTTCGCGCCGGCCGGCACGCCGCCGGACGTGATCGCCAAGCTGTCGGAGAGCGTGAAGAAGGCGCTGGAGCTGCCCGAGACGAAGAAGCGCGCCGAACTGCTCGGCATCGAGCCGCGCTACCTGGGACCGGACGCGCTGGCCACGCTGGTCGCGAAAGACACCGAGTACTGGGGCAAGGTCATAAAAGCCCGCAACATCAAGGCAGATTGAGAGCATGAGCGAGCGCACCTACCGCATCGGCCAGATCGTGCCGAGCTCCAACACCACGATGGAAACCGAGATCCCGGCGATCCTGCGCGTGCGCGAGCGGGTCGAGCCCGAGCGCTTCACCTTCCACGCAAGCCGCATGCGGATGCAGAAGGTGACGCAGGAAGAACTGGCCGCGATGGACCGCGACTCCGACCGCTGCGCGCTGGAGCTGGCCGATGCCCGCGTCGACGTGCTCGGCTACGCCTGTCTGGTGGCGATCATGAGCATGGGCAAGGGCTACCACCGCGTGTCCGAGCAGCGCCTGCACGGCCGCACGGTGGAAGCCGGCGGCCCGGCGCCGGTGGTGACGAGCGCCGGGGCGCTGGTCGACGGCATCAAGGCGCTCGGCGCCAAGCGCGTGTCGATCCTTGCGCCCTACATGAAGCCGCTCACCCAGCTCGTGATCGACTACATCGAGAACGAAGGCATCGAGGTGGTCGACAGCATTTCGCTGGAGATCCCCGACAACCTCGACGTCGGCCGGCAGGACCCGCGCGCGCCGATCGAGATCACCAAGCGGCTCGACATCCGTGGCGTGGATGCGATCGTCGCCTCGGCTTGCGTGCAGATGCCGTCCCTGGCGTCGGTGCAGCCGATCGAGGACCGCACCGGACTGCCGGTGGTGTCGTCGTCGGTCGCAACCACCTACATGATGCTCAAGCGGCTCGGCCTGAAGACCGCCGCGCCTGGCTTCGGCTCGCTGCTCTCCGGTCGCTACTGAAGCGGCTTTTCGGGCGCGCCCGAGCCCGCGCTCAGATGCGCCACCAGCATCCGCGCTGCCGGCGACAGCGCCTCGGGCGAGCGCACGCAAAGCACGAGTTGCCGATGCACCCAGGGCTCGTCGAGTGCGACGACGCGGATGTCGAGCGTCGGCAGGTACAACGCCACGCTCTTGCGCGGAATCACGCCGATGCCGAGCCCGGCAGCGACCATGAGGCTCATCGCGTCGTAGCCGCCGACCTGGATGCGCAGCTTGAGCGACATGCCGAGCTCGCCGGCGGCGCGGTGCAACCGGTTGTTGATGGCGCTGCTGGGGTGCGCGCCGACGAAGTCGTAGGCCAGCGCATCGCGCAGCGACACCTTGCGCCGGCGGGCCAGCGGATGCGCCTTGGGCACGATCAGCACCAGCTCATCGCTGCGGTAGGGCAGCAGCGTCAGGTCTTCGCCGTAGTGGCCGGCGTTGAGGATGCCGATCTCGGCGGTACTGTCGGCCACCGCGGCGGCTATCTCGGTGCTGATGCGCTCGGTCAGGTGCACCTGCACCAGCGGCGCCGCCGCCATGAAGCTGCGCAGGTCGTCCGGCAAAAACTGGGTGATGGCCGAGATGTTGGCTGCCACCCGCACATGGCCGCGCTGGCCGGCGGCAAACCCCGACATCTGCTCGCTCAGGTCGTCGAGCCCGTTCAGCACGCCGCGCGCCAGGCCAAGCAGTGTGTGGGCGGCGGCCGTCGCCTGCGTGCCCTTGTTGCTGCGCTGGAACAGCGCCACGCCCAGCACCGCCTCGAGTTCGCTGATGCGCCTGCTCACGGCGGCGGGCGCCAGGTGTTCGCGGACGGCGGCGGCGGCGATGGTGCCTTCTTCCATGACGGCGACGAAAAGGCGCAGCGAAACCGGGTCGACTCTCATGAGCCGCATTACAACCCACCATCGCATTCGGCGATGGCACCTTCGCCAAGCACTGCTTTGCGGATGCGGTGCGCGAAACCATCATCGCCCGCATGTCGCAAACCTCATCGCTTCCATCGGCCGCTGCGCTTTCGGGCGTTCGCGTGGTCGAAATGGGCCAGCTCATCGCCGGCCCCTTCTGCGGAAAGACGCTCGGCGAGTTCGGCGCCGACGTGGTCAAGATCGAGCCGCCCCCCGACCGCAACAAGCCGCATGCCACCGGCGGCGACGCATTGCGCAACTGGCGCATGCTGCAGGACGGCACTTCCGTCTGGTGGCAGGTGCAGTCGCGCAACAAGCGCTCCGTTGCGCTCGACCTGCGCAGCGCGCAGGGGCAGGACATCGCCCGCAAACTGATCGCCGAGGCCGACGTGCTGATCGAGAACTTCCGCCCCGGCACGCTGGAGGGCTGGGGCCTCGGCTGGGACGCGCTGCGCGAGATCAACCCGGGTCTGGTGATGCTGCGCATCTCGGGCTACGGCCAGACCGGCCCCTACCGCGACCTGCCGGGCTTCGGCGCCATCGGTGAAGCGATGGGCGGCCTGCGCCACCTGACCGGCGAGCCCGGCCGCGTGCCGGTGCGGGTCGGCGTTTCGCTCGGCGACACCCTGGCCGCGCTGCACGGCACCATCGGCGTGCTGACGGCGCTCTACCACCGCAAGGTCAACGGCGGACAGGGCCAGGTGATCGATGTCGCGCTGCACGAGGCGGTGTTCAACGTGATGGAGAGCCTCATTCCCGAATACAGCGCGTTCGGCGCCGTGCGCGAGGCCGCCGGCAGCGCGCTGCCGGGCATCGCGCCGTCGAACGCCTACAGGTGCAGCGACGGCTATGTGCTGGTCGCGGGCAACGGCGACAGCATCTTCCGGCGCCTGATGGACGTGGTCGGCCGGCCCGACCTGGGCGCCGCGCCCGACCTGCAGAGCAACGGCGGGCGCGTCGCGCGCGTGGACGAGCTCGACGCCGCCATCGGCGCGTGGACGCTTTCGCGCAGCATCGCCGACGTGCTGTCGGCACTCGGCGCCGCGGGCGTGCCGGCCGGCCGCGTCTACACCGCGCGCGACATCGCCGAAGACCCGCACTACCGCGCACGCGACATGATCCTCAAGCAGACCACCCGCGACGGCCACGAGATCGAAGTGCCCGGCATCGTCCCCAAACTGTCGGCCACGCCCGGCAGCGTGCGCAGTTCGGCGCCGCACCTCGGCGACGACACCGATGCCGTGCTGAAGGAAATCGGCCTGACGCAGCAGCAGGTTGCCGCCTTGCGCGAAGCAGGGGTGGTGGCATGAAGTCGACCACCTGGTCCGGCGCCGGCCGGCGCATCCACATGCAGGAAGTCGGCCCGCGCGACGGCCTGCAGAACGAGTCGGTGTTCGTGCCGACGGCCGACAAGATCGCGCTCATCGATGCGCTCTCGGCCACCGGCGTCGCCAAGATCGAAGCCACCGCCTTCGTGTCGCCGCAGGCCATCCCCGCGCTGCGCGATGCCGAGATTGTGCTGCGCGAGATCCGCCGCGCGCCGGGCATCGTCTACACCTGCCTGGTGCCGAACATGCGCGGCGCCGAACGCGCGATCGAGGCGCGCGCCGACGAGCTGAACCTGGTCATGTCGGCCAGCGAGACGCACAACATCGCCAACCTGCGCATGACGCGCGAGCAGTCCTTCGGCGCGCTGGCCGGGGTGATCGCGCTGGCGAAGCAGTCGAAGGTGCCGGTCAACGTGTCGCTGTCCTGCGTGTTCGGCTGCCCGATGGAGGGCGATGTGGACCCGCAGGTGGTGCTCGACTGGGCGGCGCGCTTCATCGACCTGGGCGCGCGCGGCATGACCTTGTGCGACACCACCGGCATGGCCTACCCGCCGCAGGTCGCCGCCGTCACGCAGGCTTTCAGGGCGCGCTTTCCGCAGACCGAGCTGACCCTGCACTTCCACAACACGCGCGGCATGGGCCTTGCCAACACCGTCGCCGCGATCGATGCCGGCGCCGACCGCTTCGATGCATCGCTCGGCGGTCTCGGCGGCTGCCCCTATGCGCCCGGCGCCAGCGGCAACGTCTGCACCGAAGACACCGTGCATGCGCTGGAACTGATGGGCTTCGACACCGGCTGCGACCTTCCCGCGCTGCTGGCGGCCGCCGCCTGGCTGCCGGGCTGGATCGGCCACGAGGTGCCGAGCCAGATCCTGAAGGCCGGGCGCCGAGACGACCTGCATGCGCCGCCAGCCGACTTCGCGCAGTGGCGCGACCGCGCCCTGGCCAGGGCGGCCGGCGCCTGATTCACTTTTCAAGATTTCAAGAAGGAGACTTTCATGACCACGATGACGATCACCCACCGCGCTTCGATCTCGCGCCGCCGGCTCGGCGCCGCCGCGCTGCTGATGGGCGCCTGCGCGCTCGCGGGCACCGCCGCCGCGCAGCCCGCCGGCTACCCGGACCGGCCGGTGACGCTGCTTGTGCCGACCGCGGCCGGCGGCACCACCGACATCGCTGCGCGCATGCTCGGCGTGCCGCTCGGCACGGCGCTGGGCCAGACGGTGGTGGTCGAGAACCGCGGCGGCGCCAACGGCGGCATCGCGGCGGTGGCGGTGAAGCGGGCCGAGCCCGACGGCTACACCCTGCTGATGCAGTACTCGGGCTACCACGTCATCACGCCGCTGGTCAGCAAGCAGACCCTGCAGTGGGAAGCCAAGGACCTGCAGCCGGTGGCCAACGTGCTGTCGGCGCCGCAGATCGTCGTGGTCCGCGCAGACCTGCCGTTCAAGACCATGCAGGAGCTGATCGCGTTCGCCAAGGCCAACCCGGGCCGGCTCAACTACGCATCGTCCGGCAACGGGTCGCTGCAGCACGCCACCGGCGCCATGCTGGAGCAGCAGGCCGGCATCAAGATGACGCACATTCCGTACAAGGGCACCGGCCCGGCGCTGCAGGACATGCTCGGCGGCCAGGTCGACCTGACCTTCGGCACCGCGCCGCCTTTCGTGCCGCACATCCAGTCGGGCAAGCTGCGCGTGCTGGCCACCACCGGCAACGCGCGGCTGCCGAGCCTGCCCGACGTGCCCACCACCGCCGAGGTCGGCCTGCCGAACCTGGACGCCACCTCGTGGTTCGGTGTCTTCGCCCCGGCCCGAATGCCCAAGCCGCTGGTCGACAAGCTCTCGGCCGAGATCGCCAAGGTCGTCGCCACGCCGGCCTTCAGGCAGAAGGCGCAGGAGCAGGGCGCCGCAGCCGACTACCTGACGCCGGCGCAGATGGATGTAGCGGTGAAGGCGCAGACCCAGCAGTGGTCGGCTGTCGTCAAGACGGCGCGCATCGAGGCGGACTGAAACGCCGGCGAATGGGCGCGCTGAAAATGGATAGACCCATTGCGGCGGTTCGTGAGCAAGTGAAGGGCGGGCCAAGCCTGCCAGTAGCAGGGACGA
>JANOCL010000277.1:0-4796 GCA_031412135.1 Variovorax sp. | reverse complement strand
CAACCACCGCCCTGACGGATCACGCGGTTGGGGTGCCCTGCGCAGCGAAATAAAGGAGGAAGCTTGCGGCCATTGGCCGCGCCGGGGGACATTCGCGGAGCAGGGCACCCCGTCGGCGTGATCCCGCCCCGAATGCCACTCCCGCCGTCGAATCGAAAAAAAGGCTGGCTTCACCCCAGCGCCCTCGCCCGCAACCGCCCTACGATGCCGGTCGGAAAGTAGTAGACCGACAGCACGAAGAGCACGCCCAGCCACAGCAGCCAGCGGTCGGGCGAGAGCAAGGCGCCGAGCCACGGCACGCCGCTCGCGGCCTCGCTGCCGATGCGCAGCAGATCCTGCAGGTAGCTCTGCGCGACGACGAACAGCGCGGCACCCAGTGCCGCACCGTAGATGGTGCCCATGCCGCCGATCACCACGATCAGCAGCACGTCGATCATGATCTCGAAGCTGAGCGACGTGTCCGGCCCGTTGTAGCGCAGCCAGATGGCGAGCATCGCGCCGGCCAGCGTGGCGAACAGTGCCGACAGCACCGAGGCCGTGGTGCGGTAGACCACCACCCGGTAGCCGATGGCTTCGGCGCGGAACTCGTTCTCGCGGATCGCCTGCAGCACGCGGCCGAAGGGCGAGTTGACGATCCGCAGCAAGGCCAGCACCAGCACTACCGCGGTCACGAACAACAGGTAGTAGCAGAGCAGCCGGCCGTCGAGCGAGACGCCGAGGAAGGGCTCCTCGGCGAACTCGAAACTCGGCGAAATCAGTTCCGGCAGCTTGAAGCTCAGGCCGTCCTCGCCGCCGGTGAAGTCGGACAGCTGCGAGGCCAGCGTCTGGAAGGCGGAAGCCACGGCGAGCGTGATCATCGCGAAAAAAATCGCGCGCACCCGCAGCGAGAACAGGCCGATGGCGAGCGACAGCACCAGCGACACGGCGAGCGCCGCACTCAGCCCGAGCAGCACCGCGCCCCACCCCGGCCCGAGCCGCGTGGCCGAGATCGCGATGCCGTAGGCGCCGATGCCGAAGAACATCGTGTGCGCAAAGCTCACGATCCCGGTGTAGCCGAGCAGCAGGTCGAAGCTCGCGACCAGCACGATGAAGATCAGCACCTTGGCCGCGACACTGAGCGCCTTGACGCCCGGAAAGATGAAAGGCGCAAACGCGAGGCCGAGCACCAGCGCGATCAGCAGCACGGCGAGCACGCGGCTGCGCGGCATGTCGTTCGAGAGAAGACGGGTCAGCATGGGTTTCTTTCAGCGGCTGCTCGCCACCGGATACACGCCCTGCGGGCGCCACAGCAGCACCGCCACCATCAGCGCGATGCTGGCGAACTGGGTTGCGGTCGGCAGCAGGAAGCCGGTGTAGTTGGTCATCAGGCCGACCAGCAACGCGCCGATCAGTGCGCCGGTGGTCGAGCCGAGTCCGCCGATGATGATGACGATGAAGATCAGCACGTTGACCTGCGCCCCCATCTGCGGAATCAGGTTCTGCTGGAACAGGCCCCACATCACGCCACCCAGCCCGGCGAGCGCGCTGCCGACCACGAAGACGCCCACGAACAGCCGGCCGATGCGGTAGCCGAGCGACTCGACCATCTCGCGGTCCTGCACGCCGGCCCGGATCAGCAGGCCGATCTTGGTGCGGCCCAGCGTCCAGGCCAGGAGGCCGAACACGAAGATGCCCACCACGACCGCAAGGATGCGGTACTTGCTGATCGCCGCGTCGCCGATGAGCAGCGAGCCGCGGAGCGCGTCGGGCAGCGGCAGCGGAATCTGCGCCGGGCCCCAGATCACCTTGATCAGCTCCTCGCCGATGATCATGCCGCCCATGGTGATCAGGATCTGCTTCAGGTGCTGGCCGTACACCGGCCGCACGATGAAGCGCTCGAAGGCGAGGCCCACCGCGCCGGCGACAGCCATGGCCACCAGCATCGCCGGGAACACCGCCACCAGGTTGCGCCACAGCTCCTGCGAGCCGGTCCAGTCGCCCATGCTGCCGAGCACGCTGCTGGCGACGAAGGCGCCGAGCGCGATGAACACGCCATGGCCGAAGTTGAGCACGTCCATCAGGCCGAACACCAGCGTCAGGCCCGACGCGATGATGAAGATGATCATGCCCATCGCGAGGCCCGCCACGGTCAGCGTGAGCCAGGTCGAGAACGAGCCGGTCAGCGGCAGCGCAATCAGCGCGAGCACCGGCACGAGCGCCAAGGGCTTCCAGTCGAAATCCAGTTTCATAGTGCCCCCACGCTTGCCACTTCGTGTGCTGCGCTGCCCCCCGAGGGGGCGCGAGCTTGCTTGGGGCGGCCCGGCGCGGCGCTCATAGCGCCAATCCCAGAAGCGACTGCTGCAACGCCTCGTCCGCAGAAAACGCGGCCATCGTGCCGCTGTGCACCACGCGCCCGTTGTCCATCACCGCCACCGTGTCGCCCAGGCGCTGCGCGAAGTTGATGTTCTGCTCGACCAGGAGGATGGTGACGCCGCTGCGCTTGAGCTCGCTGAAGGCGTCGATCATGTTGTTGATGATCGCGGGCGCGAGGCCCTTGCTCGGCTCGTCGATGAGCAGCAGCTCACGCGGCTCGACGATCGCGCGGGCCACCGCCAGCATCTGCTTCTGCCCGCCCGACAGCTTGCCGGCCGGATGGTTCCAGAACTTCTCGACCGCCGGGAAAAGCTTGAAGATCCACTTCAGGCGCGTGTCGTCCATCTGCTCGGCGTTCTTCGCGCCGCGGGCGGCGAGCAGCATGTTCTCCTTCACCGTCAGGTCGGAAAAGATGCCCATGTTCTCGGGCACGTAGGCGATGCCGAGTTCGGCGATCTCGGGCGTCTGCAGCGCCGTGATGTCCTTGTCGCCGAATCGGACGCTGCCCTGCGACGCCTGCCACAGGCCCATCACCGTGCGCAGCGTGGTCGTCTTGCCGGCGCCGTTGCGCCCGAGCAGCATCGTGAGCTGGCCCTTCGGCACGGCAAGGTCCACGCCATGAAGGATGTGGTACGCGCCGATGTGCGTGTGCACGCCCTGCAGTTCGAGCAAGTTCATGCCGCCTCCTTCGCGATGCCCAGATAGGCTTCCTGCACCACCGGGGAGGCAATCACCTCCGCCGGCTCGCCGTCGGCCACCAGCTGGCCGTTGTGCAGCACGATGATGCGGTCGGCGAGTTCGCGAACCACGTCCATCTTGTGTTCGACCAGCAGGATGGTCTTGGTCTTGTCCTTCTTGAGCGCGCGGATCAGGTCGAGGATGACCGGCGCCTCGGCCGTGTTCATGCCGGCGGTCGGCTCGTCGAACATGAACACCTTGGCTTCGAGCGCCATCAGGAGCGCCACCTCGAGCTTGCGCTGGTCGCCGTGCGGCAGGCTCGCGACGCTCGCATGCTCCTTCGACTTCAGCGCCACCTCGGCCAGTATCTGGTCGGCGCGTTCGGTCAGTCCGCGGTGGTCGCTCCAGATGCTCCACAGGTTGAGCCCGCGGCGGTGCGCGCCCTCGCGCGCGGCCTGCACCGCGAGCCGCACGTTCTCGAGCACCGTGAGGTTCGGAAAAAGATTCGTCAGCTGAAAGGCCCGGCCCAGCCCGGCCCGCGTGCGCGCCGACGCGCTCTGCCCCGACAGCAGCTCGCCGTCGAGCGACACCGTGCCGCTCGTCGCCTTGAGCTGGCCGGAGATCAGGTTGAAGTAGGTCGTCTTGCCCGCACCGTTGGGGCCGACGATCGCGGTCAGCGTGCCGGGTGCAAACGCACAACTGACATCGTTGACCGCGATGTGGCCGCCGAAGCGAACGGTGAGTCCGCGCGTCTCCAGCATGTGCCGGCCTACCGCTTGTTGCGGATGGGAATCGCCATCTCTTCCGGCTTGATCTCGTGCACCAGCTCGGGCACGCCCCAGGCGAAGGCCGGGTCGACCTTGATCTTGAAGTGGTACATGCTCTGCATCGCCTGATGGTCTTCCTTGCGGAAGGTCATCTTGCCCTTGGGCGTGTCGAAGCTCATGCCTTCCATGGTGCTGATGAGCTTGTTGGTGCCGGTGTCGCCGCCTGTCTTCTTGAGCGCGGTGACCACCGCCATCGCGGCCGAAAAGCCGCCCGCGGTGAAGAAGTCCGGCGGGGTCTTGAATTGCTTGTAGTGGGTGGCGACCATCGCCTCGTTGACCGGGTTCTTCGGAATGCCGAAGTAGTAGTAGGCCGCGCCTTCCATGCCGGGCAGGTTCTTGTAGGCCGCCATGGCCGGCAGGATGTTGCCGCCCGTGGAGATCTCGATGCCGTAGCGCTTCAGGTCGAGGTCGACGATCTTGAACGGATTGCCCGCGCCGGCCCACACGATCCAGATGATCTTGCGCCCTGGCTGGTCCTTGAGCTTGTCGATCAGCCGCTGCGCGCCGGCGGTGAAGTCGGTGGTGGCCGGCGGCAGGTATTCCTCATGCGCCACCTTGGACTTCTTGATCGCGTCCTTGAACGCCTTCACGCCATCCCGGCCGAAGGCGTTGTCCTGTGCCAGCGTGGCCACCGTCACGCCATCCTTGTCGATCGCCACCGCGTTCGAGATCGCGTCCTGCGAGCTGTTGCGGCCGGTGCGAAAGATGTACTTGTTCCACTTGTCGCCGGTGATCGAGTCGGCCACGGCCGGCTCGACCAGCAGGATCTTCTTGTATTCCTCCGCGACCGGCAGCATGGCGAGCGCCACGCCCGACGACGTCGGCCCGACCGCGAGCGCGGCCTTGTCGTCGGCATACGCGGCGGCAAGCAGCGACTTGCCCAGGTCGGGCTTGCCCTGGTCGTCCTTCTCGATCACGACCAGCTTCTTGCCGTTGACC
>JANOCL010000276.1:0-1769 GCA_031412135.1 Variovorax sp. | reverse complement strand
CAGCGAGCCCGTTGCGCTGGCGCCGCTCCTGCGCGAGGCGGCGGCCAGCGCACAGGCCGCCGCTGCGTTGCGCGGCATTCGGCTGCAGGTCGCAGTCGATGCCGAAGCCCGCGTCGAAGGCGACCCCTTCCTGCTGCGCCGGGCGGTCGGCAACCTGCTCGACAACGCGATCGACTTCTCGCCCGAAGGCGGCGAAGTGGCGCTCGCGCTGCACGCCACCGCGCGGCAGGCCCGCATCACCGTGCGCGACCACGGCGCCGGCATACCTGCGTACGCCAAGGACAAGCTGTTCGAAAAGTTCTATTCGCTGGCACGGCCGCACAGCCGCAAGAAGAGCACCGGCCTCGGCCTCGCCTTCGTGAAGGAGATCGCGGCGCTGCACCGGGGCCGCATCGAACTGGCGAACGCACCCCGGGGCGGCGCGCTGGCGACGCTGACGCTGCCGCTGCTGGCACACGGCTGAGCACGCCGCCCGACGCGGCGGCTTCACACGGACTTCGAACTTTCTTCTCGGTGGGCCTCGACATTGGCTCCCGTGCACCGTTGCACGACACACCAAGAGAAAGAGAACCGCCATGGAAGCCATCCCGATCCGCCGCGGCCACCGGGGCCAATGGGGCCATTGGCTGTGGCTCGCAACATTCAGCCTGGCCTGCACCGGGTTCGCGCTGCTCGTCACGCAGCCGGCGCAGGCGCAGGAGGCCATCGGCCCGCGCCTGCAGACCGAGAGCCCCTACTTCTTCGTGAAGAGCGACGACCCCGCCATCGACCGCCTGCCGCTCAAGAGCACCGAGGTCGACGTCAGGATCTCGGGCGTGATCGCCGACGTCAGGGTCACCCAGACCTACCGCAACGAGGGCACCCGCGCGATCGAGGCGAAGTACGTCTTCCCCGGCTCCACACGGGCGGCCGTGGGCGGCCTCGACATGCGGCTGGGCGATCGGCTGATCACCGCGCAGATCCGCGAGAAGCAGCAGGCGCGCATCGACTACGACAGCGCCAGGGCCGAAGGCAAGACCGCGGCACTTCTCGAGCAGCACCTGCCCAACGTGTTCCAGATGAACGTGGCCAACATCCTGCCGGGCGACGACATCCGGGTGGAACTGCGCTACACCGAACTGCTGGTGCCCCAGGCGGGCAACTACCGTTTCGTGTTCCCGACCGTGGTGGGGCCACGCTACAACAGCCCGCAATCCGGCAACGCGCAGGCGAGCCGGGTTGCGCAGCCGACGCTGCGGCCCGGCGTCGCATCGAACGCCGCGTTCAAGCTGAAGGTGGCGTTGGACACGCCGCTCGGCATCAAGGAGCTGCGCTCGGCCACGCATGCAATCGACGTCGCCCGGCCGGGCGGCGAGCAGCGGGCCGAGGTCGTGCTGGCCCAGGGCAGCGGCGAATCCGCGAACGACCGCGACTTCGTGCTCGACTACCGGCTGGCCGGCGAGAAGATCGAATCGGGCCTGATGCTCTACAGGGGCCAGGGCACCGACGCGGAGAACTTCTTCCTCGCGATGATCGAGCCGCCCAGGTCGGTCGCCGCCAACGCCATCGTGCCGCGCGACTACGTCTTCGTGGTCGACATCTCCGGCTCGATGCACGGCTTTCCGCTCGACACCGCAAAGACCGTGCTCGAGCGGCTGATCGGCGGCCTGCGCCCGAGCGACACCTTCAACGTGCTGCTCTTCTCGGGCAGCAACAAGATGCTGTCGCCGCAGTCGGTGCCGGCCACCCGCGCCAACATCGAGCAGGCGCTGTCCACGCTGCAGAACTTC
>JANOCL010000275.1:0-11603 GCA_031412135.1 Variovorax sp. | reverse complement strand
CAGCGCCTCGTTGACCGACTTGTAGCTGTCGGAAAGGTCGACATACTTGCCGACCATGGCGATGGTCACTTCCTTCTGCGGATGCTCGACCTCGTACACCAGGTCGTCCCAGCGCTGCAGCTTGGCGGGCGGCGTGTTCAGGCGCAGCTTGTCGCAGATCAGGCCGTCCAGGCCCTGCTCGTGCAGCATGCGCGGCACCTTGTAGATCGTGTCGACATCCCACATCGAGATCACGCCCCATTCGGGCACGTTGGAAAACAGCGAGATCTTGGCGCGTTCGTCTGCAGGAATGGGCCGGTCGGCGCGGCAGAGCAGGGCGTCGGCCTGGATGCCGATGGCGCGCAACTCCTTGGCGGTGTGCTGCGTCGGCTTGGTCTTGAGTTCGCCGGCGGCGGCGATCCAGGGCACGTAGCTCAGGTGGACGAAGGCCGCGTTGTTGGGGCCCATGCGCAGGCTCATCTGACGCACGGCTTCGAGGAAGGGGAGCGACTCGATGTCGCCCACGGTGCCGCCGATTTCGACGATCGCGACATCGACCTCGTGCGGCGTGCCGAGCCCGGCCCCGCGCTTCACGTACTCCTGGATTTCGTTGGTGATGTGCGGAATCACCTGCACCGTCTTGCCGAGGTAGTCGCCGCGGCGCTCCTTCTCGAGCACCGACTTGTAGATCTGGCCGGTGGTGAAGTTGTTGGCGCGGCGCATGCGCGTCGTGATGAAGCGCTCGTAATGGCCGAGGTCGAGGTCGGTCTCGGCGCCGTCGTCGGTGACGAACACTTCACCATGCTGGAACGGCGACATCGTGCCGGGGTCGACATTGATGTACGGATCGAGCTTGATGAGGGTGACTTTGAGGCCGCGCGATTCGAGAATGGCTGCGAGCGAGGCGGAGGCGATTCCCTTGCCGAGGGAAGACACCACACCGCCGGTGACGAAGACGAATTTGGTCATGCCATGTTCCGAACGTGCAGGTCCGGGCAGTGGGAAATGGGGATTATAGGTGTGGCCTTGTAGCCCTTTACACTGCCGGCCATGCAAGAACTTGTCGGCAAACACATTGTTTTGGGCTTGACCGGCGGTATTGCCTGCTACAAGTCTGCCGAACTGTGCCGGCTGCTCGTGAAGGCCGGCGCCACGGTGCAGGTGGTGATGACCGAAGCGGCCATGCAGTTCATCACGCCGGTGACGATGCAGGCACTGTCGGGGCGTGCCGTCTACACCTCGCAGTGGGATGCGCGCGAAGCCAACAACATGCCGCATATCAACCTGAGCCGCGAGGCGGACGCGATCGTGCTGGCACCTGCGAGCGCCGACTTCATCGCCAGGCTGGTTCATGGCCGGTCCGACGAACTGCTGAGCCTGATGTGCCTCGCGCGCCCGGCCGAGCGCGTGCCGCTTCTCATCGCACCGGCCATGAACCGCGAGATGTGGAGCCACCCGGCGACGCAGCGCAATCTGCGGCAGGTCGATGCCGACGGCGCGCGGGTGCTCGGCGTCGGCAGCGGCTGGCAGGCTTGCGGCGAAACCGGCGACGGCCGGATGCTGGAGGCGTCGCAACTGCTAGAGGAAATCGTCGCGCAGTTCCAGCCGAAGGTGCTGTCCGGGCAGCAAGTGGTCGTCACCGCCGGCCCCACCTTCGAAGCACTCGATCCGATCCGCGGCATCACCAACCATTCGTCGGGCAAGATGGGCTTTGCCATTGCGCGGGCGGCCTGCGATGCAGGCGCGCAGGTAACGCTGGTGGCCGGTCCGGTGCACCTGCCGACGCCGCGCGGCGTGAATCGCATCGACGTGCTGTCGGCAAAGGACATGCTCGATGCGGCACTGCAGTCGGTGCAGGCTGCGACGGTGTTCGTGGCGACCGCTGCCGTGGCCGACTGGCGTCCGGCTGCTCACAGCGAACAGAAGATCAAGAAGGACGGCAGCGGCAAGCCGCCGGTGCTGCACTTCGTGGAGAACGACGACATCTTGCTTGCGGTCGCGCAAGGCGAACGTGCCAGAAGCGGCCGCTTGTTCTGCGTCGGCTTCGCTGCCGAAAGCGAAAACCTCCTCGAGCACGCCACGGCCAAGCGCAAGCGCAAGGGCATTCCGCTGCTGGTTGGCAACATCGGGCCGCTGACGTTCGGGCAAGACCACAACAGTTTGCTGCTGGTCGACGCCAAGGGCGCGAGGGAGCTGCCGCGTGCTCCCAAGCTCACGCTGGCACGCGAGCTGGTGGCGGAGATCGCAGCGCGTCTTCCGACTGGAGCTTTGCAATGAATCCGCAATGGAACACGCCGCCGGACGGCGACTTCGCACGCTACGTCGAGCGCCTGTCGGCGCAGGCTGCGCTGCCCAATCGCGGCGTGCAGGAAGGCGAGCACGGTCTCGATGTCGGCATGACGCCGTCGTCCGACCCCCACGGCGCTGCCGCAAATGCGGCCGCCGAGGCCCGGCGCAGCACGCAGTCGAACGGTGAAGTGCGCCAGGACGCGGGCGACGCCAGCCTCGGGCGAAGCCTGGTCAAGGCGCTCGGCGTTGCCTGGGTGCTGGTCCTGCTGGTGCTGCTGGCTGCAGACGTGCCACTGGGCATCGTGGCGGTGCTTTTCGGTGTCGGGCTCTGGCTGGCCCACAAGCTGCGGCGCATGGTGCTGCCGGCCGGCGTTGCCAACTGGAAGCAGTGGGCCGAGGCGGCAGCAAAGAAGCAACGAGAGCAGCAACAGCAACAGCAAGGACGCGGCAAGTGAAAGTGGACGTTCGTATCCTCGATTCGCGCATGCAGGACCAGCTGCCTGCCTATGCAACGCCCGGAAGTGCCGGGCTCGATCTGCGCGCCTGCCTCGACGCGCCGATCACGCTGGCGCCCAATGCCTGGCAATTGGTGGGCACCGGCATCGCGATACACCTGGCCGACCCGGGCTTCGCAGCCATGATCCTGCCGCGCTCGGGACTCGGTCACAAGCACGGCATCGTGCTCGGCAACCTGGTCGGGCTGATCGACAGCGACTACCAGGGCGAGTTGAAGATCAGCGCCTGGAACCGCAGCGACACGGCTTTCGTGCTGCAGCCGATGGAGCGGCTCGCGCAACTGGTGATCGTGCCGGTGGTGCAGGCGCAGTTCCGCGTGGTGGGCGCCTTCGAAGAACCGAGCAAGCGCGGCGAGGGCGGCTACGGCTCGACCGGCAAGCATTGACCGGCGCGGTGTAGGTCCGATCCTTCAGGGGGCGCCGTGTTGCGCTCACAGGTAAAGACTGGAACCGGTCTGTTCGAACTCGGCTCCAAAGCACGAACATCCGGGCACGGTCATCGCCAATGCCTTTAAGGCGTTAGATCATCTGCAGGGCGCGCACCGCGTCCCGCCCGTTTCGAGGAGTACTACATCATGAAGATTTCATTCCGACCTGTTTGCATTGCCGCTTCGGTTCTCGCGCTCGCCACCTTGACGGCCTGCGTGGCGCCGGCGCCGGTCTACCAGACCTCGCGCTATCCCTATCAGCCGGTACAGCCGGTAGAGCAGGCGTCTTTCGTCGAATACGGCCGCGTGGCCAACATCGAGGTGCTGCGCAGCGAAACGGGTGGCTCGGGCACCTCCGGCGGCGGCGCGGTGGCCGGTGGGGTCATCGGCGGCGTCGTGGGCAACCAGTTCGGCAGCGGCGGCGGACGCGCTGCGGCCACCGCACTGGGCCTGGTGGGTGGTGCGCTGCTTGGCAACAGCATCGAGGCCAATCGCAACGCGCCGCGTGCGTACGAAAGCTTCCGCGTTTCGATTCAGACGGACACCGGGGCCTATCGCGCCTTCGATGTGCCGACCCCGGGGGACCTGCGCGTCGGCGACCGCGTGCGCATCGACAACGGCCAGATATCTCGCTTCTGAGCGCGGCGCGCGTGAGTATCAAAAAAGCCGGGCATTGCCCGGCTTTTTTTGAGGGGTTCGGGGGTTCAGTGCAGCAGGTCATTGCCCGGCGCAACGGACGGCAGCTTGAAGAAGCCGGTGCCCGCCGTGCCGCGGCCGATCTCGTCTTCAGTCGCCTCGCGCACCGATTTCACGGTCATGTCGAGCCGGATCGCGATGCCTGCAAGCGGATGGTTGCCGTCCAGCACCAGGTGATCGGGATAGATCTCGGTCACGGTATAGATCGCGTCCTTGGGCATTTCGGGATTCACGCCGGGCGGCAGCGCTGCGCCGTCGAAGGTCATGCCTTCTTCAGTGCCTTCGGGGAAGAGGCCGCGCGGCTCGAGGAAGAGCAGCTGGTCGTTGAAGTCGCCGAAAGCCTGCTCGGGTTCGAGCTGAAGCAGCACCCTGGCGCCCGGCCCGTGACCGAGGAGTGCGGCCTCGATCGCATCGAAAAGATCATCGCCGCCGACCAAAAACTCGACCGGTTCTTCGAGCACGTCCAGCACTTCGCCCAGTGTGTCTTTCAGCGTCCAGGTCAGGCCGACCACGCATTGTTCAGAGATTTCCATTGCAGAATTCTCCCATGGAGATCCATCAACCCTTGCCCTTGCTCGGCGGCCTCAGCGCAGAGCAGTTCATGCGCCGCCACTGGCAGAAGAAGCCGCTGCTGGTGCGCCAGGCCATACCTGCCATGGTGCCACCGATCGAGCGCTCTGCGCTGTTCGCAATGGCCGAGCGGGAGGAGGTCGAGTCGCGGCTCGTTCGCCGCAGCAAGACAGGTTGGACGCTGCGGCATGGCCCGCTGCCGCGCCGTGCACTTCCATCGCTGAAGCTGCCAGGCTGGACGCTGCTGGTGCAGGGCGTCGATCTGCACGATCAGCGCGTGCATGAGCTGCTGCAGCAATTCCGTTTCGTGCCCGACGCGCGGCTCGACGACTTGATGATCAGCTATGCCAGCGACGCGGGCGGCGTGGGCCCGCATTTCGACAGCTACGACGTGTTCCTGCTGCAGGTCCAGGGACGGCGGCGCTGGTCGATCGGCAAACCGCGCGACCTGCAGCTCGAAAGCGGCGTTCCGCTCAAGATCCTTTCCCGGTTCGAGCCGGAGCAGAGCTTCGTCCTCGAGCCCGGCGACATGCTGTACCTGCCGCCGCGTTATGCGCACGACGGCATTGCGGCGGGCGGCGACTGCATGACGTACTCGATCGGCCTTCGCGCACCCGCTGCGGCGTCGCTCGGTGCCGACCTGTTGTCGCGCATCGCGGAAGCCCAGGCCGAGGCACTGGAGGACGGGCCCGTAAAAGCTGCCCGCCACTACCGCGACCCGACGCAGCCGGCAGTGGAAGCACCGGCTGCGATGCCTGTCGCCTTGCAGACCTTCGCGCGGGAGGCGGTGCTCGCCGCAGTGCGCGATACCGATGCGATCGACCGCGCACTCGGCGAAACGATGACCGAACCCAAGGCCACGGTCTGGTTCGAGCAGGGCGAACTGCCGAGCGCGCTGAGCGGCGTTGCACTCGACCGCCGCACGCGCATGCTCTACGACGCGCGGCATCTCTACATCAACGGCGAAAGTTTTCGTGCCGCCGGCCGTGATGCGCGGCTGATGCGGCTGCTCGCGGACCGGCGCTCGCTCGGCCCGCAGGATCTGACCGGCGCGAGCGACGATGCACTTGCGCTCCTGGGCGACTGGTGCGAAGCGGGGTGGCTGCATGCCGAATGAAAACGAAAGTTCGAACATCGAGTTGCCCGAAGGTGCTTTCGAGGGCCGCCGCGCCTTTCATGCGCACCTGCAAGCCGCGCTGGCCGCCGCCGCTGTGCAGAACTGGCGCGAGATCGTCTTCTGCGACCCAGACTTCGTCGACTGGCCGCTCGGCGAACGTGCCGTGACCGACGCGCTGCAGGCATGGTCGTCGAGTGGACGCAGCCTGGCGTTGCTTGCGCAGCGCTTCGACGTGTTCGATCGGGAACATGCACGCTTCGTGCACTGGCGCCGCATGTGGAGCCACATCGTCGACTGCCGCGCCTGCGACGGGCCGGGCCTGCCGCAGGTGCCGAGCGGTATCTGGACGCCGTCGTGGTTTCTGCTGCGCATCGACACCGCGCACGGGCGCGGCGTGTGCGGCGCGGAGCCCGCCGCGCGCCGGGCTTTTCGCGAACGGATCGACGAGTGTTTGCGGCATGCGAAACCAGGGTTTCCCGCTTCAACGCTGGGCTTGTAAGCCAATGCCGCGAATCCTGTTTGCATAGGTCGCCGCAAGGGAAGCGAGGTCTAGAATTTTCTTTCCAGACCTCAAACCGACATCAAGGAGTACCCAATGAACAAATCCGTCCTGCTCGCCTCGCTCATCGCCGCCGCCGCACTCACCGCTTGCGGCAAGAAGGAAGAGACGGCACCGGCCGTCGTGACGCCGCCTGCCGCGCAGGTATCGCCGCCTGCGACGATGAGCCCGGCTCCATCGGCTGGCACCGCGACGCCTGCACCTTCGACGCCCAACACCTCGGCCACCACCACGCCTGCAATGCCCTCGCCGGCTGCATCGTCGGCGCTCGATGCGGCGAACGCGGCCACCGAAGCCGCGAAGCGGGACACGCCGAAGCAGTAAGCCGCACGCGCCTGCACGCTGTAAAAAGGCCGCCCGAGAGCGGCCTTTTCAATGTCTCAGAAATCGAGCCAGGGCGAGCCGGCTGCGGCGCTTGCAGTCAGCATCTCGTGCTCGCTGGCGCCGAGTGCTGCGGCCATCACGCCCCGCACGATGTCGGGCCGGTTGTTCTGCTCGCTCAAATGGGCCGCCAATACGTGACGCAGGCCGTTGTGATGCACGGCACGCGCAATATCGCCGGCTGCAGCGTTGGACAGATGCCCATAGTTGCCGCCGACCCGGTGCTTGAGGAACGACGGATAAGCGGAGTTCGCGAGCATGTCGCCATCGTGGTTGAACTCGAGGAGCAACGCGTCCACCCCGGCCATGCAGGCCAGCACATGCGGCGTCGCATGGCCGAGATCGGTCAGCACGCCGAGGCTGCGCGCGCCGTCGGTGCAGCGCAACTGCAGCGGCTCGCGCGCATCGTGCGGCACGGTGAAGGGCTGGACCGCGAGATCGCCCACCAGGATGTCGGTGCCGTCGCGTGCGATGCCGAGGAGGCCATCGAAATCGCGTGCGCCGGTGGCCAGCCACGTGCCCTCGCTCATCCACACCGGAATGCGGTCGCGCTGCGACACCGCGTGCGCGCAGCCGATGTGGTCGCCGTGCTCGTGAGTGACGAAGATCGCATCGATGTCGCTGGCGGCAAGTCCGGCGCGTGCGAGTCGGGCATCGAGATGCCGCAGCCCGAAGCCGCAGTCGATCAGAAGCCGCCATGCGCGGCCGCCGCTGGTGGCCTCGACCAGCGTGGCATTGCCGGTGCTGCCGCTGCCCAGGCTTCGAAACCGCATCATCCGGAGCGCGCAGGCCTGCGGGTCGTTACCGCAGGTCGTCGGCGATCACCTGCGCGATGCGCTGCGCGTTGGCCGAGGTCTCGGGTGCGCCGGCTTCGTTCAACACCGATACCGTGCTCGTCTCGCCCTGGCCCTTGACCACGATGCGGAACTTGAGCGGTCCATCAGTCTTGCCGGAGCCGCCGAAGGTGAACAGCTTGCCGAAGAAACCGGGCTCCTTCTTGTCGGGGTTGGGCGTCACATAGCGCACGAAGTAGGTGCCGGCGCTGCGGTCGCGGTCTTCGACGGTGAAGCCCGTGCGGTCGAGTGCCAGCCCGACGCGCCGCCATGCGCGTTCGAAGTTCTCGCCGATCTGGACCACCGGCTGACCGCCCACATTGGTGATGCGCGCGGTCTGCGCCGGGGCGCTTGTCGCCGCAAGAATCTTCGACTGTTCCTGGGACACGCCGAGCTTCACCATCAGGCGGCGCAGGAACTCGGCTTCGAGTTCGGCATCGGAGGCGCGCGGCTGCCAGACCGTCTGGTCCTTGCGCACGGTGTTGTAGACCTCTTCCATGCCGCGGTGGCTCACGAAGATCTCGGTGCCGTTCGGCGTGCTTTCCATGCGGGTGCGGAAACGGTCGAGCTCACCGGTCGAATAGACCGAGTCGACCAGCTTGCCGAGCGTGCCGCGGATGATGTCCTGCGGCAGCTTGGCGCGGTTCTCGGCCCAGTCGGTTTCCATGATGCCGAGGTTGCGCTGGTCGGTGGTCAGCAGAAAGCCGTTCTCCTGCCAGAAGTCGCGCGTCGGCTCCCAGAGCTGCTCGGGTGTGCGCTTGACGACGATCCAGCGTTGCGTGCCTGCGCGCTCCATGCGCACGTCGCCAAGAGTGTTGACGGCCGTCGGCGCGCCAGGGGCGTTGGCCATGCCGGCCTGGTAGGCATTGGCAGTGACCGCGCCGCCGGGAACCGCATAGCGGTTCTCGCGCGAGAGCTGGGTCAGGTCGGGCGGCACCTCGAGCGAAGGCGCCTTGCCGGCGCTCTTGTAGTCGATCTTGTCGCTCTCGAGAACCGAGCAGGCGGCGAGACTGGCAACGACGGCCAGCAGTACGAATCGCGAAACGGTCATCAAAATCGTCCTCCTTGAAATTTTCAGCTCGAATGGGCGGGCTCCGATGGCCCCTGCGGCCGCTGTGTCAGAGCGCGAGGGCCGCTAAAAGTTGCCGGCGCTCGTGTCGGGCGGTTGAAGATGAATTCAATCCTCGAGCAAACCGCTGGCGCGCAGCGCCGACTCGACCACCGGCCGGCTTGCTTCGCCGAGTTCGGTGAGCGGCAGCCGCAGTGCGCCGCCGCACAGGCCGAGGCGGGCCATGGCCCATTTGATCGGGATCGGATTCGGTTCGACGAAAAGATGGCGGTGCAGCGGCATCAGTTCGAACTGGATCTGCATGGCGCGCCTCGCGTCGCCAGCGAGCGCCGCCACGCAAAGCTGGTGCATCTTGCGCGGCGCGATGTTGGCGGTGACGCTGATGTTGCCCTGGCCGCCGCACAGCATCAGCGCGACCGCGGTCGGGTCGTCGCCGGAGTACACCGCAAAGCCCTTCGGCAGGTCGCGAATGAGCCATTGCGCGCGCTCGATGTTGCCGGTGGCTTCCTTGATGCCGATGATGCCGGGCACCTGCGCCAGTCGCAGCACAGTGTCGTGCGCCATATCGGCGACCGTTCGGCCGGGCACGTTGTAGAGCACGGTGGGCAGGTCGCCCACTGCCTCGGCAATCGCCTTGAAGTGCAGGTACTGGCCTTCCTGCGTCGGCTTGTTGTAGTAGGGCACCACCTGCAACTGCGAATCGGCGCCCACGCCCTTGGCGAAACGGGCGAGCTCGATGGCTTCCTTGGTGGAGTTGGCGCCGCAGCCGGCCATCACGGGCACACGGCCCCGGGCCTGCTCGACCGACACGCGAATGATTTCGCAGTGCTCCTCGACATCGACCGTCGGCGATTCGCCGGTGGTGCCGACCACGCCCAGGCAGTCGGTGCCCTCGTCGATGTGCCAATCGATCAGCCGGCGCAGGGCGGGATAGTCGACACTGCCGTCGTCATGCATCGGCGTGACGAGCGCGACGATGCTGCCTGTCAGTTGCTCCAAGGGGGTCTCTTTGTCGGTTGACGAAAAGCAGTCATTCTACTAACTCGTGCCTGGGCACCCCCGGCTCCTCGCCGGACAGCCGAACGGCCGCGATTCGCTGCACGAAACGCTCGGGCGCCGGCAGGAAGCCGTCTTCGTAAGCCACGACGCGCAGGCCGGCACAGGCGCCGAGCAGTTCGCCCGGCTGCAGCAGGAAGTCTGCCCTCGATGGCTTGCCGACGGTTTCGTTGCCGGCGGCGAAGGTTTCGAACAGCAGCACGCCCCCCGGCGCAACCGCCGCGACGATGTCCGGCAGGCGCGGGCGCCAGAGATAGTTGGTGACGACCACAGCGCCGAAGGCCTTGCCGGCAAACGGCCAGGGGCCATTTTCGATATCGGCCAGTACGGCTTCTCCAAACCGGGCCGCCGAGGCGATGGCTTGTTCCGACCTGTCCACGCCTGTGACTGTATGGCCGCGCTCGGCGAACCATCGCATGTGGCGGGCCGCACCGCAGGCCACGTCGAGCACGCTGGCGCCGGGTCCGAGAAGATGCGACCAGCGCACGATCCAGGGCGATGGCGGGAGGTCGTGGTTCAGAAGCAGGCCCAGATCTGGTCAGCTAGGGTGACGAGGAAAGCCGGCCGTGCATAGAGCGCAAACACACCGAGCAGTGCCAGTGCGGCCGCGGTGAGCCATCCGGCTCGGAGTAGACGATCGCGTGTGCGGGCTTGCATGGCGTGAATTCTCGTCAGGCCGGTTGAGGAACCGGGCGCGCAATAGCGCCTTCCTTCACCGGCAGGTTGACCAGCGCGGCAAACACGCCGAGCGCAATCGCGATGTACCAGACGACGTCGTAGCTGCCGGTGGTGTCGTACAGATAGCCGCCGAGCCAGACGCCCAGGAACGATCCCACCTGGTGGCTGAGGAACACGAAGCCGCCCAGCATCGACAGGTGCGCAACGCCGAAGATCTGGGCCACGATGCCGCTGGTCAGCGGCACGGTCGAGAGCCACAGGAAACCCATCACGCTCGCGAACACATACACCGTGAGTGGAGAGATCGGCACCAGCAGGAAGATCGCGATTGCCGCCGCGCGGCCGAGGTAGATGGCTGCGAGCAGCTTGCGCTTGGCCAACCGCGCACCCAGCGCGCCCGCGATGTAGGTACCGAAGACGTTGAACAGGCCGATCAGCGCCAGCGAGTAGCTCGCCACCTCGGGTGAAAAGCCTTCGTCGCGCAGGTAGCTCGGCAGGTGCACGCCGATGAACACGACTTGGAAGCCGCAAACGAAATAGCCCGCCATCAACAGCACGAAGCTCGGGTACTTGAAGGCCTCGCGCACGGCCTGAAGAATGGTCTGGTCCCGGCGAACCGCAACCGAGGCCGCATGCCCGGGCTCGCGCAGGCCGAAGGCGAGCGGCACGATCAGCAGCACCATCGCCCCCAGCACCAGCAGGGCCGTCTGCCAGCCCAGGCCGACGATCAGCTGCCCTTCGACCGGCACCATCAGGAACTGTCCGAACGAGCCGGCTGCCGCAGCCACGCCCATCGCCCAGGAGCGCCGCTCGGCCGGGATCTGCCGCCCGATCACGCCGTAGATCACGGCATAGGTGGTGCCGGCCTGCGCGGCGCCGATCAGCACGCCGGCCGTGAGCGCAAACCACAGCGGCGTGGAAGACATCGCCATCCCGGCCAGGCCCAGCGCGTAGAGCACCGCGCCCGCCACCAGCACGCGAAAGGCGCCCAGCTTGTCGGCCAGCATGCCGGCGAAAACGCCGATGACGCCCCATGAAAGGTTCTGGATCGCGATGGCAAGCGAGAAGGTCTGCCGCGACCATCCCTGCTCCTGCGTGATCGGCTGCAGCCAGAGCCCGAAACCGTGGCGGATACCCATCGACAGGGTGACGATCATGGCGCCGCACCACAGGACTTGCCTGATCGACAGCGTGGAAGCGGAGGACTGCATGCGCCGAATGTAGCGAAACGCCGCGCGCATCGCCGGGGCTACCGCGAAGGCACTGGATAAGCATCCAGTCATTGACCATGCTGCTCCTACAATCCGCGCCATGGCAACGACTCCCGCTTATTCCGAAGGTTCGATCCGCGTGCTGAAGGGCCTCGAGCCCGTCAAGCAGCGTCCGGGCATGTACACCCGCACCGACAACCCGCTGCACATCATTCAGGAAGT
>JANOCL010000274.1:0-2793 GCA_031412135.1 Variovorax sp. | reverse complement strand
ACCGGCAAGCTCACCACGCATGCGCCGAGCACCTACAAGATACCGACGGCCAACGACTGTCCGCCGGTGTTCAACGTGCGGCTGTTCGAGGGCGACAACTTCGAGGACTCGATCCACCGCAGCAAGGCGGTCGGCGAGCCGCCGCTGCTGCTGCCGTTCTCGGTGTTCTTCGCGATCCGCGATGCGGTGTCTGCCGTGGGCGCGCACAAGGTCGACCCGCCGCTGCGTGCGCCGGCCACGAGCGAGGCCATTCTTCGTGCGGTGACCGCGGTGCAAACCGCTTCGAATTGAAAGCCGTTCCATGTGAATGCTGCGCTGTATAACTGCCCGCACCTCCAGCAACACGCGGGCAGCTTATGAGAGACCAGGCGCTTCTAGACAAGATCGATCTTCATCTCATCAGGGTTCTTCATACCGTGTTGACCGACCGCAGCGTTTCACGCGCCGCCATCCGACTGGGCATGTACCAGCCTGCCGTATCCGCAGCGCTGAAGCGGCTGCGCGAGCTCTCGGGCGACCCGCTGCTGGTTCGCTCCGGCTCGGGCATGGTGCCCACCGATGCCGGCCTGCGCATGATCGATCCGGCGGCGAGCATCCTGCGTGCGGCGGAGGTGCTCTTCTCGGATGCGCGCGGCTTCGATCCGCAGAGCGCGTCCACCACTTTCCGCATCGCAGCCAACGACTACCTCGACCCGCTCTTCCTGCCGCTGCTGGTGGCGCAGGTCAAGTCGCAGGCGCCGCTGTGCCACATCGAGATCCATTCGCTCTCGTCCGAATCGGACTACCACGCGCACCTGTCTCTCGGCCAGGTCGACCTGGTGATCGGCAACTGGCTCAAGCCGCCGGAAGACCTGCACATGGCGCGGCTCTTCGGCGACGAGATCGTGTCGCTGGTGGCCAAGGACCATCCAGCGGTGCGCCGCGGCTGGGACGTCGACAGCTGGCTCACCGCCGAGCATGTGGCGCCGACGCCGACGCATCCGGGCGCGCGCGGCATCATCGACCAGATGCTCGACGAGCTGGGCTATCGGCGCAACATCACTGCGCGCTGCGCGCATTTCAGCCTCATCCCCGACATGGTGGCTTCGAGCCTCCTGGTGCTCACCACCGGGCGCCAGTACTGCGAGCGCTTTCTCGACCGGCTGCCGGTGGCGATCCTCGATTGCCCGGTCGCGCTGCCGCGGCTCATGTACTACCAGCTCTGGCACGAGCGCACCCATGCATCGAGTTCGGCGCGCTGGCTGCGCGAGCGGACCAAGGCGGTGGCGGCGTCGCTGCGGCCGCCGCTCGCGGCCGGAGACGGCCCGAGCTAGGCGCTGCGAATCGCGCCGGCGTCGCGATGGAACACGCATACGCCTGGAACTTGACGCCGGTTCCCCGGTGTTTGTGGCGAAGAAGGCGCGAGACGGCGTTTCAACAAGTATTGGCAGGCACAGTCATGAATATTTCCAGGCTTCAGCTCTCGCACATCACCAAGCGCTACCCGGCGGTGGTCGCCAACAGCGATGTCTCTCTCACCGTTGCGCCCGGCGAAGCGCATGCCGTGCTCGGCGAGAACGGCGCCGGCAAATCCACGCTGATGAAGATCATCTACGGCTCGGTCAAGCCCGATGAAGGCAGCGTGATGTTCAACGGCCAGCCGGTCCACGTTCGCAACCCGCAGGAGGCGCGGGCGCTGGGCATCAGCATGGTGTTCCAGCACTTCAGCCTGTTCGACACGCTCACCGTGGCCGAGAACGTCTGGCTCGGCCTCGACAAGAGCCTCGCGCTCGCCGAGGTCACGCGCCGCATCACCGCCAAGGCCGGCGAGTACGGGCTCGACATCGACCCTTCGCGGCCGGTGCACACGCTGTCGGTCGGCGAGATGCAGCGCGTCGAGATCATTCGCGCGCTCCTGACCGACCCGAAGCTGCTCATCCTCGACGAGCCGACCTCGGTGCTGACGCCGCAGGCGGTGGTCAAGCTCTTCGTGGTGCTCAAGAAGCTCGCATCCGAAGGCTGCAGCATCCTCTACATCAGCCACAAGCTGCACGAGATCCGCGAGCTCTGCACCGCCTGCACCGTGCTGCGCGGCGGCAAGGTCACCGGCGTGTGCAATCCGCAGGAGGAGACCAACGAGTCGCTGTCGCGGCTGATGATCGGCGCCGAGCCGCCGCCGTTGATGCACCGGCCGGTGCATGCCGGCGCCGTGGCGCTGCGGGTGAAGGCGCTCACGCTGGCGCGCGAGGACCAGTTCGGCGTCGACCTCGAAGCCGTGTCGCTCGACGTGCGCGCGGGCGAGGTGGTCGGCATTGCCGGCGTGTCGGGCAACGGCCAGAAAGAACTGCTCTATGCGCTCTCGGGCGAGGACACGCGCGCCGCGCCTGCTTCGATCGAGGTGTTCGGCAAATCGGCGGCCCGCTTCAGGCCGCGCCAGCGGCGTGCGCTGGGACTGCATTTCGTGCCGGAGGAGCGGCTGGGCCGGGGCGCAGTGCCGACCCTGTCGCTCGCGCACAACCTGCTGCTCACGCGCAGCAATGCCGTCGGCCGCGGCGGCTGGCTTCGAACCGGCGCACTGCAGCAGCAGGCGGCGGGCATCATCGAGCGCTTCAAGGTCAAGGCCGGCGGCCCGGGCGCGGCGGCGCGCTCGCTCTCGGGCGGCAACCTGCAGACGTTCATCGTCGGGCGCGAGATCGACGCCGACCCGAAGATCTTCATCGTCTCGCAGCCGACCTGGGGCGTCGACGTGGGCGCCGCAGCGCTGATCCGTGGCGAGATCCTGGCGCTGCGCGATGCCGGCTGCGCGGTGCTGGT
>JANOCL010000273.1:0-3383 GCA_031412135.1 Variovorax sp. | reverse complement strand
TAGCCGAGGCCCAGCCGGTCGATGCCGCCGAACTTGAAGTTCTGGATCACCACGTCGCTCTTCATCGCGAGTCCGCGTGCGAGCTCCTGGCCTTCGGCGGTCTGCAGGTCGAGGCCGACCGAGCGCTTGTTGCGGTTGACGCTGTTGAAATAGGCGGTCTCGGTCGAGCCGACGCGCAGTCCCCAGTCGCGGGTGTCGTCGCCGCGCACCGGATGCTCGACCTTGATCACCTCGGCGCCCAGGTCGGCCAGCACCATGCCGCACCACGGGCCGGCCAGGATGCGCGACAGGTCGAGCACGCGCACGCCCGAAAGCGGAAGAGAACCGGTCATTCGCGTTGCTCCTTGCCGAGCGCGATGTAGCGCTGCAGATGATGGTCTTCGTCGCCGAGCTGGTGGTCGATCATCACCAGCCGCTTGGCGTAGTGGGCGAGCGGCAGCTCCCAGGTCATGCCGATGCCGCCGTGCAGCTGGATGCTTTCTTCGGCCACCAGCGCACCGATGCGCCCGATGCTGGCCTTGGCGGCCGACAGCGCCCGCTCGCGGACGATGCGGTCGTCGTCGTCGATCGCAGCGGCGGCGTTGATCACCGCCGAGCGGGCCTGTTCGATCTCGAGCAGCAGGTCGGCCATGCGGTGCTGCAGCGCCTGAAAGCTGCCGATCAGCATGCCGAACTGCTTGCGCGTGCGCAGGTACTCGAGCGTCGCCGCCTTGGCCGCCTCCATCGCGCCGAGGGCTTCGGCGCACAGCGCCAGAAGGCCGCGGCCGATGGCGCGTTCGAGCGTCGCGAGGCCCTGGCCTTCGGTGCCCAGCAGCGCATCGGCGCCGAGCTTCACGCCGTCGAATGCGAGCTCGGCCACGCGGCCGCCGTCGATGGCGGGCGTGCCGCGCACCGAGAGACCCGGCGTCTTCGCGGGCAGCAGGAAGAGGGAAATGCCGGCCTCGTCGTCGACCGCGCCCGCGGTGCGGGCCGAGACCACGAACAGGTCGGCGTGTTCGCCCTGGAGCACCACGGCCTTGCTGCCGTTCAACAGCCAGCCATCGCTGCTGCGCTCGGCCCGGGTCTGCACGCGCGCCAGTTCGTAGTGGGCACCGGGTTCGTCGTGCGCCAGCGCGGCGATGGTGCTGCCGCCGATGATGTCGGCCAGCACCGCCTTCTGTGCCTCGCTGCCTGCGGCGACGATGGCTTCGCCCGCCATCACTGCGCCGAGCAGCGGCTCGACCACCAGGCCGCGGCCCAGTGCCTCGAAGACCACCGCCACGTCGAAGCCGCCGCCGCCGAAGCCTCCTTCGGCCTCGCTGAAGAGCGCACCGATCACGCCGAGCTCGGCGAACTTCTGCCACATCTCGCTGCTGAAGCCTTGCGGCGATGTGGCGATGCGGTCGCGCGCATCGAAGGCGTACTGCTCGGCGATGAAACGGTTCAGGCTGTCGGCGAGCATGCGCCGGTCTTCGGTGTGTTCGAAGTTCATTTCAGTGCTCCATGGTGAAACGCTGCTGTAGTTTTGAGCGCGGGCGCAGGGGTGCGTGCCGAGGCCACCGGGTGACCCCCTCCGCGAATGTCCCCCGGCCTTCGGCCTCCTCCTTCATTTCGCTGCGGGGGTCACCCGGCACCCTCGGCACGGGACGCGCTGTTGTGGGCACGAAACCGGCGCAGGCAAATGCCAGGGATAGCGCGGAACCGGCTTTGCCGGGCCGCTGGTATCGCCCCCTCGAGGGGGAGGCGCCGCAGGCGCGTCGGGGGTGCTTCATCTTCATCATGTTTAGAGCCCAAGAATCATTTTTGAAATGATGTTCTTCTGGATTTCATTGGCGCCCCCGAAGATCGACAGCTTGCGGTTGTTGAAGTACTTGGCGGCAGCCGCCGCGGCCTCGGGCGGACCTGCCGTGAAGCCGTTGTAGTCGTCCTCCAGCGCCTCGGCGACGAAGGGCCGCGCATAGGGCCCCATCGCACGGCGGATCAGCGACGAGATCTCCTGGCGGATCTCGGTGCCCCGGATCTTGAGCATCGAGCTCTCGGCGCCGGGCACGCCGCCGCCGGCCACCGCCGCGATCACACGCAGGTTCGTGGTCTTCATGTTCTCCAGGTCGATCTCGACCCTGGCCATGCGCGCGGCGAAGGCCGGGTCTTCGGCCAGCGGCCGGCCGTTCTTCGTCTGCTTCGCGGCAATGCGCTTGAGCTGTTCGAGCGCGGCCACCGAGAAGCCGACGCCCGCGATGTTGGTGCGCTCGTAGGTCAGCAGGTACTTGGCGCAGGTCCAGCCCTTGTCTTCCTGGCCGACCAGGTTGTCGGCCGGCACGCGCACGTCGGAGAAGAACACCTCGTTCACCTCGTGCTCGCCGTCGAGCGTGATGATCGGGCGCACTTCGACGCCGGGCGATTTCATGTCGATCAACAAGAAGCTGATGCCTTCCTGCTTCTTGGCCTCGCGGTTGGTGCGCACCAGGCAGAAGATCATGTTGGCGTGCTGGCCGAGCGTGGTCCAGGTCTTCTGGCCGTTCACGATGTAGTGCTCGCCCTCGGCATCGGTGCCGCGCACCGCCTGCGTCTTGACGGCTGCCAGATCGGAGCCGGCGCCCGGTTCCGAATAGCCCTGGCACCACCAGTCGGCGCCGTCGAGGATGCGCGGCAGCCAGTTGCGCTTCTGCGCCTCGTTGCCGTACTTGATGAGCACCGGCCCCAGCATGTTCACGCCGAAGGGCACGATGCGCGGCGCATGGGCCAGCGCGCATTCATGCTCGAAGATGAACTTCTCGATGGCGGTCCAGCCGGGGCCGCCGTACTCCTCGGGCCAGTGGTTGGCGAGCCAGCCGCGCGCATTCAGGATGGCATGCCATTCCTCCATGTCGGCCTTGCCGAGGTGCTTGCCGATGGACACCTTGTCGGCCAGGCGGCGGGGCAGCTCGTCGGCCAGAAAGGCACGTACTTCGCTGCGGAAGGCTTCTTCTTCGGGGCTGAAATTCAGGTCCATGCCTTGCTCCTGGAAACGGTTTTCATGACTTGTTGAGACTGTCGAAATCGGCGCCGCGTTCAACCAGTTCGACCAGGAGCGGCGACGGTTTCCAGAACACCGGGTCGTCCTTCGCGAACGCGCGGATGTCGGCCAGCACTTTCGCCAGCCCGACGCTGTCGGCGTACTTCATCGGCCCGCCGCGGTGGCGCGGAAAGCCGTAGCCGTAGAGAAAGGTCACGTCGACGTCGAGCGGCCTGAGGGCGATGCCCTGGTGCACGACGTTGGCACCTTCGTTGACCATCGCGGCCAGGTAGCGGCGCATGATTTCGTCGTCGCCGAAAGCGCGCGGCGCGGTGCCGGCGCGCTCGCGTTCGGCGTCGATGATGGCCAGCACGTCCGCATCGGGCGTGCCGGTGCGCGCGCCCTCCGG
>JANOCL010000272.1:0-17630 GCA_031412135.1 Variovorax sp. | reverse complement strand
GGGTTGCGCTTGGGCTGGTGTTGGTGTTGGTGTTGGTGTTGGTGTTGACACTCGGGCTGATGGCGGCGCCGGCGCTCGGCGTGCCGGCCGTGGCGCCGGGCGCCGGCGCACCGCCGCCCGGCGGCATCGCGCGCTGCAGGTTGGCGGCCAGAACAGCGATCTCCTGCGCCGGCAGGCCCAGCAGCTCGAACAGTTTGGTGAAAGCGGCAACCGACGCCACGACCGGCTTGCCACCATCCACCAGGTTCATGACGTTGAGCTTCGACTGCGCATCGATGATGCGGCCCGAAAGAAAAGCATCGGGCAGGCCCTCCAGCGCGTCGCTCGCAATGTTCTTCTCGGCCGCTAGAAAGCTAGAGAGCCGCGCTTCCTCGAGCGGCACCGCCCACGGCTCCGCCAGGTGGTCGGCTCCAGCCGCGGCGGCGGCGCCCATGGCACCGGCACGGGCGTCCTCGCGCAGGATCAGGCGCGACCAATCGAGCGCGCCGATCAGGACCCAGGCCGATTGCACGCGGGCGCGCTCGGCAGATTCGACCTCCACTGCGCGCCATTGCTGCCAGAGCGCCGCCGCGGCGAAGGTGGCCACCAGTGTGACCGTGAGCATGGCGGTGAGCAGCGCGGCGCCACCTTGTGTGCCGCGCCTGGTCCGCAGAAGTCGCGTCTTCACGATTTGGGCACCGTTGCGGCGGGCCTGACCCAGTCGCGGGTCAGCAAGCCGGCGAGCGCCGGACCGGGCGGCAAACTCAGGACCAGGCGCACGCCATTGGGAAGAGCGGCATTTGCACCGAGCGCCTCGGCGCTGACTGCAGGGCTCCAGCTGTCGTTGCGAAAGTAGAAGAGCTGCCATGCTTCGAGCGGCATCAGGCCCACGTCGGCGCCCCGCACGTCGCCGCTGCCGCCGTCCTGAGCCCAGGCGGCGGCCCGGTCCCAGGCCTGCTGCCATTCGGCGCGCGTCGCGATGCCGGGTGATTGCCAGCGCCACCAGCGGGTGCTGCCGGCCGCATCGGCGCGCACAGTCCAGGCGACCACATAGACCACCGGCAGGGCGCTGTCGGTGCTGCGACGGGTCAGGCGGAGCACGCGGCCGTCCCAATCGAGCGAACGGGTTTGCGCCAGTTCGGCCATCGCATCGAGGTCGGCGCTCCACTGCGACAGGGAGGTCTGCAGCGTGAGCACGGCGTCGCCGCGCTCGCGGTTCTGCGCCTGCGCGCGCGCCATTCCTTCCAACCCGCGCCAACTCATCAACGCGAGCACGCCCATCACCGTGATGGCGACCAGCAGTTCGATCAACGTGAAGCCCCGAGATGCGCGCATCAGTAGCGCCCGACGACGGTGGAAACCTTCAGCACCGGCACTTCGGTGGCGTCGCGCACCTGGACATCGACGCGGCGGAAGTTCGGATTCAGCGTGGCGGTGGTCGACACCGTGACCGCGAAATTCATGTTGGCCTGGGTGCAGATGGAGCCCGCATCGCCGACCGCCGGCAACTGGCGCGCGAGCCGGGTCTTGACCAATTCGTTTTCGGCGCAAACCTGCGCCAGCAGCACATCCGACTGGCGCTGTGCGTTGCGCGTGAGCGCCATCGTGGCCTGCGCGCCGGCGGCCAGTGCGATGGCGACGATGCCGAGCGCCACCAGCACCTCGATCAGCGTGAAGCCTCGCTGTGGGCGCGCGTTCGGCGTGGCGCGGCTCATGGCGATACCACCGCAAAGGGCCGCAGCCCGTCGGTGCCGATGCGCAGGTTGCGGGCGGGCGGGCCTTCTGCCGCGAGCAGGACCTGCTGCGCGGCAATGATCGGATCGGGGCCCAGCTGCAGCGCCGGAGCGGCGGACCCGTCGGCCGCCATGGGTTGCGCGGAAATACCGCCGGCGAGCCACGTCGAAGGCAGCGTGTCCGGCGGCAGGCCGTCGAAAACGAAGTTTCCTGGCCCCTGCGGCGTGAGGCGCCAGCGCACCGCGACACCACTGGCGCGCGACTGGGCGCGCGCCGACTCGAGTAGCGCGGCGAGCCGCTCGGCTTCGCGCTCCAGGGTGGCCTGGCCCGAATCGCGCAGCGCAAGACCGACGCCGGCGGTTGCCAGCGCAATGATTGCGATCACCACGATCAGCTCGAGCAGCGTGAAACCGCCGGCTGGAGGGCAGATGCTGTCGGTGCGGCGGCAGCCGGGCGGCTTACTGCCAGCTGCCGATGTCGGCATTGTTGCCTTCGCCGCCGGGCTGGCCGTCGGCGCCTAGCGAAAGCACGTCGATCTCACCTTTCAGGCCCGGATTCATGTATTGATAGGGCCGGCCCCAGGGATCGTTGGGCAGCTTCTCCACATAGGGTTTCCAGTTGGGAGCCGCCGGTCCGCTGGTGGGGCGCGTAAGCAGCGCCTGCAGACCCTGATCGTTCGCCGGATAACGCTGGTTGTCCAGCCGGTAGAGCTTCAACGCCTGCATCAAATTGTTGACGTCTGTCTTCGCTGCGGTAACGCGTGCGTCGTCGGCGCGCTCGATCACGTTCGGCACGATCAGTGCGGCGAGCACGCCGATTATGACCAGCACGACCATCAGTTCGATCAACGTGAAACCGCGTTGAACGGCGCGCGCAATAGAGCGGTGGGAAAGTTGCATGTGGGTGGGGGATGAAGTCGAAGCGGCGGAGCCCGCAGCGTTCGGTGAATGATAATCCCGCCTCATGTCGGCTTCTTACTCGCTTCCCCGATGGCCCGCCGCGACGGCGACGGCCGGACTGTGGGCGCTCGCAGCCGCGAGCATCGTGTTCTGGGGGCTGCGGCTGATGGCGCCATCCGATGCCATTGCGCCGCCCGCCGTGGCAAGCAATTCGGCGGCCACGGTCGACCCCGCAGCCGTCGCGCAGCTGCTCGGCGCCGTACCCACGCCGACCGTCGCAGCGGCCACGCCGGACGCGGCGACCCGTTTCGCATTGCTCGGCGTCGTGGCAGACACAGAGCAGCAAGGCGCCGCACTGATCGCGGTCGACGGCAAACCCGCGCGGCCGTATCGGGTGGGTTCTACCGTTGCGGAAGGCTACGTGCTGCAGTCCGTGACCACGCGCGCCGCGGGCATCGGCGCAAGCCTCGACGGGGCAACGGCTTTCACGCTGCAAATGCCGGTGCGGCCACTCGCCGTCAATTCGCCGCCCGGACTGCCGCCCGCGCCTCGCTGAACAGGCATCAGGCCTGGAGAAACAGCCTGAAAACGGGATTGCCGGTCTCTTCCACCCAGGGATAGCCGAGCGTCCGGAGGAACTCGTCGAAAGCAGCATGGTCCGCTGCAGGCACCTGCAGCCCGACCAGGATGCGGCCGTAGTCGGCGCCCTGGTTGCGGTAGTGGAAGAGGCTGATGTTCCAGTTCGGCCGCAGCAGGCTCAGGAACTTCATCAGCGCACCGGGGCGTTCGGGAAATACGAAGCGGAGCAGCCGTTCTTCCTGCGCCAGCCCTGTGCGGCCGCCGACCATGTGCCGGATATGCTCCTTGGCGAGCTCGTCGTGCGTGAGATCGATTGCGTCGAAGCCGCTTGCGATGAAAGTATCGGCAATGGTTTTCGATTCGCCGCGCGTCGTGGTCGTGAGCCCGACGAACACATGCGCCTCTTTTGCGTCGCTGATCCGGTAGTTGAATTCCGTCACGTTGCGCGATGCGCCCGGCAGCAGCCCGATCAGTTCGCAGAACCGGCGAAAACTGCCGCGCTCCTCCGGGATGGTCACCGCAAACAGCGCCTCGCGCTCCTCGCCGACTTCCGCTCGTTCGGCCACGAAGCGCAGCCGGTCGAAGTTCATGTTCGCGCCGCAAAGAATGGCCACGTAAGTCTCGCCGCGGGTGCCGTGCCGCTGGATGTACTGCTTGATCGCCGCTACCGCGAGCGCGCCCGCGGGCTCCACGATGCTGCGCGTGTCGATGAAAACGTCCTTGATGCCGGCGCAAACGGCGTCCGTGTCGACGGTGAGGAACTCGTCGACCAGTGCACTTGCGATCCGGAAAGTTTCCTCGCCAACCAGTTTGACCGCGGTGCCGTCGGAGAACAGGCCGACATCCGCGAGCGTTACCCTTTCTCGGGCGGCCACCGACTGCATCATGGCGTCGGAGTCATTCATCTGAACGCCGATCACCTTGATCTCCGGCCGCACCGCCTTGATGTAGTTCGCCACGCCCGAAATCAGCCCGCCCCCTCCGATGGCAACGAACACCGCATCGATGGGGCCTTGATGCTGGCGCAGTATTTCCATGGCGATGGTGCCTTGCCCCGCGATCACGTCAGGGTCGTCGAAGGGGTGCACGAAGGTCAAGCCGTGCAGCTTCTGCTGTTCGAGCGCGAATGAATAGGCGTCCGAATAGCTGTCGCCATGCAGTTGCACGTCACCGCCCAGTGCGCGCACGGCGTCGACCTTGAGTTGCGGCGTCGTCACCGGCATCACGACCACGGCCCGCGTGCCGAGCTTGCGCGCACTGAGTGCGACGCCTTGCGCATGGTTGCCGGCCGATGCGCAGATCACGCCGTTGGCGAGCTGCTCGGCGCTCAGGTGCGCCATCTTGTTGTAGGCGCCACGCAGCTTGAAGCTGAAGACGGGCTGCTGGTCTTCACGCTTTAGAAGGATCATGTTGCCGAACCGGACGCTGAGCGCATGCGCGGGCTCCAGTGCTGATTCGACTGCGACGTCGTAGACCCGAGCCGTCAGAATTTTTCTGAGATAGTCGGCCGGCGTGAGTGCGCTGGGAGGCCGCTCGCCGTGACCGGTTTTCAAGGGAGTTTTCATAATGACAGCGAGCGATGATACGAGGCATCGGGATTGCTTACGGGTGACGACATGCACACAAATGTCATAAACCTGTCTCGCAAGGCGCCGGCAGCAAACGATTCTGGTTTTTCGGCGCACACCCATCCCGCAGCACATGCGTCTGCCATTGAATTAACTATCGAGCAAAGACTGTTAACAGTTCTTGTCAGTGACCTTTCAAAGAGCCTCATGCAGGCAGAAGCGGCCCGCGTACAAAGAGGGGAAATCGGACGTGGCACCTGGCAGGTAATGGGCAATCGTCTGCGAGCGCACATCCTTCCGTTGCTCGGCGCTCTGCCGGCGCACGCACTCGCATCGAGCGATGTGCAACGACTGATCGACCGGCTTGGAGAGCAGGGCTTCACCAGTACGACGATCGCTCAGTACATGGTGCTGTTGAAAAAGATCGTGATGCATGGAGTACAGACCAATGTGCTCCGCGAAGCGCCCATGTTTCCCAAGATCAAAGTGCGGAGCCAGCCGCGCGGCAGTTTTAGCGTCACCGAATACCGGTCTCTGGTTGCTGCGGCGCGAACTTTGAGGGGCACACCACACCGCAAGCTCGAGACGCTCAATTCGGGTGAGCGCTTTTGGATTGCGCGCGATCTGCTCACCATGCCTGACGAAATGTCCTGGCTGATCCGATGGATGGTGAACACGTTTGTTCGGCCCAGCGACATCAAGTTGATGAAGCACAAGCACATCGAGGTCGTGCGCGGCAGGCACTTGTATCTTCGGATGAACCTGCCGGAAACAAAGCGCCACAACCAAGCGATGGTGAGCCTGCGACCTGCGGTGCGCGTTTACGAGTGCTTGCTTGCTCAACGGCGCGCTGCCGGTTGGAGCGCCCCTGAAGACTTTCTCTTCATGCCTCAATTGAAGAATCGGGAGCATGCGTTGGCTGTGCTCAACTTCCTCTTTCAATGGGTGCTCAAAACCACTGGGCTGGAGAAGGGCCCCCTGGGACAGACGCGAACGCTTTATTGCCTGCGCCATACGGCGATCACGCTGCGTTTGTTGTACGGGCAGGGCATTGACATGCTGACTTTGGCGCGCAACGCGAGAACGAGTGTGAACATGGTCGAACGCTTCTATGCGTCGGCGCTCAACGGAGAAATGAACGTCGGATTGCTGCAAAGCCGACGTGGCCGGCCTGTGTAGCCGACGGCAAAAAACCGCCCGGCTCGTGCCGGGCGGTTTTTGCGTTACGCAGCCCGAACTGGCTTGAGCCAGCATGGGAATCAGAACGCGTGGCGGATGCCGAAGTCGTAGCCGGTCGCGCTGCGGTTCTCGATGCCTGAGAGTCCGGTGGCTGCGTTGCCGCCCGGATAGGTGGTGAAGTTCGCGCGATCCTTGTTGGAAACACGAGCCACTGTTGCATAGAGCGCCGTGCGTTTCGACAGGTTGTGCACGTAGCCCAAAGCGTATTTCGTCGCCCGCGGTTCAAGATCGGACCCGTTCAGATCAACTTTGACGCGTGCGGCCGACATACGGATCAAGCCCGCGCCAACCGGTACCGTCGCACCAATCAACCAACCCTTCGCATCGAGATCAACAGTACCAAAGCCAAATGCCTCGAGTTCGTTGTTTACGCGGGAGTGTTCTGCGAACAGCTTGACCGGGCCAAAATCATACGACGCGCCTAAATTTGCGGTGTTGACGTCCACATTGCCGCCGGTGTTGGAGACAACACGGCTTTGTCCGTAGGCAAGCGCCACGTCTAGGGGACCGTTGGCATAACCAAAACGGCCGCCGACGTAACGGCCAGCTTTGGAGCTGAAGCCGACGTCAGGTTCGACGTTTTCGTGCAAGCCGTACTGCAACTGGCCATAGAAGCCGCCCAAGTTCGGGGGCAAGAAATAGCCGACGCTGTTGCTCGCACGAACATAGTTGTTGTTGGTTAGGAATCCGGCTGGCGCACCGAGGAGGTTGCCAATCAGCGGACCGGCGTTGTGGACGGTGGTGAGCAGGTTTGTGCCCACACCATTTGTGCCGAACGGATCGAACACGGTGTCGTTCCAGAACGTTGGGGTGTAGTCACGACCGAGACGGATCTCACCAAAACCGCCCGACAAACTTACTGTAGAACGACGGCTGAAATTGAAGGTGCGACCGGCGATGCTGCCGTCATCATTCGACAGGGGCGCTTCGAGCCAGAAGCTTGCTGCCAGACCGCCGCCTAAGTCTTCCGTACCGCGGAAGCCGAGACGGCTGGAGTTATAGCCACCATTTCCCAGAAGGGTTTGGCTTGGGCCGTCCTTGACCGTGTAGTGGCTTAGCGAAGCGTCAACCACGCCGAACAGCGTCACGGACGATTGAGCCGAGGCAATACCGGCGACAGCCAGGGCAGCCAGGGCAACTGCCCTTGACATAGGGTTACAGTTACAGCCATCCGGACTCAAGAAAAAAGCCCCGAGCCTTGCAGCCCGGGGCTAAATCCACCAATTGAGAGGGTGGAGGAGACAACTGTTGCGCGCGGCTTCCTGCGCGATGAAATAAAGTATATCGGCTGCTTGTTGCGTTGCAACAAGCACGTGACGCTTTTCCAACAAAAACCCACGGCGGCGTGATCTTTCCGACGTGGCGACTCAGGAGCCCGCAGAAAAATGGAATGCACAGTGAGCTGGACCGGCAACGCCGGCGCGCGGTCCGCGATGGGCTTTGTCGCCGAAACGGGCAGCGGCCATGTATTGATGATGGACGGAGCAGCAGACGCCACGAAACCCGAAAACGGCGGGCAAAACCTTGCTGCACGGCCGATGGAGACGGTGCTCGCCGGTACAGGCGGCTGCACTGCCTACGACGTGGTGTTGATCCTCAAACGCGGCCGGCACCATGTCGAGCGTTGCAGCGTCAAGTTGACCAGCGAACGTGCGGACAAAGACCCGAAGGTGTTCACCAAAATCCACATGCATTTCACGGTTGCCGGGAAAGCCATCCCTGCTCCTGCCGTAGAGCGCGCGATCGCGCTGAGCCACGAGACGTACTGTTCCGCGACCATCATGCTGGGCAAGACGGCAGAGATCACGACCAGCTTCGATGTGATCGAAACCTGAGCCTTGAGCCGACCGTGTTCGGCTTCGAAAGCTCAGATCCGATGAGCGACGGTTGTCATCACCCGGGCCCCCAGGCGCATCAGCGCCTTTGCCGGAAGCGGAAGCTCCCGCGCCCCGGCGCTCAATGCCTGCGCTGCATGGCGGGCTTCGTCCAGTTTCATCTGATTCACGATGGCTCGCGACGCAGCGTCACCCGGGGGTAGGCGATCCAAGTGCCCGTCCAGATGGGCTTCGACCTGACGCTCGGTTTCAGCCACGAACCCCAGGCTCAGCGAATCGCCAAGCCGGCCGGCAATGAGGCCAAGCCCGAATGCGCCCGCATACCAGACCGGATTCAAAAGTGAGGGACGGGCACCCAGTTCGTCGAGTCGCTGCCGCGTCCATGCGAGATGATCGGTTTCCTCTCGCGATGCTTCGCTAAAGTGCGCTTTAAGCGCCGGATCGCGCGTGACGGCCGCTTGTGCGGCGTACAAAGCTTGCGCACAGACCTCTCCCACATGGTTGACCCGCATCAATGCGCCGGCCTCCCGACGTTCGGTGTCGGTAAGTTCGCCCCCAGCGATTGCTGGAAACGGCGTGGCCCGGGTGCCGTGCGGTTTGGCAAACAAGGTGCGCAGTGCCGCATCTGCAGCACCCAAGATGGGATCGAACGATCGGTTCATGCCACATTGGAACGCAACACTCGTCGATCGCACGTCCGATGCGTTTTGTTTCATTTTGCTTGGAGCATCGCAGAGCGAACCTTTGTTGCACTGCTGCAACGAAACCCGGAGCCCCGCTGAAATTTCGGCCGAATTGCTTTGCCCTGACGGATCGGCTCTGGTGCAATAGCAACAACTTCCCAAAAGGAGGTTGGCCCGGGGTCCGGTGGGAGCACAAAGTGTCCGTCACGGTGAGCCCTTCGCACCGGAGCCCTATGTTTAACCTTGGAGAAACTTGCAATGAAAAAATCTCTAGTTGCCCTGGCTGCCCTGGCTGTCGCCGGTATTGCCTCGGCTCAATCGTCTGTGACCCTGTTCGGTGTCGTTGACGCTGCTGTCAGCGGCTACTCGAACAAGTCTGACGACGAACGCCCCATCCTCCTGAACCAAGGTAGCGTCAAAGTCAGCCGCACGCAGTTGAGCAATTCGGGCTACAACTCGAGCCGTCTGGGTTTCCGCGGTACCGAAGACCTCGGTGGCGGCCTGGCAGCCAGCTTCTGGCTCGAAGCCCCCATCACCAACGACGACGGCGCAACCGGTGTTTCGACGTTCGCACGTCGTTCGACCGTGAGCCTCTCCGGTGGTTTCGGTGAAGTCCGCCTCGGTCGTGACTACACCCCGACCTTCTGGAACGACACCGTCTTTGATCCGTTCGGCACCAACGGCGTGGGCACCAACCTCATCTCGACGGCCCAAGGCTTCAACACGGCGGGTGGTACGGGTGGTTTCGGTGGCAACGCAAACTACGTGCGCGCCAGCAACACCGTCGGCTATTTCCTGCCCCCGAACCTCGGCGGCTTCTACGGCCAACTGATGTACGGCTTCCACGAGCAGAACAAGTATGACCCGGGTTCCGCTACGCCCGTGTCCGCCACTGGCGTCGCCGCGCTGTCGCGCACCGGCCGCTACGTTGGTGGCCGCTTCGGCTATGCGAACGGCCCGCTCGACGTTGCTGTCGCTTATGCCAACAGCACCACCGGCGACCAGTTCTTCCTTGGTACCACCGACTCGGTGAAGACCCTCAACGTCGGCGCTTCGTATGACTTCGGCGTCGTCAAGCTCTTCGGTGAAGTGTCCCGCGTCGAAAACGAGCGTGACTTCGAAACCCCGGTGTTCGTGACCACTTCGAGCGGTACCGACCTGAACGGCTACCTCATCGGCGTGACCGTGCCGGTCGGTGCTGGCCTGATTCGTGCCTCTTATGGTCACGTCAAGTACGACCGCAACCTGCCGTTTGCTCTGACTGAAGATCCGAAGGCCAACAAGCTGGCGTTGGGCTACGTGCACAATCTGTCGAAGCGTACGGCTCTGTACGCAACGGTAGCTCACGTTCGCAACAAGGATGGCGCAGCTCTGACCGTGGGCGGTCCGGCGTTCATCAACAACGCTGTGTTCACCCCGAAGAGCTCGACGGGTTACGACCTCGGCATCCGTCACGCTTTCTGATCTGACGCTGGCGCAAGCCAGTTTCAGTCGAAAGACAAGAAGCCGCCCGACGAAAGTTGGGCGGCTTTTTTTTGCTTCGAATTTCTCCTCACAGGAATATTCCTTAACCCGGACTTATCCCGTGGCAAAGCTGGCACCGCTGTTGCATAGTCCGCGTTTTGACTTTTTGTGACGCGAGTTAACTTATGAATCCCAAATGCATATTGGTGCCCGCCGTGATCGCGGCAGCTTTGATTGGTGCGTCCGCACCCCATGCGAAGACGTTCAAATGGACGAGCGCCAGCGACATCCCGACGCTCGACATTCACTCGCAGAACAATGCGCTCGGCAACGGTGTGCACGCAGCCATTTACGACTCGCTGGTCTACTACAACAGCAAGACGTTCAAGCCCGAGCCGCAACTCGCGTCGGCCTGGAAGCTCGTGACGCCGACGCAGATGCGCCTCACCCTGCGCAGCGACGTCAAGTTCAGCGACGGCTCGCCGCTGACCGCCGAGGACGTCGTGTATTCGCTGACTCGTGCGATGGCAAAAACGTCGAACTATGCCGTCTATGCCCAAGGCATCGACAAGGTGGTGAAGATCGATGCCAATACGGTCGACATCCTGCTCAAGGGGGCCAACCCGGTGCTGCTGAATCAGCTCACCGAGCTGCGCATCATGAGCAAGGCATGGGCGGAGAAGAACAGATCGGTCGAACCGAAAGACATCAAGACGCCGGAGGAAAGCTATGCGCACCGCAATGCCATGGGCACGGGGCCTTACATGGTCAAGGAATGGCAGCCTGACCAGCGCCTGGTACTGGTGGCGAACCCCAATTACTGGGGAAAGAATCCCTCGAACGTTACCGAGGTGATCTACAGCCCGATCAAGTCGGAGGCTACGCGGATCGCTGCGCTGCTCTCGGGCGAGATCGACTTCGTGCTGGACCCGAGCCCGCAGGACCTGGGCCGATTGAGGCAGAACGCCAACCTGAAAGTCGTCGACGGAGTAGAGAACCGCACGATGTTCTTCGGCATGGACCAGTTCCGCGACGAACTGCCCGGCTCCAACGTGAAGGGAAAGAACCCGCTGAAGGACCAGCGAGTGCGCATGGCGCTCTACCAGGCCATCGATATCGCCAGTCTTTCCCGCGTGACCATGCGCGGCTTGAGCCAGCCGACCGGTGCACTGGTGGCGCCGCAGGTCAATGGATGGACCGAGGGCGTCAACAAGCGCCATCCATACGATCTGGCGGCAGCAAAGAAGCTGCTGTCCGATGCCGGCTATCCCGATGGTTTCGAAGTCGATTTCGCCTGCCCGAACAACCGCTACATCAACGACGAGGAAATTTGCCAGGCCGTGACCGCGATGTGGGCACGCGCAGGGGTCAAGGCGAAGCTGCGCACGCTGCCGCTGGTAACCTATTTCCCGATGATCCAGCGCTACGAAGCCAGCATCTATCTGCTCGGATGGGGCGTGCCCACATTCGATGCGCTTTACAGCCTGCAGTCGCTCACGCGCTCCGTGGGCGCTGGTGGCGATGGCAACTACAACGTCGGGCGCTATAGCAATCCACGGATGGACCAGATCGTCGATCGGGTCAAATCCGAAACCGACCTGCCGGTGCGGGATCGCCTGCTGACCGAAGCGCTTCAACTTCAGAACGACACCGTGGCCCATATTCCGCTGCACAACCAGATCATTCCCTGGGCCATGAAGAAGAACATCGAAGTGGTGCATCGTGCCGACAACCGGCTCGACTGGCGCGTGATCAAGGTCAATTGATTTGATTGCATGGCGCTGGCGCAAGCGCCTGCGCCACGCGACCTCTTTGGCGACCTTCAAGCACGGTGCAACCCCGGGGAATCACCGCTTGGGCACGCACCTTGCTCTGCTAGCATTCCTAGACAAATTTCCGCTGAATGATTGCTTTTGTCCTGCGCCGCCTGATCCAGGCCGTGATCGTCATGATCACGGTCGCTTTCATCGCCTTCCTCTTGTTCCAGTATGTGGGCGACCCGGTGGTGTTCCTGCTCGGGCAGGATGCAACGCCCGACCAGATTCGGGAACTGCGGGTCGGCCTCGGGCTCGACAAGCCCTTCTTCGTGCAGTTCTGGCATTTCCTCGTCAATGCGGCGCAGGGTGAGTTCGGGTTGAGCCTGCGACAAGGCAGCAAGGTGTCCCGTCTCATCGGCGAGCGGTTTCCAGCCACGCTCGAACTCGCTCTGGCGGCGGCCTTGCTCGCCTTGCTGATCGGCATTCCGATGGGCGTCTACACGGCGTTGCGGCGCGGCAGTTTCATGAGCCAGGTGTTCATGACGGTCTCTCTGCTCGGCGTTTCGCTGCCGACCTTTCTGATCGGCATCCTGCTCATCCTCGTCTTTGCAGTTCTGCTGGGTTGGTTTCCGAGCTTCGGCCGCGGCGAGACGGTGCAGATCGGCTGGTGGAGCACCGGACTGCTTCGCGCCGACGGTTGGCACCACATCGTGCTGCCGGCGGTCACGCTGGCCATCTTCCAGCTCACGTTGATCATGCGTCTGGTGCGCGCCGAGATGCTCGAGGTGCTGCGCACCGACTACGTCAAGTTCGCGCGTGCCCGGGGCTTGTCGGACCGGGCCATCCACTTCGGGCACGCACTCAAGAACACGCTGGTGCCGGTGATGACGATCACCGGACTGCAACTTGGCGGGCTGATCGCTTTCGCCATCATCACCGAGTCCGTTTTCCAGTGGCCCGGCATGGGGTTGTTGTTCATCCAGGCCGTGACCTTTGCGGATATTCCGGTGATGGCCGCCTACCTGTGCCTGATCGCGCTGATCTTCGTCGTGATCAACCTGGTGGTCGACCTGCTCTATTTCGTGGTCGACCCACGACTGCGCGTCGGGAATGCGGGAGGCCATTGATGGCTGAACCACGTTTTCAGGCCGCGGGCAGGGCGTTTGCACATATCGCGCGCTTCCATCCCGAAATTGCCGCGTTCCGGCGCGACCTGCATGCCCATCCGGAACTCGGCTTCGAGGAGGTCTACACCGCCGGCCGCGTCAAGGAAGCGCTCAGAGCCTGCGGCGTCGACGAGATTCACTCGGGCATCGGCAAGACCGGCGTGGTCGGCGTGATCCGGGGACGCTCCACGGCAAGCGGCCGCATGATCGGTTTGCGGGCCGACATGGATGCGCTGCCGATGCGCGAGGAAAACGACTTTGCCTGGTGCTCGGCCAAGACCGGCCTCATGCACGGGTGCGGCCACGATGGTCACACGGCCATGCTGGTCGGCGCGGCGCGCTACCTTGCAGAGACCCGCGACTTCGACGGCACGGCCGTGCTGATTTTCCAGCCGGGCGAAGAAGGCTTCGCCGGCGCGCGCGTGATGATCGAAGACGGCCTGTTCGATCGCTTCCCGGTGCAGTCGGTCTATGCGATGCACAACTGGCCCGGCATGCCCGCCGGAACCGTCGGCCTCAACCGCGGCGCCATGATGGCGGCGGCCGATCGCATCACGATCGAGGTCACCGGCAAGGGCGGACATGGCGCACATGCCTACCAGACGGTCGACCCGGTGCTGGTGTCCGCGCACATCATCACCGCCGTGCAGAGCATCGTGTCGCGCAACGTGCGCCCGATCGACGCTGCGGTGGTCAGCATCTGCGCCGTGCAGGCCGGCGATCCAGGCGCCATGAGCGTCGTGCCGGGCAAGGCGACGCTGGTCGGCACGGTGCGAACCTTCAGCGCCAGGGTGCAGGCGTTGGTCGAACAACGGCTCGTGGAGCTTTGTGCCGCAGTGGCCGCGGGCTTCGGTGCCAGCGCGCAGGTGAACTTCGAGCGCATCTATCCCGCGACCATCAACACGGCACCTGAAGCGCTGTTTGCCGGCGATGTGGCGGAAGCGCTGGTCGGCGCGCACAACGTGGAGCGCAGCATGGAGCCGAGCATGGGCGCCGAGGACTTTTCTTTCATGCTGCAGAAAAAGGCGGGTGCGTACATGCGCATCGGGCAGGGCGCCGAGGGCGGTGCCTTTCTGCACAACAGCCGCTATGACTTCAACGACGAAATCCTGCCGCTGGGCGCCGCACTGCACTGCGGCCTGATTCAACAGGGCATGCCATCGCCCGCGGCCGAAAAATCCGACAACAAGATGGCTGCCACTGCGGCCTGACCCCTTTTCAACCCGACGAGTACCTCTCATGAACATGAAGAAAAAATTGGCCGCCGCGGCGATCCTTTCTGCGCTGAGCGCCACCAGCCTTGTGGTCAGCGCGCAGACCATCCGGATTGCGAACCAGGGCGACGCACTGTCGCTCGATCCGCACTCGCTCAACGAATCGCTGCAGCTGAGCGTGACCTCCAACGTCTATGAAACGCTGGTCGGGCGCAACAAGGACCTGAGCCTGGCGCCTTTACTGGCCACCAGCTGGAAACAGACCTCGCCCACCGTCTGGCGCTTCGAGCTGCGCAGGGGTGTGCAGTTCCACGACGGCACGCCTTTCAGCGCCGACGACGTCGTGTTCAGTTTTGCGCGCGCGCAGGGCGAGGGCTCGGATTTGAAATCGACCTTGAGCGAGATCAAGGAAGTACGCAAGGTGAACGACCATGCGATCGAGATCGAAACCGTGGGTGCCTTTCCGATCCTGCCCGACGTCATCTCGCTCACCATGATGATGAGCAAGAAATGGTGCGAGACCAACCAGGCGCTCAAGCCGGTCGACAAGCGCAAGGGTATCGAGAACACGGCTTCGTTCAAGGCCAACGGAACCGGCCCATACCGTGTGCGTGAGCGCCAGCCGAACGTGCGTACCGTCTTCGTTCGCAACGGCACCTACTGGGGCAAGATCGACGGCAATGCGCAGGAGATCGTCTTCACGCCGATCGCCAATCCGGCAACGCGCGTCGCGGCCCTGGTCTCGGGCGAGGTCGACGTGATGGAGCCAGTGCCGGTCCAGGACATCGCCCGCATCAACGCCAGTCCTTCGGCGCGCGTGATCGCAGGCGCCGAACTGCGCACGATCTTCCTGGGCATGGACCAGAAGCGTGACGAACTGCAGTACTCGAGCGTGAAGGGCAAGAACCCGTTCAAGGACAAGCGTGTGCGCCAGGCCTTCTACCAGGCGATCGACGTCAACGGCATCCAGCGCACCGTGATGCGTGGCGCCTCGCGGCCTACCGCGCTGCTCGTCGGCCCCGGCATCAACGGCTTCAACGCCGAGCAGGACAAGCGCCTTCCGTACGACACCGAAGCCGCCAAGAAGCTGCTCGCCGACGCCGGCTATCCGAACGGCTTCGAAGTCACGATGAACTGTCCGAACGACCGCTACGTGAACGACGGCCAGATCTGCCAGACCGTCGCCGCGAGCCTGGCGCGTATCGGCGTCAAGATCAACCTGGCAACGGAAACCAAGGGCACCTACTTCCCCAAGATCCTGCGCCGCGACACCAGCTTCTATCTGCTCGGCTGGACGCCGACCACTTACGACTCGCACAACGCGCTCAGTTCGCTGACCGCCTGCCCCGACGACAAGGGCACGGGGCAGTTCAACCTGGGCGCCTACTGCAATCCCAAGCTCGACGAATTCACGAAGAAGATCCAGTCCGAGACCGACAAGGCCAAGCGCAACGAGATGATCAAGGAAGCCTTCAAGATCCATGCGGACGATGTTGGCCACCTTCCGCTGCACCAGCAGTCGCTCGCATGGGGCGTGAGCAAGAAGGTCGAGCTCACGCAGCTGGCCGACAACTTCATGTTCTTCAAGTGGATGAGCATCAAGCCCTGAGCCACCGTCAACCTGAACAGCGCGGGCCCGCGTCAGCGGGCCGCGTTCTTTCTGCCTCTCGATGAAAAAAACACTTGCCCGTTGGCTCGACAGCGATGTCTGGCACAGCTTTCGCAGTTCGCCGGTGGCCATGCTGGCGGCAGCGATCGCATTGGTCTGCGCCTTCTGCTCGGTGTTCGCCGGCTGGGTGTCGCCGTACAACCCCTTCGACCTGGCCGCGCTCGAGCTCGGCGACGCGCGCCTGCCGCCCGCCTGGAGCGACGGCGGTTCGACCAAATACGTCTTCGGCACCGACGACCAGGGCCGTGACATTCTTTCGGCCCTGATCTACGGTGCGCGCATCTCGCTGATCGTCGGCCTGGTGTCGGTGGTGCTCTCCGTCGCGGTCGGTACGCTGTTCGGCCTGTTGGCCGGCTTCCTGGGCGGCTGGCTCGACGCCTTCCTCATGCGGGTCTGCGACGTGATGCTGTCGTTCCCGCCAATCCTGGTCGCGCTGTTGATTGCCGGCGTCGGCCGGGCGATGTTCCCGAACGCGCAAGACTCCGTGGCTTTCGGCGTCTTGATCATTTCGATATCGCTCACCGGCTGGGTGCAGTACGCACGCACCGTGCGCGGCTCGACGCTGGTGGAGCGAAACAAGGAATACGTGCAGGCGGCCCGGGTGACCGGCGTTTCGCCCTGGCGCATCATGGTTCGGCATGTGCTGCCGAACGTGACTGGTCCGGTGATGGTGCTCGCGACCATCCAGGTGGCGACCGCGATCATCACCGAGGCGACGCTGTCGTTCCTGGGTGTCGGCGTGCCGCCGACCTCGCCATCGCTCGGCACGCTGATCCGGGTCGGCAACGACTATCTGTTCTCGGGCGAGTGGTGGATCACCGTTTTCCCCGGCGCCATGCTGGTCCTGATCGCGCTGAGCGTGAACCTGCTGGGCGACTGGCTGCGCGACGCGCTCAATCCGCGTCTGCGCTGAAGCTGAAGCACCGAATATGAGCCTTTTGCAAGTCAAGAACCTGGTCGTCGAATTTCCTCACCGGCGCGGCACGCTGCGTGCGCTGGACGACATCTCGTTCGACATCGCCCCCGGCGAGATCCTCGGCGTGGTCGGCGAGTCGGGTGCCGGCAAGTCGCTCACCGGCGCCGCCATCATCGGCCTGCTCGAGCCGCCGGGCCGCGTGGCCGGCGGGCAGATCCTGCTCGAAGGCCAGCGCATCGACAACCTCGGCCACGAGGCGATGCGCCATATCCGCGGCCGCAAGATCGGTGCGATCTTCCAGGACCCGCTGACGTCGCTGAACCCGCTCTACACCATCGGCCGCCAGCTGACCGAAACCATCCGCACGCACTTGCCCGTGAACGAGGAAGAAGCGCGCCGGCGTGCCATCGGCCTGCTGCAGGACACCGGCATCCCCGGCGCCTCGCAGCGCATCGACCACTACCCGCACCAGTTCTCGGGCGGCATGCGGCAACGGGTGGTGATCGCGCTGGCGCTGGCCGCCGAGCCCAAGCTGATCGTCGCCGACGAGCCGACCACGGCGCTCGACGTTTCCATCCAGGCGCAGATCATCCAACTGCTCAAAAGCATCTGCAAGGACCGCGGCGCCGCCGTCATGCTGATCACCCACGACATGGGCGTGATCGCCGAAACCTGCGACCGCGTGGCCGTGATGTACGCCGGTCGCGTGGCGGAAATCGGACCGGTGCACGAGGTGATCCACCAGCCTGCCCATCCCTACACGTCGGGCCTGATGGCCGCGATCCCTGACATGACCGTCGACCGCGAACGCCTGCACCAGATCGATGGCGCCATGCCGCGCCTGAACGCCATTCCGCGCGGATGCGCCTACAACCCGCGCTGCCCGCGGGTCTTCGACCGGTGCCTGGTCGAGCGGCCCGATCTGTTG
>JANOCL010000271.1:0-23043 GCA_031412135.1 Variovorax sp. | reverse complement strand
AGGGGATGGATCGGTCCGCGGCCGGCGCTTTTTGCATCCTTCGTCCGATCGCCGCTGATCGTCTGGCGGTATGCGAAAGACGCGGCCCCTCGCGACGCTGCACCGGCTGCTTGCGTGGCTGCTGCTCGCCCTGACAGGCCTGCACGTCGCAGGCGTCGCCTGCACCAGCTGGCGCCATCGCGAAAACCTGGTTGCGTCCATGTTCACCGGGCGGAAGCGCCGGGCAGTGCCCGGCGACGTCGACTGAACGCCTACTCGAGTTCGCCCATCTGCGACTGCAGATAGTTCGGTAATCCGACCTTGCCGACCAGGTCGATCTGCGTCTCGAGAAAGTCGATGTGCTCCTCGGTGTCGTCCAGGATTTCCTGGAGCAGATCGCGGGAAACATAGTCGCGGACTGTCTCGCAATGGGCGATGCCAGCCTTGATGGTCGCTTGTGCGCCGGTCTCGGCCAACAGGTCGCACTGCAGGATTTCCGGCACGTCTTCGCCGACGTTCAGCTTCGCCAGATCCTGCAGGTTCGGCAAGCCGTCGAGCATGAAGATGCGGTCCATCAACTTGTCCGCATGCTTCATCTCGCCGATCGACTCGTCGTATTCCTTCTTTGCGAGCTTGTCCAGACCCCAATGCTTGAGCATGCGGTAGTGCAGGAAATACTGGTTGATCGCGGTGAGCTCGTTCTTGAGTTGCGCCTGCAGATGCTCGATGACTTGAGGGTCGCCCTTCATGGTTCTTCCTTGTTCTGAAAACATGGATTGTGAGAGGCTGGCGTGGCGCCGCGCAAGCAAAGCCATGCTGTAGCGGTCTGCATGCGTTTGATGGTGATAGGCGTTCGTGTTTGATTTCGTCAGGACGTAGCTTGTCGAAGGGTGATTAATAGCTATAGACTATTAATTGGTTGATATTGGTAGTTATACTAGTGTCTCGCTTCTTTCATCAGCCATCCAAGGAAACTCATCGACATGTCTCTGATCAACACAAAGATCGTCCCGTTCAAGGCCACCGCTTACCACAACGGCAAGTTTGTACCCGTCAGCGAAGAAAACTTCATGGGCAAGTGGTCTGTCGTCGTGTTCTATCCCGCCGACTTCACCTTCGTTTGCCCGACCGAACTCGGTGACCTGGCCGATCATTATTCTGAATTCCGAAAGATGGGCGTTGAGGTGTACGGCGTGTCGACCGACACCCATTTCACCCACAAGGCCTGGCACGACACCTCGGACACCATCGGCAAGGTGCAGTACCCGCTGATCGGCGACCCGAGCCAGCAACTCGCGCGTGCCTTCCAGGTGCTCATCGAAGAGGGCGAAGACGCCGGCCTGGCTTATCGCGGCACCTTCGTGATCGATCCCCACGGCAAGATCAAGACCATCGAAGTGCACGACAACGGCATCGGCCGCGATGCTGCCGAACTGCTGCGCCGTGTGAAGGCCGCCCAGTACGTGGCAGCCCATCCGGGCGAAGTGTGCCCGGCCAAGTGGACGGAAGGCGCAGAGACTCTCAAGCCTTCCTTCGATCTCGTCGGGAAAATCTAAGCGCGCTCTCCGCGCCGCAGCCCGGGCGCGTTCGCTCCCGGGCTTTTTTGTTCCTCTCCGTATTCCAAAGTGAGTTCTCCATGCTCGACACCGGCACCAAATCTCAACTCAAAAGCTATCTCGACCGCGTCACGCAGCCGATCGAGATCGTCGCGTCGCTCGACGACAGCAAGGCCTCGGGCGAACTGCAGGCGCTGCTGAAGGACGTTGCAGAGGCGTCTGCGCTGGTGAACGTCACCGAGAGCCGGGACGACAACCACCGCAAGCCTTCGTTTTCCATCAACCGGCCGAGCGAGAACCACGGCCCGCGTTTCGCCGGCTTGCCGATGGGTCATGAGTTCACGTCGCTGGTGCTGGCGCTGCTGCAGGTCGGCGGCTATCCGCCCAAGGTCGACGATGCGGTGTTGCAGCAGATTCGCGCGCTCGATGGCGATTTCGAGTTCGAGATCTACATCTCGCTCGCCTGCCACAACTGCCCCGACGTCGTTCAGGCGCTCAATCTGATGGCGGTACAGAACCCCCGCATCAAGACCACGATGATCGACGGCTCCTTGTTCCAGGATGAGGTGAAGGAGCGCCGGATCATGGCTGTACCGACCGTGTTCCTGAACGGAACCGAGTTCGGCCAGGGCCGCATGAGCCTGGAAGAGATTCTTTCGAAGATCGACACCAGCGGCGTCGAGCGCGAGGCAAAAAAGATCGCCGGCAAGGCACCGTTCGACGTACTTATCGTGGGTGGCGGCCCTGCGGGTGCGGCGGCGGCGGTGTATGCAGCACGCAAGGGAATTCGTACCGGCGTGGCATCCGAGCGCTTCGGCGGCCAGGTGCTCGACACCCTGGGCATTGAAAACTTCATTTCCATCAAGGAAACCGAGGGGCCGAAGTTCGCGTTGGCGCTCGAGGAGCACGTGCGCAACTACGAGGTCGACATCATGAATCTGCAGCGGGCGGCTGCGTTGGTGCCGGGCCAGGAATTCATAGAGATCAAGCTCGAAAGCGGCGCTTCGTTGCGAAGCCGTTCGGTAGTGATCTCGACCGGCGCGCGTTGGCGCAACATCAACGTACCGGGCGAGCACGAGTACAAGAACAAGGGCGTGGCTTACTGTCCGCACTGCGACGGTCCGCTGTTCAAGGGCAAGCGCGTCGCAGTGATCGGTGGCGGCAACTCAGGCGTCGAGGCGGCGATCGACCTGGCCGGCATCGTGGGCCATGTCACCCTCATCGAATACGACACGCAATTGCGTGCCGACGCGGTGCTGCAGCGCAAGCTGCGCAGCTTGTCGAACGTTACGGTATTCACCAACGCGCAAACGACCGAGATCACCGGCGACCACCAGAAGGTCGATGGCTTGATCTACACCGACCGTGTTTCGGGTGAACGCAACACGGTTGCGCTCGAAGGCGTATTCGTGCAGATCGGCCTGGTGCCCAACACCGACTGGCTCAAGGGGACCGTCGAACTCTCGAAACACGGCGAGATCGTGGTCGATGCCAAGGGCCAGACCTCCGTGCCGGGCGTTTTCGCGGCGGGCGATGCAACCACCGTTCCGTTCAAGCAGATCATCATCGCGGCGGGTGACGGCGCAAAGGCGGCACTGAGCGCGTTCGATCATCTGATTCGTACGTCTGCGCCGGCGGAAGTGGCGGCGACTGCTGCCTGAACCGTGTTTCAGTAGGTCAGCCGCTCGGGCCGTAATTCCTGCAGGATGGTGGTGGCAATCTCTTCGATCGACTTGGTCGTCGTCGACAGCCATCGGACGCCGGCGCGTCGCATCATCGCCTCGGCTTCGCTCACCTCGTGTCGGCAGTTCTCGAGACTTGCGTAGCGCGAGTTCGGCCGGCGCTCATTGCGGATTTCACTCAAGCGCTCTGGCTGAATCGTGAGCCCGAACATTTTTTTGCGATGCGGCAGCAGGGCCGGTGGCAACTGGCGGCGATCGAAATCCTCCGGGATCAGGGGGTAGTTCGCTGCTTTCAGGCCGTGCTGCATGGCGAGGTAGAGCGAGGTCGGCGTCTTGCCGCTGCGGCTCACGCCGACCAGTATCACGTCGGCACCAGCAAGGTCGCGATTGCTCTGCCCGTCATCGTGCGCGAGGCTGAAGTCGATCGCCTGAATGCGCGCGTTGTATTCCTTGCTCTTGCTGACGTCGCTAAAGCGGCCGATGCGGTGGTTCGACTTGGTTCCCAGTTCGATTTCGAGCGGCCGAACGAAGGTGCCGAACATATCGAGCAGCATGCCCTTGCAGCCGTTCTCGATCACCTCGAGGACTTCCATGTTGGCCAGGGTCGTGAAGACGATCGGCCGCAGGCCCTCGATTTCGGCCGTGTGGTTGATCCGCCGCACCGCCTGGTGCGCCTTGTCGGCCGTGTCGGTGAACGGAAGCCGCACATGGCGAGGCTTCATCTCGAACTGCGCGAGAACGGCATTGCCGAAGGTTTCGGCCGTGATGCCGGTGCCGTCGGAAACAAAAAAAACGGTGCGTGTATGCATGATTGGCGGCCTTGTCCTGCGGCGCGCCGGGCGGGGCGGCGCCTACAATCCTGGCCATTATCGGGAATGCGACCAAGCGCTCCCATCTGAATCTCCCATGCACACCGCCTACGCGTCCAGAGCAAGAAGAACGATAGCGCCGCGCCGTCTGCATGCTGCCTCGATTTCAACTTCTGGAGCTTTCCGATGTCTGCACTTTTTGAAGCGACCGCCCTGGTCGTCCCGTTCGAAAACCTGAGGATGACCGACGTCGAGTCGGTTGGCGGCAAGAACGCCAGTTTGGGCGAAATGATTTCGCAGCTTCCGCAGGGTGTGCTCGTGCCTACCGGCTTTGCCACCACCGCTCACGCATTCCGGCAGTTCCTGGCCCACGACGGGCTTGCCGGCCGAATCAGCGAAAAACTGAAGAGCCTGAACACCGACGACGTGCGCGCGCTCGCCACGGTTGGCGGCGAGATACGCGCCATGGTCGAAGCCCAGCCCTTCCCGGACGATCTGCAGCGTGCGATCGGCGAGGCCTTTGCCAAGCTCAGCGCCGCAAATCCTGAGGCTTCGTTCGCGGTCCGTTCCTCTGCCACTGCCGAGGACCTTCCGGACGCCTCTTTCGCCGGCCAGCAGGAAACCTTTTTGAATGTGGTCGGCATCGACGACGTGCTCGCCAAGATGAAAGAGGTGTTCGCGTCGCTCTACAACGACCGCGCGATCAGCTACCGCGTTCACAAGGGCTTCGCGCACGACGTCGTGGCGCTTTCTGCCGGCGTGCAGCGCATGGTGCGCAGCGACCTGGGTGCCGCCGGCGTGATGTTCACCATCGATACCGAGTCGGGTTTCGAGGACGTGGTCTTCATCACCTCGAGCTATGGCTTGGGCGAGACGGTGGTTCAGGGCGCGGTGAATCCGGATGAGTTCTACGTCCACAAGCCGACGCTCAGGGCCGGCAAGCGCGCAGTGATCCGGCGCAACCTGGGCTCCAAGCTGATCCAGATGGAATTTGCGAACGCCCTGGAGAAGGCCGCTACCGGCAAGCTTGTGAAGACCACCGATGTCCCGACCGAGCAGCGCAACCGCTATTCCCTCACCGACGTCGACGTCGAACAACTGGCGCGGTATGCGCTTGTCATCGAGGAACACTACGGCCGTGCCATGGACATCGAATGGGGCAAGGACGGCACCGATGGCCAGCTCTACATCCTGCAGGCGCGCCCCGAAACCGTGAAGAGCCAGCAACAAGGCAAGCCCGAACTGCGCTACAAGTTGCTGGGCAAAGGCACGGTGCTGGCCGAGGGCCGTGCAATCGGCCAGAAGATCGGCACCGGCCCGGTACGATTGGTTCACAACATCAGCGAGATGGACCAGGTGCAGGCCGGCGACGTGCTCGTGACCGACATGACCGATCCGAACTGGGAGCCAGTGATGAAGCGCGCCAGTGCCATCGTCACCAATCGGGGCGGCCGTACCTGCCACGCCGCGATCATCGCGCGCGAACTCGGCATTCCGGCGGTGGTGGGATGCGGCGATGCGACCGATCTGCTCAAGGACGGCACGCTGGTCACGGTGAGTTGCGCCGAAGGCGACACCGGCTTTATCTACGACGGCCTGCTCGAAACCGAGGTGACCGAGGTGCAGCGCGGGGAAATGCCCGAAATCGACATGAAGATCATGATGAACGTCGGCAATCCGCAGCTTGCGTTCGACTTTGCACAGCTGCCCAACCACGGCGTCGGGCTTGCACGACTCGAGTTCATCATCAACAACAACATCGGCGTCCATCCGAAGGCAATCCTCGACTATCCAAACGTCGATGCGGATCTCAAGAAGGCAGTGGAGTCGGTCGCGCGCGGCCATGCATCGCCCCGCGCGTTTTACGTGGACAAGGTCGCCGACGGCATTGCCACCATCGGCGCGGCGTTCTGGCCGAAGCCGGTGATCGTGCGGTTGTCCGACTTCAAGTCCAACGAATACCGAAAGCTCATCGGCGGCAGCCGTTACGAGCCGGAGGAAGAAAACCCGATGCTCGGGTTCCGCGGTGCGGCGCGCTACCTGAGTGCTGATTTCGGCGAAGCCTTTGCGATGGAATGCGAAGCGCTCAAGCGTGTGCGCAACGAGATGGGCCTGGTCAACGTGCAGATCATGGTTCCTTTCGTGCGCACGCTGGGCCAGGCCGAGCGCGTCACCAATTTGCTGGCGGAGCACGGGCTGAAACGCGGCGAGAACGAACTCAAGCTGATCATGATGTGCGAAGTGCCGAGCAACGCGATCCTGCCGGAGGAGTTCCTTGAATACTTCGACGGCTTCTCGATCGGATCAAACGATCTCACCCAACTTACGCTCGGCCTGGATCGCGATTCGGGACTCGAGTTGCTCTCCGCCGATTTCGACGAGCGCGACCCCGCGGTGAAGGCGCTGCTCACCCGCGTCATCAAGGCCTGCAAAGCACAGGGCAAGTACGTCGGCATCTGTGGGCAGGGTCCGAGCGACCACCCCGACTTTGCGCTCTGGCTGGCAGAGCAGGGCATCGAATCGATGTCTCTCAATCCCGACAGCGTGATCGACACCTGGCAGCAACTCGCCAAACGCTGAGTTGTTCCTGGCGGCCATGTCACGCTGGCGCAACGGAACTTCGTCACGCTGCGGCTTGTAATCTCCGCGTCAGGTTGGTTCTATTTGCAACCTGATGAATCTTTGGTGTCAAACTCGCGGGCCACAGGGAGGCGCAACGCCATACGCATGCACAAAGGTCCATAGAGACCTCGTTCGCGGTCGGCATCTCGCGTTGAGGAATCATGATTCTCGTCAAGACAGAAGCGGGGCAGCAGGTGCTCAAGGACCGGTCCATTCGGCTCACGCCGCGCCAGCGCTCGGCCTTCATCCTGTGCGACGGCCGGCGGTCGGTGAACGAAGTACTGGAGGCAGGTACGGGAATCGCCCGCGAGGACATCGAACAGATGGTCGAACTCGGATTGCTCGGGCAGGGCGGCGTAACGAGTGATGCCGCCAATGCCGGGCTGCTTCAGCAAGGGCAGGAGAGCACGGCGCAGTCAGTCGAAGCTGCGTCGGCGGAGCCAAGACCGGCTCGCTCGAACCAGCAGCGCTACAAGGACGCGTATCCGATCGCCACCCAACTCACGGGCAGCCTCGGGCTGAGGGGATTCAGATTGAATCTGTCCGTCGAAGGCACTTCCATGTACGAGGAACTGCTTGCACTGGCGCCAAGGATTCGTGACGCCGTCGGCCCGGAAAAGGCCGCGGCACTCGAACGCGCACTGAACGACTGACGCCAGCGAACTCTTGAGTGGCCCATCGCCTGCTACAATAGCCGGCTTTGCCTTGCCACACCGCGACCGACGCTGCGGGTGGCTTCATCCCTTCTACGGAAGATCCACAAGGAGTGCCATGCGTCACTATGAAATCATTCTGCTGATCCATCCGGATCAAAGCGAGCAAGTTCCAGCCATGCTGGAGCGTTATAAGGGCCTGATCACAGCCGGCGGCGGCAAAGTCCACCGCGTTGAAGACTGGGGCCGCCGTCAGCTGGCCTATCAGATCAACAAGCTAAACAAGGCGCACTATCTGTGCGTGAACATCGAAGCCGAGCAGGCTGTGATGGCCGAACTCGAGCATGCGTTCAAGTTCAACGACGCCGTTCTGCGCCACCTCACCGTCGTCAAGAAGAAGGCCGACACCGGCCCGTCGTCGATGATGAAGACGGTCGAGCGCGAAGAGGCCCGCAAGGCCCAGCAGGCCGAGTACGCCGCCAACAACAACTGATGATGTGAGCGCTGCCGCAGTCAATCAGCTGGTGCTGACTGCCTGCGTCGCCGAACTGGGTGTCTTGCGTTTCACGCCTGCCGGTTTGCCCGCGATCGACCTGCGACTCGAACACGAGTCGACGGTCGTCGAAGCGGCGAAGCCCAGGCAGGTCAAGGCGGCTCTCAAGGCCGTGGCGTTTGGCGCAGTGGCCGAGCGACTCGCAAGGCAGGCATTGGGAAGTCTCTGGCGTTTTCAGGGCTTTCTCGCCACCCCGGGTACAGCCAAGCACCCCGTGCTGCACATCCAGGATTTTCAGCAAGATTAATTTTCGAGAGGTCCCACAATGGCCACGTTCAAGAAATTCAACAAAGACAAGCGCCCGAAGCGCAACACCCAGTCGCTGCTGTTCAAGCGCAAGCGCTTCTGCCGCTTTACCGTCGCCGGCGTCGAAGAGATCGACTACAAGGACATCGACACGTTGCGCGATTTCATCGGCGAAAACGGCAAGATCATTCCCGCACGCCTGACCGGTACGCGCGCGATCTACCAGCGACAGCTCAACACCGCGATCAAGCGTGCACGCTTCCTCGCGATGGTGCCGTACAGCGACCAACACCGCGTTTAAGGAGCCGGACACCATGCAAGTCATTCTTCTGGACAAGGTTGTCAACCTTGGCGTGCTCGGCGAGATCGTCAAGGTCAAAGACGGCTACGCGCGCAATTTCTTGATTCCGTCGGGCCGCGCGCGGCGCGCGACCGAAGCCAACAAGGCCGAGTTCGAAGCGAAGCGCGTCGAACTCGAAAAAGCGGCTGCTGCCAAGCTGGCCGAATCGCAAGCCCAGGGCGAAAAGCTCGGCGGCAGCGCGGTCAAGCTGACGCAGAAGGCGGGCGTCGACGGCCGCCTGTTCGGCTCGGTTACCAACCACGACATCGCCGAAGAGCTCAACAAACAGGGCTACAAGATCGCGAAGTCACAGGTGCGCATGCCCAACGGTCCGATCAAGATAGTGGGGGATAGCACCGTGAGCGTTGCGCTGCATACCGACGTGGTGGTCGACATCACCGTGACGGTCTACGGCGAGAGCGCCTAAGCCTTCGCAAGTAGAAAACAAGATCGCTGACGCGATCTTGTCTCTATGGGCCGCCGTTGGGCGGCCTTTCTTTTGGGCCTGCCGCGTTGTCCCGCGTGCTGCACCGAATAGTCACCGCTTATCCACAGCGTTATCAAGTGACGCCGTCCGCTGTGCGGCTTAGCATGTGCGGTTGCAAGGAAGTTCATGTCAGCCGTTTTTTCCTACGCCGATAACGATCCGTCGGCCGACCGCCAGATTGCGCAGCTGCGCATCCCTCCGCATTCGATCGAGGCCGAATCGAGCGTGCTCGGCGGCCTTCTACTCGACAACGGCGCGTGGGACCGCATGGGCGATGTGGTGGTCGACAGCGACTTCTACCGCTACGAGCACAAGCTGATCTATGCCGCGATCGGCGCACTGGTCAACGCCAGCAAACCGGCCGACGTGATTACCGTCTACGAGCAGCTGCAGGGGTTCGGCAAGGCCGAGGAGATCGGCGGGTTGGTCTACCTGAACTCGCTCGCGCAGTACGTCCCGAGCGCGAGCAACATTCGCAGATACGCAGAGATCGTTCGGGAGCGCTCGATCTTGCGCAAGCTGGTAAGTGCCAGCGACGAGATCGCGACCAACGCCTTCAACACGCAGGGCAAGGCCGTCGACAAGATCCTGGACGAAGCCGAGCAGAAGATCTTCAACATCGGCGAAGAAGGCTCGCGGATGAAGCAGGGCTTCCAGGGCATGGATTCGCTGGTGGTCGAGCTGCTCGATCGCGTGACTGAGATGGCCGACAACCCGAACGACATCACGGGTGTGCCGACCGGCTTCGTCGACCTCGACCGAATGACCTCGGGCTTTCAGGCCGGTGACATGATCGTGTTGGCTGCGCGTCCGTCGATGGGCAAGACCGCGCTGGCGATCAACATTGCGGAACACGTGGCGCTCAATGAGGGCCTGCCGGTGGCGGTGTTCTCGATGGAAATGGGCGCTTCGCAACTCGCGGTGCGCATCGTCGGCTCCATCGGCCGCATCGATCAGACGCACTTGCGAACCGGCAAGCTGACTGACGAAGAATGGCCGCGGCTGACCGAGGCGATCGAGAAGCTGCGAAACATCTCGCTCCACATCGACGAGACACCCGGCCTGACCACCAGCGAACTGCGCGCCAATGCACGCCGGCTCGCGCGGCAGTGCGGACAACTGGGGCTGATCGTGGTCGACTACCTGCAACTCATGAGCGTGTCGAGCAGCATGAACGACGAGAACCGGGCGACCGCCGTTGGCGAAATCTCCCGCGGCCTCAAGATGCTGGCGAAAGAACTCAAGTGCCCGGTGATCGCACTCTCGCAGTTGAGCCGTGGCGTGGAGTCGCGCACCGACAAGCGCCCGATGATGAGCGACCTTCGCGAATCGGGCGCCATCGAACAGGATGCCGACGTGATCATGTTCATCTACCGGGACGACTACTACAACAAGGACAGCAAGGAGCCCGGCGTGGCCGAGGTAATCATCAGCAAACAGCGCAACGGGCCCACCGGTACCGTCAAGCTGGCCTTCCTGAAGCCGATCACCAAGTTCGAAAGTCTCGCGGGCGGCAGCGCGGACTATTGAGTTGCCCTGCGAAGGGCCCAAGGGCTACTGCATCTGCTGCTGATCCGGCTGCGGTGATCTTCCTGTAGGCGCCGCAGCATTTCGGCCAAGGTCTTGCCAGGCTCGTCGCTGCAGCGCTCGGGCCAGACTTCGATCCTGACGATGCGATCGACCCCTACAAAACTTCGCTCGCGAAGTCCGCGAGGCGCGACCGTTCGCCGCGTGCCAATGTGATGTGCCCGCCGTGCGGCCAGCCCTTGAACTTGTCGACCGCGAAAGTCAGCCCTGAGGAGCCCTCGCTCAGATAGGGCGTATCGATCTGGGCCAAATTGCCCATGCAGATGATCTTGGTGCCCGGGCCTGCCCGCGTGATCAGCGTCTTCATCTGCTTGGGCGTCAGGTTCTGCGCCTCGTCGATGATCACGTACTTGTTCAGGAAGGTTCGTCCCCGCATGAAATTCATGCTCTTGATCTTGATGCGGCTGCGGATGAGCTCATTGGTGGCCGCACGGCCCCATTCTCCGGCTCCGCCACTGTCGCCCTTGGCCAGAAACTCGAGGTTGTCGTCCAGGGCGCCCATCCACGGGCCCATTTTCTCTTCTTCAGTGCCGGGCAGGAAGCCGATGTCCTCGCCCACGCTCACCGTCGCGCGGGTCATGATGATTTCGGTATAGCGCCGGTCGTCTAGCACCTGAGTCAGCCCGGATGCCAAGGCCATCAAGGTCTTGCCGGTCCCGGCGGTGCCGGTCAGGGTGACAAAGTCAACATCCGGGTCCATCAGCAGGTTCATCGCAAAGTTCTGCTCGCGGTTGCGCGTGTTCACGCCCCACACCGCGTTCTTGACCGACCCATAGTCCTTGAGCGTCTTGAGTACCGCCGTCTTGTCGCGGATCTCGGTCACCCGCGCATACATGCTCGGCTCGCCGGGCGCCTCGAAGTAGACGAACTGGTTGATATACAGATTGGGAACGATGGGGCCGCTGATGCGGTAGAAGGTGCTGCTTCCGCTCTGCCAGCTTTCGACCGTCTTGCTTTGGCGTGTCCAGAAATCGCCTGGCAGCGCCATTGAACCGGCATAGAGCAGATCGCCATCGTCGAGCGTCTTGTCGTTCTGGTAGTCGTCCGCGGCCAGGCCGAGCGCGCGGGCCTTGACGCGCATGTTGATGTCCTTCGAGACCAGCACCACCTCCTGCTTCGGCCGGCCGGGTACTTCTTGGGCATGCAGATTGCGCAGTGCCTGCACCACGCCGAGGATCTGGTTGTCGGCCTTTCCTTGCGGCAGGCTGGTGGGCAGCGAGTAGTCGAGGGGAGCGGTCTGAAAGAAAAGCTTTCCGCCAGCGCCCCGATGGCCGGTGCTGTCGAGCCTCAAGCCCTTCGCAATGTCGGCGCCTTGGCCGCCGGCGAGTGCGTCGAGGGTGCGGCTGGTCTGCCGGCCGTTGCGTGCGACCTCCGTCGTGCCTTTTTTGTGGCCGTCGAGTTCCTCCAGCACGATCATCGGCAGAAAAATGTCGTGTTCCTCGAAGCGGAACAGGCACATCGGATCGTGCAGCAGGACATTGGTGTCCAGCACAAAGAGCTTGGCGGAACCGCCGGTCTTGCTGCGCTTTGTGCGTGGCGGGTTCTGCGGCGCAGCTGCGGCTGGGGCCGGGCGGATTTCCGGCGCGCTGTGCGACGGGGTCAATGCCGGCGCAGGGGCTTTGGCGCGAGGCGGCTGCGGCAATTCGACGCTGCCACCGCCTTCAGCCGTGCGGCGGTCGAACAGTTCGAGCGGCGCAGGCCCGCCGGACCGGTCGTCGTCGGCTTGACGATCGGATGAGCGGCGGCCGCCCCTTCCGTGCGATGAGCGGGCGGGCGCGTCGTGCGCGTCCGGCGAAAGCAGGGCAGCGCGCTTCGTGGGGGCGGGAGGCAAGGGCATGGGGCTGTTCGCTCGCAAAAAAGAAGAGGCCGGAAAACGAAAAAGCCGCCTGAAGACCCGGGCGGCTTTGTTCGATGGATGCGGTCGTGGAGCTCAACGGCATGAAGCCATTATGCACATCGCATGGGGCGTATTCCATGATCGTTGCGCGTCGTCGACACGACCGCGCAAATGCTCACGGATTTGCCGGATCAGGCGGCCTTCTTGAGCGTCTTCACGGCCTTGAGCACATCGTCGACGTGCCCCGGGACCTTGAGGCCACGCCATTCGGCCTTGAGCACGCCGTCGGCGCCGATCAGGAAGGTGCTGCGCTCGATGCCCTTGACCTTCTTGCCGTACATGATCTTGTTCTTGACCACGCCGAACATGTGGCACATCTTTTCTTCGGTATCGGCAACCAGTTCGAAAGGAAGTTCGAGCTTCGCCTTGAACTCGTCATGCGACTTCATGTTGTCGCGCGAAACGCCAAACACCGTTGCGCCCGCCTTGACGAAATCCTTGTAGCGGTCACGGAACTGCATCGCCTCGGTAGTGCATCCGGGCGTGTTGTCCTTGGGGTAGAAGTACATCACCAGCACATGGCCGAGGTGCGAGGTGTTCGAAACCTTGAGGCCACCGGTGGCATTGGCGTCAAATTCAGGAATGGGTTTGTTGACAACGATCGCCATGAAACTTGTTTTCTCCGTTTGATTCCATGTCAGGGCCGGCTCTTGGAGCTCCCTGGTGCCATGGAGGATTGGTCGTTGCTAACTGACTAACTGAGGTGATGCAGGCCGCCGGTTTGCAACCCGCGATTTTACCCTGAAACGTGCGCTACTGCCCACCGTCCGGCTGCTCGACCAGCAGGGCGGCGACAACGTGGCGGCCTTCGCTCGCCAGAATGTTGTACGTGCGGCAAGCGGCAGCGGTGTCCATCGTCTCGACGCCGGTGCGCTGCGCCATCAGTGGCTGCAGCCAGGCTGGCTGCGGAAACCGGATGCGCGCGCCGCTGCCGAAGACGATCAATTCGGCGCCCATCGACGCCAGCTGCGCGAAGTGCTCGGCACCGAGTTGCTCGAAGCTTGAGCAATCCCAGACGAAGCGCTCGCCGCGCGAGCCGACGACCACGCTGGTATCGATCCGCTCGTTGTTGATCGCCACCCATCCGGGGCCGTGCGCTGTGAGGGTCTGGACGTCGGATTTTTCAGGCTGAAGCTTCATCAGAGGGCGTTGTGAACTGTGGTCAAATTATAGGTTTTCCCCTGTGCAGACGCCCCCGGAGGGACTTTGAAAACGCTCAAGAAATCGGCCAAGCTCGCCAACGTCCTCTACGACATTCGTGGTCCGATCATGGACGCCGCGAAGCAGATGGAGGAAGAGGGGCAAAAGATCATCAAGCTCAACATCGGCAATCTCGCCCTGTTCGGCTTTGATGCGCCCGAGGAAGTCCAGCAGGACATGATCCGCAACCTGCCCGCCTCGTCGGGCTATTCGGACAGCAAGGGCATTTTTGCGGCGCGCAAGGCCGTCATGCACGAAACCCAGAAGCAGGGCATCGCGGGGGTGACGCTCGACGACATCTATCTGGGCAATGGCGCGAGCGAGCTGATCGCCATGGCCACCAATGCCTTGCTCAACGACGGCGACGAACTGCTCCTGCCTGCGCCGGACTACCCTCTGTGGACCGCTGTGGCAAGCCTCTCTGGAGGCAAGCCGGTTCATTACCTGTGCGACGAGGGCGATGGCTGGATGCCGGACCTGAACGACATCCGCGCCAAGATCACGCCGCGGACCCGGGGCATCGTGGTCATAAACCCGAACAATCCGACCGGCGCGCTGTACTCGGACGAACTGCTCCAGGGCATCGTATCGATCGCGCGCGAACACGATCTCGTGATCTTCGCTGACGAGGTGTACGACAAGGTGCTCTACGACGGCGTCAGGCACACGGCCATTGCAAGCCTGTCGAAGGATGTGCTGACCCTGACCTTCAATTCGCTGTCGAAGAGCTACCGCTCCTGTGGCTATCGTGCGGGTTGGATGGTGGTGTCCGGCGACAAGAAGATGGCGCGCGACTACATCGAGGGCCTGAACATGCTCTCGAACATGCGCCTGTGCGCCAACGTGCCGGGCCAATGGGCGATCCAGACGGCGCTCGGCGGCTACCAGAGCATCAACGACCTGGTTGGCGAGGGGGGGCGCCTGCGCCACCAGCGCGACCTCGCATACGAGCTCATCACCGCGATTCCGGGCGTGAGCTGCGTCAAGCCGAGCGCAGCGCTCTACATGTTTCCGAAGCTCGATCCGAAGATGTACCCGATCGAGGACGACCGGCAGTTCTTCCTTGAACTGCTGAAAGAGACCAAGGTCATGCTGGTCCAGGGCACCGGCTTCAACTGGGCAACGCCGGACCATTTCCGCATCGTGTTCCTTCCGCACGAAGAAGATCTGCGCGAGGCCGTTGGGCGCATCGCCGGTTTTCTGGAGCGCTATCGAACCCGGCGCGCCTAGTGCTTGCCTGGCGATCCGCCGGGCGCTTTCTTGATCAACGACACGAACGAATGAAACCCATCCAAGTTGGCCTGCTCGGCATCGGCACGGTCGGTAGCGGCACCTTCAAGGTGCTCCAGCGCAACCAGCAGGAAATCAAGCGGCGCGCAGGGCGTGGCATCGAGATCACGATGGTTGCCGATCTCGACCTGGCCCGCGCCCGCGCCGCAGTCGGAGACAGCGTGCGAGTGGTCGACGATGCGCGCGCCGTCATCGCCAACCCCGACATCGACATCGTGGTCGAACTGATCGGCGGCTACGGCATCGCCAGACAACTGGTGCTGGAGGCAATTGCGGCCGGCAAGCATGTGGTCACCGCCAACAAGGCGCTGCTCGCAGTGCACGGCACCGAGATCTTCGCCGCTGCGCATGCGCGAGGCGTGATGGTGGCGTTCGAGGCTGCGGTCGCCGGCGGCATTCCGATCATCAAGGCGCTGCGCGAAGGGCTCACCGCCAACAGCATCCAGTGGATCGCCGGCATCATCAACGGCACGACCAACTTCATTCTTTCGGAGATGCGTGACAAGGGCCTCGACTTCGACACGGCGCTCAAAGAGGCGCAGCGCCTCGGCTATGCCGAAGCAGACCCGACCTTCGACATCGAGGGCGTCGATGCCGCGCACAAGGTAACCTTGATGAGCGCCATCGCGTTCGGCATTCCGGTGCAGTTCGACAAGGCCCATGTCGAGGGCATCACCCGCCTCGCGGCGCAGGACATCAAGTACGCCGAACAACTGGGCTATCGCATCAAGCTGCTCGGCATCACCAAGCGCACGGCGCAGGGCATCGAGCTGCGGGTGCATCCGAGCCTGGTTCCCGCCAAACGCCTGCTCGCGAACGTCGAAGGCGCGATGAACGCCGTGGTCGTCAATGGCGATGCGGTCGGTACGACGCTCTACTACGGCAAGGGCGCGGGCAGCGAGCCGACCGCCAGTGCGGTGATTGCCGACCTGGTCGACATCACCCGTCTGCATACCGCCGATGCCGCGCACCGGGTGCCGCACCTCGCTTTTCACCCCGATGCGATGAGCGACCTGCGCGTGCTGCCGATGGCAGATGTGGTCACCAGCTACTACCTGCGTTTGCGCGTGGCGGATCAAGCCGGCGTGCTGGCCAAGGTCACCGGATTGCTTGCCGCCGCCGGCATCAGCATCGACGCGGTGCTGCAGCGCGAGGCTGACGAGGTGGGCGGAGAAGGTTCGATGCAGACCGACCTGATCATCCTCACGCACGACACGCGCGAGGGAACGCTCGACGCCGTGCTGGCGCAAATGCAGGCGCTGCCCACGGTACTGGCGCCGATCGTGCGCATCCGCAAGGAAGAGCTCTCCTGATGCGCTACCTCTCCACGCGCGGCCACCCGGACCGCCGCCGCTTCTGCGAGATCCTGCTCGAAGGCCTGGCGCCCGACGGCGGCCTGTATCTCCCCGAGCACTATCCGCAGGTCGATGCCGCGACGCTCGAGAAATGGCGTGGACTGCCCTATGCCGAACTGGCGTTCGAGCTGCTCTCGCTCTACATCGACGACATCCCGCCGGCCGAGCTGAAGGCGATCTGCGCCAAGACCTACACGGCCGACGTGTTCGGCACGCCCGAAATCGTGCCGCTGCGCGAGCTTGAAGACGGCGTGTACCTCGAAGCCCTGTCCAACGGCCCCACGCTCGCCTTCAAGGACTTGGCGATGCAGTTGCTCGGAAATCTTTTCGAGTACGAACTAGCGCGTCGCGGCCAGCAGCTCAACATCCTTGGCGCGACCAGCGGCGACACCGGCAGCGCTGCCGAGTACGCGATGCGCGGCAAGCAAGGCGTGCGTGTCTTCATGACGTCGCCCGACGGGCGCATGAGTCCGTTCCAGCAGGCCCAGATGTTCAGCCTGCAGGACGAGAACATCCACAACATCACCGTCGCCGGCGTGTTCGACGATTGCCAGGACATCGTGAAGGCGGTTTCGAACGATCTCGCGTTCAAGCGCAAGTACCGCATCGGCACCGTCAATTCGATCAACTGGGCGCGCCTTCTGGCACAGGTCGTCTACTACTTCGCCGGCTACTTTCAAGCCACGGCCAGCAGCGACAGGCAAGTCGACTTCGCGGTCCCCTCCGGCAATTTCGGCAATGTCTGCGCCGGCCATGTGGCCCGCATGATGGGCCTGCCGATTCGCATGCTGGTGGTCGCGACCAACGAAAACGACGTGCTCGACGAATTCTTCCGCACCGGCGTCTATCGGGTGCGTTCCGCTGCCGACACGCACGAAACCTCCAGCCCTTCGATGGACATCTCCAAGGCCAGCAACTTCGAGCGCTTCGTGTTCGACCTGGTCGGGCGCGATGCCTCGAAAACCCGTGCGCTGTTCGAAGGCGACATCGGGCGCACCGGCCGCTTCGACCTGAGCGCCGATCCAGCGTTCGCGCAGGCTGCGTCGCGCTTCGGTTTTGCGAGCGCCCGCAGCACCCATGCAGACCGGCTCGCCACCATTCGCGACACCGACAAGCGATTTGCGACCCTGATCGACACCCACACCGCCGACGGGCTCAAGGCCGCGCGCGAGCACCTCGCAGCGGGCGTGCCGATGATCGTGCTGGAGACCGCGCTCCCCATCAAGTTCGCGCAAACCATCGTCGAGGCGCTCGGCCGCGAACCCGAGCGGCCGGCACGTTTCGAGGGCATCGAGTCGCTGCCGAAGCGCGTTGTCAAACTGCCGGCCGAGGCCGAAGCGGTCAAGGCCTACATTGCGCAGAACTGTGATTGAACCAAAAGGCGACGCATGAAAGTCATCGGCTTCGCCGGTTTTTCGGGCGCCGGCAAGACCACGCTGGTCGAGCGGCTGATCCCGGTGCTCAAGCTGCACGGCCAGCGCGTTTCCGTCGTCAAGCACGCACACCACAAGTTCGACATCGATCATCCCGGCAAAGATACGCACCGTCATCGCGAGGCAGGCGCCTTCGAGGTGGTGGTGGCATCCGACAGGCGGCTCGCGCTGATCCGCGAGTTCGAGCAGCCGGCCCAGTTGAGCGTGCACCATCTGATTGCCGAGCTTTATGACGGCGTCGACTGGGTGCTGGTCGAGGGCTTCAAGCACAGCGACCTGCTGAAGATCGAGATCTGGCGCGAGCCCGACGAGGGCCAGGCGCCGCGCCCGGCGCGCTACACCGAAGACGATTTCATCGTCGCCATCGCCACCGACACGCCGCATCTGCTGCCTCGGCCCACCGCGTTGCCTGTCTTCGATCTGAACGACGTCGACGGCATCGGTAGCTGGCTGCTGCAGAACGGGGAACGTTTCGAGTATCGGGTGGAGCACTATGGCTAATCCGACCGTCCGCGCGCCGCTGATGTCGCTCGACGAGGCACTGGCACGCCTGCTCGCAGCGGCCACGCCCAAGGTCGCATCCGAAAGCATCTCCACGTTCGATGCCGACGGCCGCGTGCTGGCGCAGGACGTTGCGTCGGCGCTCACCGTGCCGCCGCGCGACAACAGCGCGATGGACGGCTATGCGGTGCGCAGCGCCGATTGCGCCGTGCCCGGCACGGCGCTGCAGGTCGCGCAGCGGATTCCGGCCGGCAGCGTCGGCACGCCGCTCGCGGCCGGCACCGCCGCGCGCATCTTCACCGGCGCGCAAATCCCCGCCGGTGCCGACGCCATCGTGATGCAGGAAGACACGGTCGCGCTGCCGGAAGAAGGAAGCTGGGGGCACGTGCAGGTACAGCTCGCGCCGTCGGCGGGGCAGTGGGTCCGCCGCGCCGGCGAAGACGTCGCGGCCGGCGACGTGGTGCTGTCGCGCGGCGAGCGGCTCACGCCTGCAGCGCTCGGCTTGGCCGCCAGCGTCGGATTCGACCGACTGCAAGTCGCCAGGCGACCGCGTGTCACGCTGCTGTCCACCGGCGACGAACTCGTGATGCCGGGCGAGGTGAAGCCCGACGCGATGAAGCCGGGCTCGATCTACAACTCCAACCGCTTCTTCATGCGCGCGCTGCTCGCTCGCCTCGGCTGCGAAGTCACGGACATGGGCATCGTGCCCGACCGGCGCGACGCGACCATCGAGGCACTGCGCACCGCAGCGCTCGGCAGCGATCTCATCATCACCACGGGCGGCGTCTCGGTGGGCGAAGAAGACCACATCAAGGCGGCCGTGCAGGCGCTCGGCCGACTCGACCTCTGGTCGCTTTCGATGAAGCCGGGCAAGCCTTTCGCCTACGGGCGCATCGGGGATGCCCATCTCACCGGCCTGCCGGGCAATCCGGTGTCGAGCTTCCTGACCTTCCTGCTGCTCGTGCGGCCGTTTCTTCTGACGCTGCAAGGCGCGTTGCGCGTGGCGCCGACAGCACTGCCGATGCGTGCCGATTTCGACTGGCCGCGCGGCGACCGTCGCCGCGAGTTCTTGCGCGCACGCTGCAATCCCGATGGCGGACTCGACCTGTTCGCCAATCAGAGTTCCGGTGTGCTGACTTCGATGGTGTGGGGTGACGGCGTGATCGACAACCCACCGGGCCAGTCGTTCGAGGCCGGCGACACGGTGCAGTTCATCTCATTCGCTTCGCTCTTGAACTGACATGCAAGTCAAAGTGCGCTACTTCGCCTCGGTGCGCGAAGCCCTGGGTACCGGCAGCGAGACCGTCGACACCGCGGCTCGCGACCTGCGTGCGCTGCGCGACGAACTGATCGCGCGCGGCGAGCCGCATGCCAGCGCTCTGGCGCGCGGCAAGGCGGTTCGCATGGCACTCGACCAAGTCATGAGCGCAGAGGACGCTGCGCTGCGCGAAGGCAGCGAAGTCGCGTTCTTTCCGCCCGTGACCGGCGGCTGAGCGACGCCTCCGAGCGCAGCCGGTGCCACAATCCGGCGATGACCGGCCCGCGTGTTTTCATTCAGACCGACGACTTCGATGTCGCCAGGGAAATCGATGCGCTGCGCGCCGGCGACATGCGGGTCGGCGCGGTCTGCAGCTTCATCGGCACCGTGCGCGACCGCAACGACGGCGATGCCATCGCGTCGATGGAGCTCGAGCACTATCCGGGCATGACCGAGAAGGCCGTGGAGGCCATGATCGACGAGGCGCATCGCCGCTTCGACATCCTCGGCGCACGCGTCATTCACCGCATCGGTCTTCTGCAGCCGCTCGACCGGATCATGATGGTCGCGGTGACCTCGGCCCACCGCGGGCAAAGCTTTCAGGCCTGCGAGTTCCTGATGGACTATCTGAAGACCCAGGCCCCGTTCTGGAAGAAGGAAGAAACGCCCGACGGCGCCCGCTGGGTCGACGCGCGCACGGCCGACGATGCCGCGCTGGCGCGCTGGGGCATCGCTGCGGGCAATGCCTGATCAGTCGATCACTGCGGCGTGAAGCCGCTCGCTTTGATGATTTGCTCCCAGGTCTGCGTGTAGCTGCGCACGCGCCCGGCGAACTGGCCTTGCGGCATGTAGCCGACCGTGAGGCCCATGGCAGTGAGGCGATCGCGCACGTCGGGCATAGCGAGCACCTTGGCCAGCGCCGCGCCGAAGCGGTCGATCACCGGCTGCGGCGTGCCCACCGGCGCGAACAAGCCGTAGTAAGGCAGATCTTCCAGTCCTGAAAGACCCAGTTCGGCGAAGGTGGGAACCTGCGGCAGCACGGCCTGACGCTTGTCGCCTATCACGGCCACAACGCGGATCTTTCCGGCCTTGTGGTTTTCGATGAAGTCCGGAATCGAGCCGATGCCCGACGAGATCTGGTTGCCCAGCATGTCGGCCATCATTGGCGCGCTGCCGCGGTAGGGCGCCGCCTGCACGTCGAGCTTGTACTTGGTGCCGATCAGCTTGACAAGGAATTCCGGGATCGACGCCGGCGCGGGAACGCCGATCGTGTCCTTGCCGCCGCGCCGGTTCTTGACCCAGGCCACGTACTCGTTCATCGACTTGGCGGGCGTGCCGCCCGATACCGCGAGCGCGTTGGCAAAGGTTGCGAAGCCCGCGACCGGCACGAAGTCGCGGTCAGGTTCGAAGCCCGGGTTCTTCACCACCTGCGGCAGGATCGAGATCGAATGGTCGTGCGTGAGGAAGAGCGTGTGCCCATCGGCCGCCGCCGCCTTCAGCGCCTGTGCCGCGATCTGGCCGCCGGCCCCGGCCCGGTTCTCGACCACGACTGGCGTGCCGAGCTCGTCCTTGAGCTTCTCGGCAAGCGTGCGCGCGATTGCGTCGCTGCCGCCTCCCGCCGGAAAGCCGACCAAGAGCCGGATGGGCGTGCCTGCCGGCTGCGCGAGGGCAAGCCCGGCAAAGGCAAGCAGGCCCGCTCCCAGGAGCGCACGGCGCAGCAGGCGCGCGGCGCCTCTGGAACTTGAATTGAACATGGTCGACTCCAATGATGACGAGTAGAACGAGTAGAAAAGCCCGGCCGACCTTGATTCGTTCCGGAGCGGCCCTATTTTGTATGCAGGAACCAAGCCATGCGCCAAGACAAACTCACCACCAAATTCCAGGAAGCCCTGGCCGACTCGCAGTCGCTCGCCCTCGGCAACGACAGCGCTTACATCGAACCCGCTCACCTGCTGGTCGCCATGCTGCGCCAGGGCGACGGTCCGCGGGCCTTGCTCGAGCGCGCTGGCGCCAATGTGCCGGGGCTTCTGCAGGGCGCCGAGGCGGCGATCAAGAAGCTGCCGCAAGTGCAGGGCCACGACCAGGTCCAGGTCGGCCCGGAGCTTGGCAAGCTGTTGCAGGCGACCGAGAAGGAGGCCATCAAGCGCAACGACCAGTTCGTAGCGGGCGAACTCTTCCTGCTCGCGCTGGCTGACAGCAAGGCCGAGATCGGCAACCTTGCGCGCAGCCACGGCGTGACGCGCAAGTCGCTCGAAACCGCCATCGACGCGGTGCGCGGCGGCCAGAACGTCAACAGCGCCGACGCCGAAGGCCAGCGCGAAGCCTTGAAGAAATACTGCCTCGACCTGACCGAACGGGCCCGGCTCGGCAAGCTCGACCCGGTGATCGGCCGCGACGAAGAGATCCGCCGTGCCATTCAGGTGCTGCAGCGCCGCACCAAGAACAATCCGGTGCTCATCGGCGAGCCCGGTGTCGGCAAGACTGCGATCGTCGAAGGCCTCGCGCAGCGCATCGTCGCGGGCGAAGTGCCCGACTCGCTCAAGGGCAAGCGGGTGCTGTCGCTCGACATGGCCGCTCTTCTGGCAGGCGCCAAGTACCGCGGCGAATTCGAGGAGCGGCTGAAGACCGTGCTGAGCGAACTCGCCAAGGACGAGGGCCAGACCATCGTCTTCATCGACGAGCTGCACACCATGGTCGGCGCCGGCAAGGCCGAGGGCGCGATGGACGCAGGCAACATGCTCAAGCCTGCGCTCGCGCGCGGCGAGCTGCATTGCGTGGGCGCCACCACGCTCGACGAGTACCGCAAGTACATCGAGAAGGACGCAGCGCTGGAGCGCCGCTTCCAACGCATCATCGTCGGGGAGCCCAGCGTGGAGGCAACCGTCGCCATCCTGCGCGGACTGAAGGAAAAGTACGAGGTACATCACGGCGTCGACATCACCGACCCAGCGATCGTCGCGGCGGCTGAGCTGTCCGACCGCTACATCACCGACCGCTTCCTGCCCGACAAGGCCATCGACCTGATCGACGAGGCCGCGGCCAAGATCAAGATCGAGATGGATTCCAAGCCCGAGGTAATGGACCGGCTCGACCGTCGGCTGATCCAGCTGCAGATCGAGCGCGAGGCTGTGCGGCGCGAAAAGGACGAGTCGTCGCAGAAGCGCTTTGCGCTGATCGAGGAAGGGATCGCGAAGCTGCAGAAAGAAATTGCCGACCTCGACGAGATCTGGCAGGCCGAGAAGGCGCAGGCCCAGGGCAGCGCGCAGATTCGCGAAGAGATCGACAAGATCAAGTTCCAGATTGCCGAGTTCACGAGCAAGGGCGACTTCAACAAGGTGGCCGAGCTGCAATACGGCAAGCTTCCGGCGCTCGAGAAGCGCCTGAAGGAAGCGCAGGACACCGAGGCCAGCAAGGGCAAGTCGAGCGTGCCCACGCTGCTGCGCACCCAGGTCGGCGCCGAGGAAATCGCCGAAGTGGTGGCGCGCGCCACCGGCATTCCGGTCTCCAAGCTGTTGCAGGGCGAGCGCGACAAGCTGCTCATGATGGAAGCCAAGCTGCACGACCGCGTGGTCGGCCAGGACGAGGCGATCGGCGC
>JANOCL010000270.1:0-5440 GCA_031412135.1 Variovorax sp. | reverse complement strand
GTTGTGCGTCATCAGGCGCAGGTCGATGAAGGGGCAGCTCTCCTGGAACAGGCGCAGGCGCGGAAGCAGCCATCCCACGGCGAAGGTGCCCACCACGCCGACGGTCAGGACCTCGAAGAAGCGGCCGTTGTCGAACTGCTGAACCACCGCTTCCATGCGCCCGAAGGCATCAACAAGCACTGGCAGCAGCGCGTGGCCTTCGTCGCTGAGCGCCAGCCCGCGGGGCAGGCGCCGGAACAGCTGGACGCCCAGCCGCGATTCGAGGCCGCGAACCTGCTGGCTGACGGCCGCCTGCGTCACGTTCAGCTCGGCCGCTGCGAGCGTGAAGCTCAGGTGCCGGGCGGAGGATTCGAAGGCGCGCAGCGCATTGAGCGGAAGGTGTGGACGCGCCATCGGTCGAGCAAAAGTTTTTCTTGTGGGAAGCAGCAAATACTATCGTTTGCGCCGTGGCCGTCGATGGCCGAAAGTCGCTCTTTTCAGGAGCACCAAGTTGATCGATAGACGTCATTTTTCAAGCACTCTTTTCTTCTCGCTGTCCGCCGCCGCGCTCGGCGTCCGGGCAGCAGGCAACCCCGTTATGTCCGCACGACTGGCGGAAATCGAGAAGACCAGCGGCGGACGTCTGGGCGTCTGCGTTCTCGACACCGGCACCGGCCGCCGCGTCGCGCATCGGCCGGACGAACGGTTCCCGATGTGCAGCACCTTCAAGTTCCTGGCCGCTGCGCTGGTGCTCGCCCGCGTCGACGATGGCAAGGAACGCCTCGAGCGCCGCGTGGTGTTTCAGGCGGGCGACCTGGTCAGCTATTCGCCGGTGACAGAAAAGCGGGTCGGCGGCAGCGGCATGACGGTCGCGGAGTTGTGCGAGGCAGCCATCACGTACAGCGACAACAGCGCGGGCAACCTGATGCTTGCGAGCTTCGGCGGACCGCAGGGCCTCACGAGATACATGCGTGCCATCGGCGACACGCGCACCCGGCTCGACCGCATCGAGACCGAGCTGAACGAAGCCCGGCCGGGCGATCCGCGCGACACGACCACGCCGGACGCCATGCAGCGCAGCATGCAGAAGATTCTCCTGGGCGATGTACTTTCGCAGTCGTCGCGTGCGCAACTCCTGCAATGGCTGGACGCCAACAAGACCGGCGATTTGCGGCTGCGCGCCGGCCTGCCGCCCGGCTGGCACGTGGGCGACAAGACGGGCTCCGGCGACAACGGCGCCGCCTGCGACATCGCCATCCTGCGGCCACCCGGGCGAGCGCCGATCCTCGTCGCCGTCTACCTGACCGAAACCACGGCTGCGATGGCCGTGCGCAATGCGGCAATCGCTTCGGTGGGTGAGGCGGTGGCCGGCTGGGCGGCCAAGGGCGCTTGAGGGCGCGCCTTATTCGGCCTTCACGCCGGCGGTCCTGATCACCTTCGCCCACTTGTCGGTTTCAGAGGCGATGAAGGCGTCGAACTCCTCGGGCGTGCTGCCGGCCGGGAAGGTGCCCATCGCATCCAGCTTGGCACGTGTCTCGTCGCTCTTGATGATGCGGGCGATCTCGTCCGACATGCGCTTGACGATCTCGCGCGGCGTGCCCGCCGGCGCCAGCATGCCGGCCCAGGTACTGCCGGTGAAACCGGCGAAGCCTTGCTCGATGAAGGTGGGCACGTCGGGAAGGGCCGGCAGGCGGCGGTCGCTTGCAACGCCGATCAACCGCACCTTGCCGGCCTTGCCCTGGTTGATCAGCCCGGTCGGCGCATCGAAGAACAGCTGGATCTGCCCGCCCATCAGGTCGGTCAGGGCCGGCACCGCGCCCCGGTACGGGATATGGATCATGTAAGTCTTGGTCAGCGACTTCCAAAGCTCGCTCGTCAGGTGTGCGGCCGAGCCGTTGCCCGACGAGCCGAAGCTGATCTTCCCCGGGTTGGCGCGCGCGTAGTCGATCAGCTCTCTCGCGGTCTTGAACGGTGTGTCGTTGTTGACTGCAGCGAGCAGCGGCGACACGCCCATCAGCGAAACGCCGACGAGGTCTTTCTTCGGGTCGTAAGGCAGCTTCGGATAGAGCGTGGTGTTGGCAGCATAGGCCGCGATGACGACGCCGAAGGTGCTGCCGTCGGGCGCCGCCTTGGCCAGCGCATCCACGCCGATCAGGCTGTTGGCGCCGGGCTTGTTGTCGATCACCACCGGTTGGCCGAGCCGCGTCTGCAGGCCGACCTGCACCAGCCGGGCCATCTGGTCGGTGAAACCGCCGGGCGTATACGGAACGATGATGCGGATCGGCTTGCTGGGCCAGGCGGGCTGCGCGAAGGACGGCGACGCTATCGACACGGCGGCAGCAGCGGCCGAGAGATTGAAGGCACGGCGGGAAAAACGGACTTGGGGCATGGGCAGAGGGTCTCCATTGGAACGGTCATTCTGGAAGGTCGACTGCACACTAAGCCTCAGGGTTTGCCCTTCGCATCGGCCGAGACACGGCGGTCGCCTACGACCCTAGCGTCCACCTGCCGACAGGGCGTCAGTTCGGCAGCGACAGACTGGTAATCCTGCCGGGCCGCACGTTGCTGCCTGGCGCTACCGGAGCCCCCATGAACGAATACGACGTGAAGTCCCCTTCCACAATCGCCCACGACAGCGAAGCCATAGTCAGCGACACCGGCAACAGAGCAAAGGATGCGATGCAGACCGCCCGCACCTACGCAAAGGACGGTGCCGACGCAGCCAGCCGCAAGATGCAGGAGTTGAAAGGCCAGATCGGCAATGTGCGCCGGCAAGGCGAACAGTACGTCGCCGACCAACCCGTGCGCGCCGCCTGGATCGCAGCAGCGGGCGGCGCCGTGCTGACCGCATTGCTGGTCTCGCTCATGCGAGGCAACCGCCGCTGACTTGAGTCGAACGCAGGAGTGAGGCATAAAGTAGACATTTTCTTACGCTCGCACGAGACTCGAGCCAATCGTCGGCATGTCGGCAGTGACTACGCTGATGAAAAACATCACAAAGTCAGCATGCTCACTCCCTTTCTCAAGGCCGAGATCCTCCGCAAGACCGGCTTCGTCGTTCCGGCCATTCCCGATCTGGTTGAAGACGAAGACGCGGTCAGCGAGAACCGCGGCTTCAAGCAATGGATCGCAGCCGTCGAGGCCATGTTCGTGACCTACGTCGCTGCGCGAGCTGCCAAGAGCTTGCGCGATTCAGAAGAAGCCCGGCAGCTCGATGCGTTGAGGCAGAGTGCCTCTGCGTATTCGAGCGGCCGAATGCAGGCGATGCGTGCCTGATCGCGCCTGATCGCGGTCACCGCTTGGTGGCAGCCTCGATCTTCTTCGAGGCTTCTTTCTGTTCCCCCGCGTCGGCCGTCTGTTCCGCCTGCACGGCGGCAGCTTCGGGCTCGTGACTCAGGTGGATGTAGACCGGAAAATGGTCCGAGCCGAAGTAGCGCAGCCGGCAGAACCGGACCAGTCGGAAATCGTTCGAATGAAAGAAGTGGTCGAGCGGAAAGCGAACCAGCCAATGCTTGGCATTGAAGGTATTGAAGAAACCTCTGCCAATGCGCGGGTCGAGCAGGCCGCTCACATCACGGAAGAGTTCGCTGGTGTGAGACCAGGCCACATCGTTCAGGTCACCCATCACGATCACAGGACCCGGTTGCTTCTTGACCGAACGGCCGACCATCAGCAGTTCGGCATCGCGCTGCCTGGAACTGTCGCTTTCGGTCGGCGATGGCGGTCGCGGATGCAGGCAATGCAGCGCAATCTGCTGCCCCGACGACAACCGCACACGCGTGTGGATCGAAGGCACATCGGGCTGAATCAAAAATGACACTTCAGGCTCGACGAGTTCGAGGCGCGAGTAAAGCAGCATGCCGTAGGTGTTGTCCTGCGGCAGCAGCACCGTGTGCGGATGGGTGGCCTTGAGCCCGCGCAGTTCGTGCTCCCACCAGGCATCCGTTTCCAGGGCGAGTATCACGTCCGGGTCTGCGTCCCGCAGCACGGCAAGCAAGTCACGCGCGTTCCGGTTGGTCTGCAGCACGTTGGCAAACAGCAGGCGAATGCCGTCGTGCGACGCGGCCGGGTCGGCGGCGCTGTCCTGCACCTGCCTGCGCGCGAGCCGGGTAAAGGGCAGCATGCGCCACACCTGCAGGCCCAGGCACGCCACCAGGAGCGCACGAAACGAGTGGGCCAAGGGCGAATGCTCTACCAGCGCGCCATGGAGCACCACCACCAGCAGCAGCCCGACTGCGATCTGCAGCCGCGGGAAATCGAAAACGCGAATCCACCAACTCTGGCGGCGCAGGATCGGCATGGCAGTGGCCGCGACCAGCAGCCCGCCGAATCCCACCAGTATTTGTTCCACAGCCAGAAAACCTCCGAAAAAATGACAAGCAGGCGAAATGCCGCCCCGACTTTAGCCGCGCCGTGACGCGCTCTAGAGCGGCAGCACGTCGCCGACATCGCCGCGGTGCAGCCAACCGGCCAACTCGTCCGCCAGCCGACGCGCCTCGCTCGCGGCGGCCTGCCAAGCCTTGATGCGGCCCGGTGCATCGTAGGCATAGCGCACGAAGTCGTTGCGGTCCGGCAGCTTGCCGTTGGGCAGGCTGCGCACCCATCCCGGGTCCGGCGCGAGCACCACCATCCGATCGAGAAAGGCGGTGGGCTTGTGCCGCCATTTGAAGCCCTTGTCCAGCCAGCCCGGCACCACCGCCTTCTGGAAATGCGGATACAGGACGATGCCGTCGGTGTTGCCATAGTTCAGGTGCAGGTGGTAGTCGGTAATGCCGCCGTCCCAGTACGCGCCCAGCGGTGCGCCGGGTATGTCGTGCACCGCTTCGAGCATGAAGGGGATCGAGCATGAAGCCTGCAGCGCCAGCTCGAAGTTGCTCTCGGCGAGCGCCACTTGCCGGGTGGGGAAATCCTGCGTGCCGAAAGGCAGCAAGGCGCCGGGCGTCGAAAACACCACCCGCTCCAGCCACGCGCCCAGGCTCCTGCGGTGCACGCTGTTCGTGATGAAGGCGCCCAGGTAACCGGCCGGCGTGCGCGCCCGCCCTTCCCGCCCGAGGATGTGGCGCCCGCGCGAGGTGATCACATGCAGCCGGAAGCGCGGATGGGCGAGCACCTCGGCCGCCCGTCCGCCGTAGAAGCTGCGCAACCCATCGCCGAACTGCGCACTCACCTGCCTGGCAGTCATGCGCTTCTGGCCTTGCGGCACTTCGTAGCGCTGATGGATATAGCCATGCTCGAACTGCTCGAACGCGGCCTTCGGATCGCCGAGGCAGGCATTGGCCAGGCGCCAGGCGCCGATCGAGGCGCCGACCAGGTCGACCGGCTGTGTCGACTGCACCAGCCATTCGCCGAAGAGATATCGGTCCATCGGCCCGAGGATCAGGCCCTTGGGTCCACCCGCTGCGCCGGGAATGGTCCGCACGTCCTGCGGCCGCAGGCCGTCGCGCTCGATGTGCTCGCGCGC
>JANOCL010000269.1:0-11933 GCA_031412135.1 Variovorax sp. | reverse complement strand
CGGCCGCACCGCCGCTGCCCCTGCCGCCGTCACCGCCACTGGCCGAGCCCGAATTGCCGCGGCCGCCCGTTGCGCTGCCGTTGGTGGCGCGTCCGCCGCTGCCGCCCCCGCCGCCGGAGCCCTCCGCGCCGGAGCCGCCGTAGCCGCCGGCATCGTAGGCGCTGCCGCCCCTGCCCTTGCCGCCGTAGCCGCCGTCGCCGCGACCCCCCGAAGCATTTCCGTAGTTGATGGCGTAGTTGCCGATACCGGACACCAGATTGCCGGTGACAACGCCGTGCAGCTTGCTGCTCGCGGTGGCGGTGGTGCGGTTGAACGCATTCGACAACGTGGCCGTAGAGCCGTTGTTGTTGGCCATCGAACGGGCAGCGCTGGCATCGGCCGCGCCGGAGCGGCGGTTGGTGCTCGAGTCGCTGTTGTCGTTGGTGCTGTTGTCCTGCGTCGCCGTCGAAGCGTCGGACGCCCCTGCGCCGCCTCCGCTTTGCGTGGTCGTCTGGGCGAAGACCGCGCCGCTTGCGCCCAGCAGCATCGCCATTGCCGAAGCAATAACAGTTTTTTGCATGAGAACTCCTGGTTGGATAAGTTGGATTTAGGCAAAGAAGTTGTGACATGCACAACCGTTACGCATGGCGCAATTTCGGTGCCAATTGGCCGGTTGCGAGCAGCTTCCCTGGGAACAGGCCGGGATTGGGCTTCAGGCTGCGGGAATATCGGCACATGAGACCGCGGGAGCAGGCAGGCGGCATGCGATTCACCCGGGAATTGCCGCACTTCTGTTACAGCGACGGCGTCGCCCACGCCAGAGCGCGGCAGCGGTGTCACACGGATGTGACGCCAGCGCTTGTAGGAAAACGCCCCACCAATAGCGCACTGCGGCACCGCGGTAGCGTGTCCCAATAACGTGACAGCTCAGCAATAGAAAAAAACATTCAATGGATTTTGGATACACATCTTGCAAAAAGTCATCTTGCTCATCAATAACGTCGCTCCACATAATCTTTGCGACAAAAGTTCTAAAAGAAAGAGGTCGGCGATGGAGATAGCCCGCACCCACAGAACCGTTGTATTGCTCGCCGGCACCGCCATCGCATGCGCGGGCGCCGTTGCGCAGACGGCACCGCCAAGGCCGTCGGCCGCGCGAAAGCCGCCCCCACCTTCCGCGCTCGGCAAGCTGCAAAACCAGGTGGCGGAGCAGGGCCGCCAGATCGAGTCGCTCAAGCAGACAGTGGCCGAGCGCGAGGCCCGCTACGAGTCGCTCGAACGCTCCATGACGCAGGCGCAGGCGCAGACGCAAACGCCGGCGCCACCGCCGACCGTCGTCGCAGTGCCGCGGCAGCAACCGGCCGAGGCCATGTCGGTGGCCCCCAGCAGCGAAACGCGCACGGTGCAGATCGGCATGGCGCCCAGCGACCCGGCGCGCAGCATCAACATCGCGCCGCTGTTCGAGCAGCCGGGCATCCTGACGCCCAAGGGCGGGGTGATCCTGGAGCCGTCGTTCCAGTACGCCTACTCGTCGAGCAACCAGGTCTCGCTGGTCGGCTACACGGTCATCCCTTCGCTCCTGATCGGCCTGATCGACGTGCGGCAACTGAAGCAGAACACCTTCACTGCCGCCATGACCGGGCGCTTCGGCATCAGCAACCGGATGGAGATCGAAGGCAAGCTGCCCTATGTGTACCGCTCCAATTCCACCGTCAGCCGCGAAATTTTCACCGGCTCGGCCGTCGACAACGTGTTCGACACCAGCGGCAAGAGCCTGGGCGACGCCGAGATCACTGCGCGCTACCAGCTCAACGACGGCGGCGCGGCCTTGCCCTACATGATCGGTTCGCTGCGCTTCAAGTCGCGCACCGGCAAGGACCCGTTCGAGGTCATCACCGACTGCGTCACGCGCTGCATCGGCAACACCACCGGCACCGGCCTGCCGCTCGACCTGCCGACCGGCTCGGGCTTCTACACCCTGCAGCCGGGCCTCACGTGGCTGCTGCCTTCGGACCCGGTGGTCTTCTTCGGCAGCTTCAGCTATGCCTTCAACTTCAAGCGCTCGGACGTGAGCCGCCGGGTGCAGGGCGGGCAGACCGAATTTCTCGGCGACGTGAGGGCCGGCAACATCTTCGGCATGAACTTCGGCATGGGCATGGCGCTCAACGAAAAGTCGTCCTTCAGCATCGGCGTCGACCTGAACTCGGTCGGCCGTACCAAGCAGAACGGCGTGGCGGTGCCGGGCTCCGTGCGCACCCAGCTGGCGACGATGCTGCTCGGCTATTCGTACCGCTACAACCCCAAGACCACGGTAAGCCTCTCGGTCGGTGCGGGCCTGACGCGTGACACGCCAGACCTCACGCTGACCGCGAGGATTCCCTTCTCCTTCTGAATCGACGCGGCATGCTGGCGCAAAAGATCCTCTGCGTGATGACCGGGGCGAGGGCAGGCCCCGTCGAAAGCAGCCTGCGCGCGGCCGGCTGGGATGTGGTCACCGCGGCGGACATCGCCGGTGCGCGAAGGGCCCTGGCCCGCACGCGCTCGCCGTTCTGCCTGCTGATGCTCGACCATGTGAATGCGGCCGTCGGCGCCGAGATCGAGTCCTGCATCAGGGCATCGGGCACGCTGGACTGGGTGGCGGTGATTCCGCCGCGTGCGCTCGAGGCGCCGTATCTCCGCGACCTGATCCTCAACTACTTCTTCGACTACCACACCGACCCTGTGGCGCCCGAGGTGCTGGTGCAGGCGCTGGCGCATGCATACCGGCGTGCGAGCCTGCGGGCCGAGCAACAACGCGGCGCCGATGCGGTACACCCGGACGTGATGGGCATGGTCGGCCAGAGCGCGGCCATGAACGGCCTTCGGCGGCAGATACAGAAGGTCGCAGGCACCAACGCGCCGATCCTGATCGGCGGCGAAAGCGGCAGCGGCAAGGAACTGGCGGCACAGGCCATCCATCGCTGTTCGGAGCGCGCCGGCGGGCCTTTCGTGGCGGTGAACTGCGGCGCGATCGCGCCGTCGCTGATCCACACCGAGCTGTTCGGCCATGAGCGCGGCGCCTTCACCGGCGCGCTGTCGGGCAAGCGCGGCCTGATCGAGATGGCCGGCGGCGGCACGCTCTTTCTCGACGAGATCGGCGACCTGCCGCTCGAACTGCAGACCAACCTGCTGCGCTTTCTTCAGGAGCGCACCATCCACCGCGTGGGTGCTTCGAGCAGCCTGCAGGTGGACGCGCGGGTCGTCGCCGCATCGCACGTCGACCTGGCCGAAGCCGTGGCCTGCGGCAAGTTCCGGGAAGACCTCTATTACCGGCTGAACGTGCTGTCGATCTCGGTGCCGCCGCTGCGCGAGCGCAAGGAAGACCTGCCGGTTCTGGCGCAACACATCTTTCGGCGCTGCGCGGCGGAGCGCAAGTGCACGGCCGAGGGCTTCAGCCAGGAGGCGAGCGCCGCCATGCTGGCGCACGACTGGCCGGGCAACGTGCGTGAGCTGTTCAACCGGGTGCAGCGCGCGGTGGTCATGACCGACCGCCGACTCATCACCGCAGCCGACCTGGAACTCTGCGACGCGCAGAGCCCGGTGCGCGTCGCGCTTGCAGCGGTTCGAATCACGGCCGAGCGCGACGCCATCAGCATCACGCTCAACCGCGTCGGCCGCAACGTCACCGTGGCGGCGCGCGAACTCGGCGTGTCGCGCATGACGCTCTACCGGCTGATGGAGAAGCACCGCATCGCGAGCGGCGCCGGGTAGGAGCCCGGGCGGCAGATGCCCGTCGGCTGCACCACTAGATGGAAACGCCCACCTTCGCGCCGGCGGCGACGATTTCGCCCCAGGTCGCATCGTCCAGCCAGATGCCGTCGCGCTCGCGCGCCGCACGCGCGCGGCGCTCGGGCTCGCCGGCGATCTGCACCGCCTCGAAGCCGGCACCCGGCGGGCTCTGGCGCAGCCAGTCGATGAAGGCGCGCGACTCCGCCTCGAACTTGTCCTGCGTGCCGAGCCGGGCCGGATCGATCAGCACCGCCAGCATGCCGTTGAGCACGGTGCGCGCGGTGTCGGCCGGCCGGTGCCAGGTGCCGCCGCCGGTGAGCGCGCCGCCCAGCAGCTCGCAGGCCACCGCCATGCCGTAGCCCTTGTGCTCGCCGAAGGTCATCAGCGCGCCGAACAGGCCGTTGCTCTGCGGCACCACCACCACGCCCGGGTCGTCGGTGGGTGCGCCGTGCTCGTCGATCAGCGTGCCGGGCGCGACCCGCTCGCCCTTGTTGTGAGCGACGCGCATCTTTCCCTGAGCGACACGGCTGGTCGCGTAGTCGAGGATGAACGGGTCGGCGCCCGCGAGCGGGATGCCGATGCAGCACGGGTTGGTGCCGAAGCGTCCGTCGCCGCCGCCCCAGGGCGCAACCACCGGCCGCGACAGCACGTTGACGAAATGCATCGCCACCAGGCCCTTCGCCGTCGCCATCTCGGCGAAGTGGCCGATGCGGCCCAGGTGGTGCGCGTTGGCCAGCGACAGGATGCAGCTGCCGTGCTGCTGTGCCCGTGCGATGGCGAGTTCCATCGCCTGCACCCCGACGATCTGGCCGTAGCCGCGCTGGCCGTCGAGCGCCAGCATGGCGCCGGTGTCGAGGTTGATCTTTACCGACGCGTTGGGCACCAGGCCGCCTTCGGCTGCCGCATCGACATAGCGCGGCACCATGCCGACGCCATGCGAATCGTGGCCGCTCAAGTTGGCGAGCACCAGGTTGGCCGCGACCTGCTCGGCTTCGGCAGGCGTACTCCCGGTGCCGGCAACGATGGCTGCGCAGTGCTTGCGCAATGAAGAGGCTTGGATGGTTTGGGGCATGGGCTACTCCGTTGCGCATTTCAGGGGCCGCGCAGCAAGGCCCGTTGTGGAAACACCGCGGAATCGGCTTCGCCGGGCCGCTGGTGTTGCCCCCGGCAGGGGGTTGGCGTAGCGACACGAAGTGCGCGCAGCCTGGGGGCGAGCTACATCACCGCGCCGACTTGCCACGGCACGAATTCGTTCTGCCCGTAGCCATGCTTCTCGCTCTTGCTCTGCTCGCCCGACGCCGTCGCCAGCACCAGCTCGAAGATGCGCTGCCCCATCTCCTGGATCGACACCGTGCCTTCGACGATCTCGCCGCAGTTGATGTCCATGTCTTCCTCTTGCCGCTGCCAGAGCGCGGAGTTGGTGGCCAGCTTGAGCGAAGGCGAGGGCGCGCAGCCGTAGGCCGAGCCGCGGCCGGTGGTGAAGCAGATCAGGTTGGCGCCGCCGGCGACCTGGCCGGTGGCGCTTACCGGGTCGTAGCCCGGCGTGTCCATGTAGACGAAGCCGTGCGCCGACACCGGTTCCGCATATTCGTACACCGCTTCCAGGTTGCTGGTGCCGCCCTTGGCCACCGCGCCGAGCGACTTTTCGAGGATGGTGGTGAGCCCGCCGGCCTTGTTGCCCGGCGACGGGTTGTTGTTCATCTCGCCGCCGTTGATGTCGGTGTAGTGCTCCCACCAGCGGATGCGCTCCACCAGCTTCTCGCCGATCTCGCGCTTCACGGCGCGCCGGGTGAGCAGGTGTTCGGCGCCGTACACCTCGGGTGTCTCCGACAGGATCGCGGTGCCGCCGTGCGCCACCAGCAGGTCCACCGCTGCGCCCAGCGCCGGATTGGCGCTGATGCCCGAGTAGCCGTCGGAGCCGCCGCACTGCAGCCCGATCGTGATGTGCTCGGCGCTGCAGGGCTCGCGCTTGCCCGCCGCATCGGCGCGCGGCAGCATCTCGTTGATCAGCGCCACGCCCTTCTCGACCGTCTTGCGCGTGCCCCCGGTGTCCTGGATGTTGAAGACGCGGAAGTTGTCGCCTTCGGCCAGGTTACCGGTTGCGAGCCAGGCGTTGATCTGGTTGGCCTCGCAGCCGAGTCCGACCACCAGCACCGCCGCGAAGTTGGCATGCGTGGCATAGCCGGTGAGCGTGCGCTCGAGGATCTGCATGCCCATGCCGGCGGTGTCCATGCCGCAGCCGGTGCCGTGGGTGAGCGCGACCACGCCGTCGACGCGGGGGTAGTCGGCCAGCGCCTGCGGGTTGGTCTTGCGCGAGAAGTGGTCGGCAATCGCGCGTGCCGCGGTGGCCGAGCAGTTCACGCTGGTCAGCACGCCGATGTAGTTGCGCGTGGCCACGCGGCCGTCGGCGCGCCTGATGCCCATGAAGGTGGCTTCGCGGCGCGCGGGCTGCGGCTTCACGTCGGCGCCATAGGCGTAGTCGCGCTCGAAGTGGCCCTTGTCCGGGCCCATGTCGAGGTTGTGCGTGTGCACGTGCTCGCCGGGCCCGATCGGCTTGCTCGCGAAGCCGATGATCTGGTTGTAGCGGCGCACCGGCTCGCCCTGCGCGATGGCGCGCACAGAGACCTTGTGGCCGGGCGGGATCAGCCCCCGCGCGGTGATGCCTTCGACCGGCGTGCCGCCGACCAGCTGGCCGCGCGCGATCACCACGTCGTCGGCCGGGTGGAGTCGGATGAATGGATTCATGGTTGCGCTCCCGGTCAATAAAACATTTTCGGCAGCCACATTACCGCCTTCGGCATGAAGGTGATGATGGCCAGACTCAGCAGCAGCGGCACCAGCCACGGCAGGATTGCCATCGTCGTGCGCTCGACGCTCAGGCCCGCCACGCGGGCGAGCACGAACAGCACCATGCCCATGGGCGGATGCAGCAGGCCGATCATCAGGTTGAGCACCATCACCAGCCCGAAGTGGACCGGGTCCACGCCCAGCTGCGTGGCGATCGGCAGCAGGATCGGCACCAGGATCGTGATGGCGGCAGTGGGCTCCAGGAAGCAGCCGACGAACAGCATCAGCGCATTGGCCAAAAGCAGGAACACCCAGGCTTCCTTCGTGAAGCCGAGCACCCAGTTGGCGATGTCGGTGGTCACGCCGGTGGCGGTCAGCATCCAGCCGAAGATGGACGCGGCGGCCACGATGAAGAGCACCGTGGCGGTGGTCTCGATGGTGTCGAGGCAGACCTTCACGAACATCCGCCACGACAGCGTGCGGTACCAGGCGAAGCCGAGGATCATGGCCCACACGCAGGCCGCGATGGCGCCTTCGGTGGGCGTGAAAAGCCCGGTCGTCATGCCGCCGATCAAGAGCACCGGCGTCATGATCGGAAGCAGCGCCTCGAACTTGAAGATGCGGTCGAGCACGAACAAGAGCGCCAGCGCGACGAACACCGACAGCTGCGCCGGCGCGCCGAAGCGCGAGACGATCAGCCACAGCGCGAGCGGCCAGCCGATCACCACCGCCAGCTCGCACAGCGCCTTGAAGAGGCGGGTGCTCGAGAACTTGACGTCGCCGCCCCATTTGTTCTTGTGCGCGTAGTAGGCGACCGTGAACATCATCAGCACCGCCATCAGCGCGCCTGGCAGCAGGCCGGCCAAAAACAGCGCGCCGATCGACACGTTGGCCATCATTCCGTAGATCACGAAGGGCAGGCTGGGCGGAATGATCGGCCCGAGCGTGGCCGATGCAGCTGTCACGCCGACGGCGAACTCGGTCGAGTAGCCGTGCTCCTTCATCGCCTTGATCTCGATCGTGCCCAGGCCGGCGGCGTCGGCGATCGCGGTGCCGCTCATGCCGGCGAAGATCACCGAGCCGACCACGTTCACATGGCCCAGGCCGCCCTTCATCCAGCCCACCAGCGCGAGCGCGAAGTTGTAGATGCGGGTGGTGATGCCGGCGTTGTTCATCAGGTTGCCGGCCAGGATGAAGAAGGGCACCGCCAGCAGCGGAAAGCTGTCGATGCCGCTCACCATGCGGTGGATCACCACGAAGGGCGGGAGCGTCCCCGAAGTCATGATGTAGGCCAGCGAGGCGCCGGCCATGGCGATGGCGACCGGCACGCCGCCGGCCATGAAGATCAGGAAGAATATTTTGAGCATGGGAGGATGAGGGTCAGCGGTCGGCCATGGTGGATTCGGGGCGTTCGAGCACGCTGTAGCCGCGCTGCCAGTGGACGCGGGCGATCTGCACCGAGCGCCAGGCCATCGCGGCAAAGCCGAACAGGCAGAGGCCGTAGACGATGTTCATCGGCAGGTCGACGATGGTCATGCGGGTCTGGTTGCCGATCTTCAGCATCATCTGCACCGTCATCACCACCGCCGCAATGAAGAAAGCCGTGCGGACCACGTCGACCGCCCGCGACATCCACAGGCCCATCGCGGCCGGCATGTGGCGGTAGAAGAAGTCGACCTGAATCTGGTTGTTCTTGGCCACGCCGATCGCGGCGCCGATGAACACCACGCCGATGAGCATGTAGCGCGCCACCTCCTCGGTCCAGGCGGCCGAATCGTTCATCACGTAGCGGGTGACGAACTGGTAGAGCACGGTGAGTGCGAGCAGCCAGAAGATCCCGAGCGCGATCCAGCCTTCGGCGATGGTGTCGGAGAGGACGACGACTTCGTCCTCGGCATGGAAGTGGCCTTCGTCGTCGATGATTTTTTGTTGTTCGGTCATGGTGTTTCGTGTTGTTCCCTCTCCCTCCGTGAGAGGGTCAGGGTGAGGGCATCGGGCCGTCGATTCGGGCGCTGCGCTTGAGCGAAGGCGCGTGCCCCCACCCCAACCCTCCCCCGGCGGGGGAGGGAGTGAATGCCGCTGCCTACTTGATGGCTGTTATGCGGTCGTAATCCTGCTGCCGATAGCCGTGATCCGTCGGCTTGGTGTTCTTCAGCACCGCATCGCGGAAGGCCGCCTTGTCAACCACGATCACGTTGTTGCCCTTCTTCTTGAACTCTTCAGCCAGGCGGATTTCGGAGGCGATGATTTCGCGGCCGGTCTTCTCGGCGGCTTCCTGCATCACGTCGCCGAAGATCTTCTTCTCATCGGCGGAGAGCTTTCCCCAGAGCTGGCCCGACGTGATGGTCAGGAGCGAATCGACGATGTGGCCGGTGAGCGAGATGTTCTTCTGCACCTCGAAGAATTTCTTCGCCTCGATGGTCGGCAGCGGGTTCTCCTGCGCATCCACCGTGTTGTTCTGCAGCGCGAGGTACACCTCGGCAAAGGCGATCGGCGTGGCGTTGGCGCCCAGCGACTTGGGGAACGCCAGGTAGGCCGGTGCATCCGGCACGCGAATCTTCAGGCCCTTCATGTCCTCGGGCTTGGCGACGGGCTTGGCGGCGCTGGACGTGACGTGGCGCGCGCCGTAGTAGCTGAGCGCGGTGACGTGGTTGCCGCTCTTGTCGTCGTAGCCTTTGGCGAGTTCCTTGAAGACGTCGCTCTTGGCGTACTTCAGCAGGTGCTCCGCATCGCGGAAGATGAACGGAAAGTAGGTGACGGCGAGCGGCTTGTAGGTGTTGCCCGCGAAGCTGGCGCCAGTCAGGATGATGTCGACCGTGCCGAGCGTCAGGCCCTGGTTGATATCCGATTCCTTGCCCAGGCTGGAGGCCGGGAACACCTGCACCTCGTACTTGCCGCTGGTGCGCTTCTTGATTTCTTCGGCGGCCCACAATGAGTACTTGTGGAAGGGCTCCGACGTTTCGTACACGTGCGCCCACTTGAGCTTGGTCTGCGCGTTGGCAATGCCGAACGCACCCAGCGTGCTGGCCGCAATGGCGCAGGCCGCGATGGTCTTGATTGCGAAACGTTTGCTGCTCTTGCTGCTGGTCATCGGTTTGTCTCCGTTGGTGGGTAAATGAAATACATGCTGGCGAACACGGCGGCTCAGGCCGCCTTTGCGCGGCGCCAGCTCGCGCTGAATCTCTGGTGCGACTTGTCCATGTGCTCGTGCATCGCGCTGCGCGCGGCATCGGCATCGCGCGCCGCGATCGCATCGCGGATCGTCTCGTGCTCGGCGATGGCGCTGCGCCAGGACTTGAGCGTCTCGAAGTAGCCGCCCAGCCGGGTGAAGATCGGACCGTTGCGCGACTCCCAGAAGCCCTGCACCGTCTCCGACAGCACCGCGTTGCCGCAGGCATCGACGATCGCCATGTGGAAGGCGCGGTCGCCTTCGAGCGGCATCACGTGCTGCTCGGCCAGCGCACGCATGGTCTCGATGGCGCGCGTCATGGCCTGCACGTCCTTGCGGCTGGCGAGCGCCGCAGCCAACGCCGCGGTCTCGCCCTCGACCACGCGGCGGGCCCGGATCAGTTCGAGCGGGCCCCATTCGGCTGCCGCCACCGGTGCCGCCGCGCGGTGCGAACGGTCGAGCACGTACACGCCGGAGCCGGTGCGCACCTCGACCCAGCCTTCGACCTCGAGCGCGATCAGCGCCTCTCGTACCGAGGGCCGGCTCACGCCCAGCTGCTTGGCCAGGTCGCGCTCGGCCGCCAGGCGTGCCCCGACCGCGAACTCGCCCTTCGCGATCAGTGCGCGCAGCTGATCGGCGATCTGGCGATAGAGGCGTCGGGGTTCTACGGTCTGCAGCGGCACGAAGGTTGTCGGAACGGTTGTCTTAAGGGTTGTCCTGAATTGGACAAGTGGTCAGGCCAATTCAGAATACGTGCGGTACGGCGGCACAGCCATCGGGCGAAACCCTGAACGCGCGGCGTGCATCGCTTTCACGAGCCGGAGCCGGCTCATCCAACGAGGACACTCCATGAGACTTCAGGGCAAGACGGTGCTCGTCACCGCGGCGGGCCAGGGTATCGGCCATGCGAGCGCACTGGCGCTCGCCGCCGAAGGCGCGCAGGTCTGGGCGACCGACGTCAACCCGACGCTGCTCGAGCGCTTTGCCGGCATCGCCAACATCGAAACCGCGCGCCTCGACGTGCTCGACAAGGCCGCCATCGAGGCCTTCACCCGAACGCTGCCCAAGGTCGATGTGCTGTTCAATTGTGCCGGCGTGGTGCACAACGGCAGCGCGCTGCAGGCCACCGACGACGACCTCGACTTCGCCTTCCGCCTCAACGTGCGCGCCCAGTTCTGGCTGATCCAGGCGGTGCTGCCGGGCATGCTCGCGGCCGGTCGCGGCAGCATCATCAACATGGCGAGCGTGTGCTCGAGCATCAAGGGCCTGCCGAACCGCTGCGTCTACGGCACCACCAAGGCGGCCGTGCTCGGCCTCACCAAGAGCATCGCGGCCGACTACGTGGCGCAGGGCATCCGCTGCAATGCGGTGTGCCCGGGCACCGTCGACACGCCCTCGCTCGGCGAGCGCATCAATGCCGATGCCGATCCGGTGGAGGCCCGCAAGGCCTTCATCGCGCGCCAGCCGATGGGCCGGCTCGCGCAGGCCGAGGAAATCGCGCCGCTGATCGTCTTTCTCGCAAGCGACGAGTCGCAGTTCGTGACCGGGCAGGCCTACGCGGCCGATGGAGGCATCACCATATGAACCAGCTCGACTTCGCCGGCCGCCATGCGGTCGTGACCGGCGGCGCCACCGGCCTGGGCTTCGGCATCGCGCAGCGGCTGCTGGCATCCGGCGGCAGCGTCACCCTGTGGGACCGCGACGGCGAGGCGGCCGCCAGGGCCGCGGCCGCGCTCGGCGCCAAGGCTTCCGCGGTCAAGGTCGACGTGTCGCAGCAGGCGTCGGTGGTGCAGGCGGTCGCGGCCACGCTGTCGCACGCGCCGCGCATCGACGCGCTGGTCAACAGCGCCGGCATCACCGGCCCGAACGTCAAGCTCTGGGACTATCCGGTCGACGCCTGGCGCGAGGTGATGGACGTCAACGTCACCGGGCTCTTCATCTGCTGCCGCGAAGTGTCGGCCCACATGCGCACGCACGGCGCGGGCCGCATCGTCAACATCGCCTCTGTCGCCGGCAAGGACGGCAACCCGAATGCCAGCGCCTACAGTGCCAGCAAGGCGGCGGTGATCGCGCTCACCAAGTCGCTCGGCAAGGAACTCGCCGACACCGGCATCCGCGTCAACTGCGTGACGCCGGCGGCGGTGAAGACAGCGATCTTCGACCAGATGACGCCCGAGCACATCGCCTTCATGCTGTCGAAGATTCCGATGGGCCGCTTCGGCACGGTCGA
>JANOCL010000268.1:0-18097 GCA_031412135.1 Variovorax sp. | reverse complement strand
AACCGCTCTCTCCGAAGGCGTAGTCGAAGCCGCCCTGGATGGCCGGCTTGAATGCGCGCGTGCGGCTCGTGTCCTGGTCCTGGCCGCGGAACTTGTAGTTGCTGGTCAGCGCCACATTGCCGGTGAGCTGTGCGCTGGCGACGAAGGGCAGGGCAGCCAATACGGCCAGCACGAGGGGTTTGGCAGAAGCGGATTTCATGTTTGAAAAGTGCAGCAATGAGAAGGACGCGAGCGTACGATCGCCGCCGTAAAAAGCCCGTAAAAACCGGGGTCGCGCACGCAAGGACTTTGCATGCAGGGTGGCTGTCCTTCGGTTGAAGCGGATGGCGGCGTCCGGCCCCGTGGCAAGATGCCGCGTCATCATCATTGCCATCGGCGTCGCATGCTCGTCAATTGCGTTGTCTACGAAAACGGCACCAAGTTGGCCGATATTCCCGTTGCCGAGATCAGCGAGTACACGTCGCTGCCCGGCTGCTTCGTCTGGGTGGCGCTGCACGACGCCACGCCCGATGAACTGGAAGAACTGCGCATGGAGTTCGGTTTGCACGAACTGGCCGTCGAAGACGCGCGCAACGGCCGCCAGAGACCGAAAGTGGAAGAGTACGCAGACTGCATCTTCGTGGTCATGCATTTGCTCGAGCCGGATCTCGAAGGCCCGGGCACTCTGACGGTGGGCGAGCTCGATGTCTTCGTCGGCCGCAACTACGTGGTGTCGGTGCGCAACCGCAGCGACCACGGCTTCACCGAGGTTCGCGAACGCTGCGAACGCGAGCCCGAACTGCTCAAGAATGGCCCCGGTTTCGTGCTCTATGCACTGATGGATGCAGTGGTCGACCGCTATTTTCCGGTCATCGAGGCGCTGGAAATGGAGCTGGAGACCATCGAGCAGCGCATCTTCACCGAGGGCGCGCCGCGCGAGAGCATCAAGCGCCTGTATGAACTCAAGCAGCGGCTCACCGTGCAGAAGCATGCGACCGCGCCGCTGCTCGAAGCCACCAGCAGGCTGCATGGCGGGCGCGTGCCGCAGATCTGCGCCGGTTCGCAAGATTACTTTCGCGACATCGTCGACCACCTGAGCCGCATCAACAGTGCGAGCGACGCCATCCGCGACACCATCGGCACCGCCATTCACGTCAACCTCTCGATGGTGACCATCGCCGACGGCGAGGTGACGAAGCGCCTGGCGGCCTGGGCCAGCATCTGTGCGGTCTGCACCGCCTTCGCGGGCATCTGGGGCATGAACTTCGATCACATGCCCGAGTTGAAATGGCGCTACGGCTACGTTGCTGCGCTGACGCTCATTGCCGGGCTCTCGGGCTTTCTGTACTACCGCTTCCGGCGCGCGGGCTGGCTGTAGGGCCGGGCGCTCGCGGCCGTCTCCGACAGCGCAGCGGCGCCGACTCTGGCGGTCTCGACGGGTTTTGCTCTCTTCGCCCGTCTCATGATGCGCGACGACTTCATGTCGATGGTGTCGCACGAACTGCGCACGCCGCTCAACACGCTCTACCTCGAAACGCAGGTGCGCAAGCTCCACCTGGCCAAGGGCAACATCGCGCCCTTCGCGGCCGAGCGGCTGCCATCGATGATCGAGCGCGACCAGCGCCAGATCCAGAACATGGTGCGGCTCATCGACGACATGCTCGACGTCACCCGCATGCGAAGCGGTGTGCTGTCGATCGATCCCAAGCCGGTCGACCTGGTGGCATTGGCCCGCGGCGTGGTGGAAAGCCTGGTCCAGCAGGCCGACCAATGCGCTGCGCTACGGCGGCGGCGGCCGGCCGGTAGAGGTGACGGTGCAGCAACTGGAGGGCGCCGCGCAGATGACCGTGCGCGACCAGGGCATGGGCATCGCTGCCGAAGATCAGGACCGCATCTTCGAGCAGTTCGAACGCACCGACGACAGCCACAAGCGTGCGGCCGGGCTCGGGTTGGGCCTGTACATCACGCGGCAGATCGTGCGGTCGCACGGTGGGGAGATCGGCGTCGCGAGCGAACCCGGCAATGGTGCGCAGTTCAGCGTCCTTCTGCCGTTGCGGGCGGCGGCACAGTAGAACGCCTCCTACACGGCGACGGGCGGTTCGGCCCTGATACTCTCAGGCTGCTGCTACATGGAGTTTTTGATTGAACGTGCTCATCGTCGACGACAACGAAGCCGCGGCCGACCTGCTGCAGGAACTTCTGGAACTGCACGACCACACGGCGCGCTGCACCTACACGGCGCAACAGGCGATGGACCTCGCTGCCACCGAAAACTTCGACGCTGCGCTGGTCGATCTCACCCTGCCGGACTTTCCGGGCACCGAGGTCGCCCGGCGGCTGCGCGCCAGGGCGGGCGGACAACCCCTGCTGCTGGTGGCGATATCCGGCTATTCGGCCGACGATGCCCAGGGTGCTGCGGGGCTGTTCGATCATCACCTTCAGAAACCGCTCGATTTCGACGTGCTCGATCGCCTGCTGGCTCCGCCGGGCGCGCGATGAAAGCCTCCCCAGGCGCCAGCAGCTGGATTGCCGCCGGCGTGCGCCACGAGCTGCTCACGCGCGCGCTGCCCGCGCTGCGCCACGACATGGCCGCGCCGGTTTCGGTCATCCGCATGGGCTTGCTTCTGCTGAAGCGCCAGGCCGTCGCGCCGGACATGGACCACGCGGCCTGGGAGCAGCGCACTACGTTGATCGAAGAGCAGGTCGACGCACTGGTGAGCGGCGTGCGTTCGCTGCGCGACTGGGAACTCGCGGTCGATGACGAGGGCATTACGCGCAGTGCGCTGGTGGTGCAGTGCACGGAGCTGATGCGCACCGCATTCGAGCTCCATGGCATCGGGCTGCACGTGAGCGCAGACCTGGCTGCGCAGGACGGTGAGCCGCGCTTTGCCGCTGCGGCGGCGCTGCGCTACATGGTGCTCGGCGCGCTCGGCTACCTGCACGACACCACCTTGCGACTGGGCGCGCTGCACGTCGATGCCGACGGCGCCGATGCGCTGCGCTTCACCGCCACGCTGGGCGCCAGCGAGGCCGGCGACCCGATGGCCGGAGCCCTGCGTGCGCCACGGGCATTGGCGATCGATGCCATTGCCCTGCAGGCGCTGGCCGACGGGCTGGGCTATGCGGTGGCGGTCGAACGCGAAACGTTGCGGCTCGCACTCACGCCGGGCTGAAGATCGCCCGGCGGCGGGGCCGCCGCAACCGATAATCCGGGTGATGCGAATCCGCTTCACCAAGATGCAAGGCGCCGGCAACGATTTCGTCGTGCTCGACGCAACGCGCGACGCGCAAGGCCTGACCACGGCGCAATACCGTTTTCTGGCCGACCGCCATTTCGGCGTCGGCGCCGACCAGATCCTGACAGTGCGGCCATCGCCTGCCGAAGGCATCGACTTCCAGTACCTGATCCACAACGCCGATGGCGGCGAGGTCGAGCAGTGCGGCAACGGCGCGCGCTGCTTCATGCGCTTCGTGCGCGAGCGCGGCCTCACCACCAAGGACCGCGTGCGCGTGCAAACCCTGTCGGGCGTGATCGAGCCGCGTTTGGGCGCCGATGGCCGCGTGACGGTCGACATGGGCCCACCTGTGTTCGAGCCGGCCCGAGTGCCATTCGACACCGCAGGGCTTGGCCCGCAATCCGAAGGTGCCTGGCACACCTGGCACCTGGCCCTGGGCACCGATGCCGACAGCGCCATCGTTGCGCTGGCGGTCTTGTCGATGGGCAATCCGCACGCGGTGCAGATCGTCGACAACGTCGACACCGCGCCGGTGGCCACGCAAGGCCCGGCGATCGAAAACCATCCGCGCTTTCCGCAGCGGGTCAACGCCGGCTTCATGCAGGTGGTCGACCGCATGCAGGTGCGGCTGCGCGTGTTCGAACGCGGCGCGGGCGAAACGCTGGCCTGCGGCAGCGGCGCCTGCGCCGCGGTGGTCGCCGGCATCCGGCTCGGCCTGCTCAATGCGCGCGTCGATGTGCAGACGCGCGGTGGCCTGCTCACCATCGAGTGGGCGGGCGACGGCGCGCCGGTGCTGATGACCGGCCCGGCGGTCACCGTGTTCGAAGGCGACATCGAGATTCCGGAATGAACCAATTCAACAAAGACGCAATGAACCCGATCACCGAAGACGACATCGCCAACTATCTTTCGAACACGCCCGACTTCTTTGAGCGCCATGCGCAATTGCTGGCGCAGGTGCAGCTCACCAGTCCGCACGGCAACCGCGCCGTCAGTCTGCAGGAGCGGCAGGCCGAGATGCTGCGCGAGAAGATCAAGGCGCTCGAACATCGGCTGATGGACATGGTGCGCCACGGCACCGAGAACGTGGTCACGGCCGACCGGCTGCAGCGCTGGACGCGCGGCCTCCTCACCACGCGCGACCCGCGCGGGCTGCCGACGCAGATCGCGGCGCAGTTGCAGTCGCTGTTCCTGGTGCCGCAGACCGCGATCAAGGTCTGGGACTGCGACAGCGCCTACCTGAACGAGTCCTACGCGCAGTGGGTGAGCGAGGACGCGAAGACGCTCGCGACATCGCTCACGGCGCCCTACTGCGGCCTGAACACCGGCTTCGAGGCCGCCAAGTGGCTGGCCGAGCCGCAGGCCGCGGTGTCGATCGCGCTGATTCCGCTGCGTGCGGAGGCGGAAGCACCCGCCTTCGGCATGCTGCTGCTCGCCTCGCCGGACGCGCAGCGCTTCAATGCCGAGATGGGCACCGATTTTCTGGAGCGCATTGCCGAACTGGCATCGGCGGCGCTGTCGCGGCTGCGTCCTTGATCCGCAATTTGCGCCGGGCGCTGCTCGGCGCCTTGCTGCTGCTGGCACTCGGCTATGCGGCGCTTGCAATCACCATCTGGTTGCACGGACTCCACCTGCTCGGGCATCCGCCGCAGCGCGAGGCCGACGCGGCGCTGGTGCTGGGCAATCGCGCCTGGCGCGACGGCGGGCCCAATCCCTGCCTCACCGGCCGCGTCGACACCGCGATTGCGCTGGCGCGCGATGGCCTGGTGCGCCAGCTGGTGCTGGCGGGCGGCGTCGACAAGGACGACGGGCGCATCGAGGCCGAGGTGATGCGGCAGCACGCAAGGCACTCCGGCTACATGGGCGCTCTGCTGCTGGAGCCGGTGTCGGCTTCGACGCGCGAGAACCTGTCGATGTCGCGCGCCGTGCTGCAGGCTGCGGGCGTGAAGCGGGTGATCATCGTGTCCGAGCCGTACCATCTTTGGCGGGTGGAGCGCCTGGCAGTAGCAGCCGGCTTCGACCACCTGTTCGAGGTGCAGTACGCCGCCGCGCCCACATCGTGCTGGCGCCGGTGGGGCATGGCGTTCAGGGGTGCATTGCGTGAGCCGCTGGCCATCATGAACAATGCGGCAAATGGCTATTTTTAGCTCACCCCCAGTCTTCGCGCACTTCGTGTCGCTTCGCCAATCCGCTTGCAGGGGGCAACACCAGCGGCCCGGCAAAGCCGGTTTCGCGGTGTTCCTGGAAGGGGCAAGGCGATGAGTTCGTGTTGGGTCGAGAAGTACTTGGAGCATGTGCGGGTCGAACGCCGGCTTGCGGCGCGAACCGTCGAGCTCTATGCCATCCACCTGAAAACGCTGGCCGAGAAGGCGCATGCAGGCGGCCTCGCGCTGGACAAGGTCCAGGCCGCGCATGTCCGCCGCTGGATGGCCCAGCTGCACGGGGCAGGGCGCGAGCCGCGCGGCATCGCGCTGGTGCTGTCGTGCTGGCGCAGCTTCTACCGATGGCTCGGCAACGAAGGGCTGGTGGCTGCCAATCCGGTGCAGGACGTTCACGCACCCAAGGCCGGCCGGCCGCTGCCCAAGGCGCTCGCGGTCGACGAGGCGGTGCAACTGGCCGACCTGCACGACGCCGACGCCGACCCGTGGGCCGAGGCACGCGACCGCGCCGTCGTCGAATTGCTTTACGGCTGCGGGCTGCGGGTCGGCGAGCTGACCGGCCTGGACGTGCGCGCCACCCGCAGCGCGCGCGGCTGGGTCGATCTCGATGCACGGGAGGCGAGCGTGCTCGGCAAGGGCAGCAAGCGCCGCATCGTGCCGGTGGGCGCGAAAGCGGCTGTGGCGCTCGCCGCATGGCTTGCGGTGCGCGACGGCTGCCCGGCGCTCGAAGCCGCCGGTCTACGCGATCCCGACAGCGCAGCGGCGCTCTTCATCGGCCGCAACGGCCTGCGCTTCTCCGCACATTCGGTCTGGAAGCAGCTGCGCCAGCGCAGCCTGAAAGCCGGCCTGGCGGCGCCGGTGCATCCGCACATGCTGCGGCATTCGTTCGCGAGTCACGTGCTGCAGTCGAGCAGCGACCTGCGCGCGGTGCAGGAGCTGCTCGGCCACGCCAACATCACCACCACGCAGGTCTACACGCGGCTGGATTTCCAGCACCTGGCCAAGGCCTACGACGCCGCTCATCCGCGGGCGCAGGCGCGCGACGAACGCCCACCGAGGAGCAAAAACAAGTGAAGGTCCTGCGTCTCCGGCCCGGCAAGGAACGCTCGCTGCTGCGTCGCCATCCGTGGGTGTTCGAATCGGCAATCGCCAAGGGCGGCGGCGACGCGGGCGAGACCGTCCGCATCGAGTCGAACGAAGGCGGCTTCCTCGCATGGGCGGCGTTCAGCCCGCATTCGAAGATCCGCGCCCGGGCCTGGAGCTTCGACGAGCGCCAGCGCATCGATGCGGGCTTTCTTGCTGCTCGTGTCGCCGGTGCGGTCGCGGCCCGGCAGCTTTTCGACCTGCGCAGCGACGGCGTCCGGCTGGTCCACGGCGAAGCGGACGGTCTGCCGGGCCTGATCGTCGATAGGTATGGCGACACGCTGGTGGCGCAGTTCCTGTCGGCCGGCGTCGAGCGTTTCAAGGACGCGCTGGCCGACGCGCTGCTCGCGGCGACGGGCCTCGCGAAGCTCTACGAGCGCTCCGACGCCAGCAGCCGCGAGCGCGAAGGCCTGAAGCCCGCAACCGGCTGGCTGCGCGGCAGCGGCCCGGTCGAACTCACCATTCGCGAACACGGCTGGAGACTGGTGCTCGACGTTGCGACCGGCCACAAGACCGGCTTCTACCTCGACCAGCGCGACAGCCGCCGGCGCTTTGCCGAAATCGCGGCGCACCGGCGCTTTCGTCGCGTGCTCAACTGCTTCTGCTACACGGGCGGATTCACCGTGGCTGCGCTATCGGGGCTGAAGTCGGTGGGTGCGATCGAAGGCGCCGAGCTGGTGTCTATCGACTCTTCGCAGCCTGCGCTCGAACGTGCCCGCGCCAACGTGGCGCTGAACGGCTTCGAGGACGCACGCACCGAATTCCTGGATGCCGACGTCAATGCCGCGCTGCGCCGCTTCATCGAGGAGGGCCGCAGCTTCGATGCGATCGTGCTCGACCCGCCCAAGTTCGCGCCGACCGTGGCCCATGCGGAGCGCGCCGCGCGGGCCTACAAGGACATCAACCGGCTCGCGCTGAAGCTGCTGGTGCCTGGCGGGGTGCTTCTGACCTTCTCGTGCTCGGGCGGCATCGGCGCCGACCTGTTCCACAAGATCGTCGCCGGCGCGGGCATCGATGCCGGCGTCGACGGCTACATCAGCGAACGCCTCGGCGCCGCGCCGGACCATCCGATGACCATCGAGTTCCCCGAGGGCGAATACCTGAAGGGGCTGGTGGTGGTGCGCAAGCCGTCCTGAATGCGGGCCGCATCCGCATTTGGCCTCGCGCCAACGCGCCGTGTTGCGTGCCGCTAGACTTTTGGCTTCCCGATTTCCGATACCGGAGCACTTCATGGCCCTCATTCCCGCCACCATCCTCACCGGCTTTCTCGGCTCCGGCAAGACGACCCTGCTCAAGCGCATCCTGAGCGAGGCGCACGGGCAGAAGATCGCGGTGATCGAAAACGAGTTCGGCGAGGAGAACATCGACAGCGACATCCTCGTCACCGAGTCGAAAGAGCAGATCGTGCAGATGAGCAACGGCTGCATCTGCTGCACCATTCGCGAAGACCTGCGCGAAGCCCTGCAGATGCTGGCGGACAAGAAGCGCAAGGGGCTGCTCGACTTCGACCGCGTGGTGATCGAAACCACCGGCCTGGCCGACCCGGGCCCGGTGGCGCAGACCTTCTTCATGGACGACGAGATCGCCGAGAGCTACCTGCTCGATTCCATCCTGACGCTGGTGGATGCCAAGCACGCGCCACAGCAGCTCAACGATCGGCAGGAGGCGCGCCGCCAGGTCGGCTTTGCCGACCAGATCTTCATCAGCAAGAGCGACCTGGTCGCTGCCGAGGAGACCGACGCGCTGATTCACCGGCTGAAGCACATGAACCCGCGCGCCCCGCAGCAGAAGGTTCATTTCGGCGAGGTGCCGCTCAAGGATGTGTTCGACCTGCGCGGCTTCAATCTGAATGCCAAGCTGGACATCGACCCTGACTTCCTGAAGGAAGACGACCGCGCGCACCACGACCATGAGCACGGCGAGCACTGCGACCATCCGTCCCACGCGCAGGAAGGCCACGGCCACCATCACCACCACGACGACGATGTGAAGAGCTTCGTCTACCGCTCGGACAAGGCATTCGATCCTGCGCGCCTCGAAGATTTCCTGGGCGCCATCGTCAACATCTACGGGCCGCGCATGCTGCGCTACAAGGGCGTGCTGCACATGCAGGGCACCGAGCGCAAGGTGATCTTCCAGGGCGTCCACCAGCTGATGGGGAGCGATCTCGGCCCGGCCTGGGGACCCGATGAACAGCGCAACAGCCGCATGGTTTTCATCGGCATCGATCTGCCGCGCGAGATACTGGAGCAAGGTCTCGACCAGTGTCTCGTCTGAGGCGCGCCGGCGGCTATACAATCGCGCGCCTGTTCCGGGGGCCATACCCCGTCCTTCTGAATAAGTGTGACTTTCGGCATGGGACCGCGCACGTTGGCGGCTTGCTTCGGGGGTATAACCCCGGGGTTCGCCGCAGGCGGGCGTTCCAGTTCGTCGAAGGAGCCAGTCACCGTGAAGAAACCGATCGCCAAAGCCAAGCCCGTCACCAAGCCCGCTGTCGCCAAGACGCCGGCTGCAAAGCAGGCTGTGCCCGCTGCGAAGAAGGTTTCCTCAGCCGCGCCAGTCAAGCCCGCCGCGCCGTCGAAAGCTTTCCCTGCCAAGAAGACCCAGACGGCGAGCACAGACACTTCGCCAACCAAAGCGGCCGGCCACAAGGCCGCCGCACCTGCCTCTACGATTCCCATGAAAAAAACGGCTGCCGCCTCCACTCCCGCCACGGCGACACCCACGATCAACAGCCCTGCCGCCACGCCTGCCCCGGCACGCGGCGGACGCGTGTCGCGGCTGTCGCAGTTGACCGTGCCTTCGATGCCGCAATCGGTCGCCTCCACCGCGGCCAAATCCAGCTTCATGCAGATCACCACCACGGCGCTGGTGCCACCGCCGCCGATCGCCGTCAAACGCGACCCGAAGCTGGCGAACAACTGGAAGACCAAGTCGGCCCAGGAGCTCACCGATGCCGAGCTGATCGCGATGCCCGACTCGGAATACATGAACGAGAAGCAGATGGCGTTCTTCCGCGGCAAGCTCCAGGAGCTCAAGCGCGGCATCCTCGAGAACGCCGGCGAGACCACCGAGCATCTGCGTGAGGACACGGTGGTCGTGCCCGACCCCGCCGATCGCGCCACCATTGAGGAAGAGCACGCTCTCGAACTGCGCACGCGCGACCGCGAGCGCAAGCTGCTGAAGAAGATCGAGCAGTCGATCCAGCGCATCGACGCAGGCGACTACGGTTACTGCGACGAAACCGGCGAGCCGATCGGCGTGGGCCGCCTGCTGGCCCGTCCCACCGCCACGCTGTCGCTCGAAGCCCAGCAGCGCCGCGAACTCAAGCAAAAGATGTTCGGAGACTAGGCGCATGGTTTTGCGGTTCTGAACATGGCCAAGGAAGAATCCGGTCGCCTGCTGTCGAAAGTGGCGAAGTTCGTCCGCAATCCGCTCAAGGACTGGTCCGAGCTCGACACCGAAGAGGCGGGCTCGCTGGAGAACGGCTACAGCCGCGAAATGCTCAAGGAAATGATCGAGCGGCGGCAGCGCAACGATTTCGTGCGCCGCCGCGAGTTCGACATGCTGCGCAAGCTGCGCCAGCGCGAGGCCGCCGGCGGACGCGATGCCGCGGCCACGCCGTCGTCGTTCAATATCAGCAGCACTTCCGGCAAGACCGAGGGGCGGGCGCTCACGCTCAAGAAGATCGACGAGATCGAAGAGCAGATGTCGCAGCAATGGTGGAAGAACCGGGGCCCGGCCGGAGACGCGCCTGCGGAGGGTTCGGTTGCCGAAGGCTCCGACATGGCCGCGCAGCATGCGCGCGCCTACGCCGACACGGTACCCGGATCGGCGCCGAATGCCGCCGCGCAACAAGGCTCCCGCTCGACCTACGACGGTGGCATCGAAGAAGCAGCCGTCCGCTTTGCCCACGGCGACGACGCCGGTGCTGAAGCCATCCTCCTGCAGACGCTGTCGCCGGGCAACCCGAGTGCCGACCACGACGACACATGGCTCGCGCTGCTCGACCTGTACCGGGCCACCGGCGACGCCGAGAAGTTCGTCGCCGTCGCCACCCGCTACGCACAGCACATGAAACGCCAGGCGCCCGAGTGGATTTCGCTGCGCGCGCTGGCGCGCGACGTGCGCGCCTCGGCGGTTCCGTTCGGCGATTCGGTACCCCCGCCGGCCGGGGGCGCCGACTGGTCGAGCCCGGCACGGCTCAATCGCGCGGCTCTGCTCGGCCTCACGCGCGCGCTCGGCGCCGCCGGCGCGGCCTGGAAGCTCGACTGGCAGCTGCTCAGTGCCATCGACGCCGACGCCGCCGGCCCGCTGCGCGCGCTGTTCACGCATTGGGCCGATTCGCCGGTGCAGTTGCGTTTTGCCGGCGGCGATCGATTGTTGGCGGTGCTCGCCGAGGCGGCACCGGTCAATGACCGCAATACCGACGCGGTGTGGTGGCAATTGCACATGGCGGCGCTGCGTGTGATGCACAAAGGCGACGAATTCGAAATGGTGGCGCTGAACTACTGCATCACCTACGAGGTGTCCCCGCCACCCTGGGACGATCCCAAGGGCGACTTTGCGGAGTTCGGCGGGCCGCGGGCACTGTCGGCGCCGCCGGTGTCGGGTTTCGCCATCGCGTCGGTGCGCGGTCAGCTGGGCGCAGATCCAGCGCTCGCCGCCGCCGTGGCCGGCCACACGGCGCTGGCCGGAGAACTGGTGGGAGAGTCGCTTTCGACCTGGGAGCGGCTCGACGCGGAACTGGTCGACGCGCCGGCGCTGACGGTTTCATGCGCGGCGCTGGTCCGCATCGATTTCGTGGCGGCCGGTACGCTGCTGAACTGGGTCACCGCACGCGACGCGCGCGAGCAGCGCGTTCAGTTCGTCGAAACGCACCGGCTCATCGCCGCGTTCTTCGGCGTGATCGGCATCGCGGATCACGCGACGGTCGAAGTCCGCCGGCAGTAGGCGCTCCGCACACAGGGGGTGGCGGACCGCCTCGCACACTCGGGGCGGGCTTGCATTTGCCGTCGCTTTCCCCAATATGGCCCCGATGCAACAGTTTCACGGAACCACGATCATCAGCGTGCGGCGCAAGACCCCTGAAGGCGACCAGGTCGCCATCGGCGGCGACGGCCAGGTCACACTCGGAAACATCGTCATCAAGGGCAGCGCCCGCAAGGTGCGCAGGCTCTACCACGGGAAGGTGCTGGCAGGCTTTGCCGGCGCGACCGCAGATGCCTTCACCCTGTTCGAGCGCTTCGAGGCGAAGCTCGAGAAGCACCAGGGGCACCTCGCACGCGCGGCGATCGAACTCACCAAAGACTGGCGCACCGACCGGGTGCTGCGCCGCCTCGAGGCAATGCTGGCGGTCGCCGATGCGAGCACCTCGCTCATCATCACCGGCAACGGCGACGTGCTGGAGCCCGAGAACGGCATCATCGCGATTGGCTCCGGCGGTCCCTATGCGCAAGCCGCCGCCAAGGCGCTGGTCGACCACACGCAGCTGAGCGCTGCCGAGGTTGTCAAGAAGTCGCTCGAGATCGCGGGCGAGCTTTGCATCTACACCAACATGCACCATACGGTCGAAACGCTCTGAGCCGCAACATGTCCATGACTCCCCAGGAAATCGTTTCCGAACTCGACCATCACATCGTGGGCCAGTCCGAGGCCAAGCGCGCGGTGGCGATCGCGTTGCGCAACCGCTGGCGCCGCCAGCAGGTCGAAGAAAAGCTGCGAGCGGAAATCACGCCCAAGAACATCCTCATGATCGGCCCCACCGGCGTGGGCAAGACCGAGATCGCGCGGCGGCTGGCGCGGCTCGCAGACGCGCCGTTCATCAAGGTCGAGGCGACCAAGTTCACCGAGGTCGGGTATGTCGGCAAGGATGTCGACTCGATCATCCGCGACCTGGCCGAGATCGCCGTCAAGCAGACGCGAGAGGGCGAGAGCGCCAAGGTTCGCATGCGGGCCGAGGACGGGGCCGAAGAACGCATCCTCGACGTGCTGCTGCCGCCGGCACGCACCGCCGAGGGCACGGCGTCCGACACCGGCAACGCCACGCGCCAGGCCTTTCGCAAGAAGCTGCGCGAGCACGAACTGGACGACAAGGAAATCGAGATCGACCTGGCCGACGCCCGCACGCCGCTCGAGATCATGGGCCCCGCCGGCATGGAAGAAATGACCGAGCAGCTGCGCGGCATGTTCGGCCAGCTCGGCCAGGGCAAGCGCAAGACGCGCAAGCTCAAGATCGCCGAGGCGATGCGTCTCCTGGTCGACGAGGAAGCCGCCAAGCTGGTCAACGAGGACGAGATTCGGGCGCAGGCCATTCACAACGCCGAGCAGAACGGCATCGTCTTCATCGACGAGATCGACAAGGTCGCCACCCGCAACGAGGCGCAGGGCTCCGACGTCTCCCGCCAGGGCGTGCAGCGCGACCTGCTGCCGCTGGTCGAAGGCACGACCGTCAGCACCAAGTACGGCGTGGTGCGAACCGATCACATCCTCTTCATCGCGAGCGGCGCGTTCCACCTCAGCAAGCCGAGCGACCTGATTCCCGAGCTCCAGGGCCGTTTTCCGATCCGGGTCGAACTGAAGTCGCTGTCTGTTGCAGATTTCGAAAGCATCCTCACCCAGACGCAGGCTTCGCTGGTGAAGCAGTACCAGGCCCTGCTGGCGACCGAGGGCGTGACGCTCGAATTCATGGCCGACGGCATCACCCGGCTGGCGAGCATCGCCTTCGAGGTCAACGAGCGCACTGAAAACATCGGCGCGCGGCGCTTGTCGACCGTGATGGAGCGCCTGCTGGACGAGGTCAGCTTCGACGCAGCCAGGCTCGACGGCCAGTCGATCTGCATCGACGCCGCCTACGTGGATGGGCGCCTCAAGGCACTAAGTCACGACGAAGACCTTTCGCGCTTCATCCTCTGACGGGCGCGCAGTGGTCGCCCGCTTCACGCAACACATTCATTGCGTGAGCTAAGTGCTTCATTTGCAACGAAATTCGGGGTTGGATTGATTGCAATAACACCGCTAAGTCGTTGATTCCATTACTAAAAATACCCCCGGCGCTCGGTTGCGCCTTAAGTGTTTCCTGCTACAGTGGAAATAAGTGCAGTTAAGTGGGAAAAAGTGTCGAGCGATGCCTGTTTCGGGTGCGCGGCGCCTCCCAGCACAGGGGTCTCGTCGTCGTGTTTCAAGGCGCTTCATCGCTCAGTCTGGATGCCAAGGGGCGGCTCTCCGTGCCGACCCGGCACCGTGACGTCCTGAGCGCAACGGCGGCCGGCCAACTCACGATCACCAAGCATCCGCACGGCTGCCTGATGGTGTTTCCGCGTCCGGAATGGGAGAAGTTCCGTGACCGGATCGCCGCCCTGCCGATGTCCGCGCAATGGTGGAAACGGGTGTTCCTCGGCAATGCGATGGATGTCGAGATGGACGGCACCGGCCGCGTGCTGGTGTCGCCCGAACTGCGCGTCGCCGCGGGCATCACGCGCGACGCGCTGCTGCTGGGCATGGGCAACCACTTCGAACTCTGGGACAAGGCCACCTACGACGCCAAGGAGGCCGAGGCCACCCAGGGCGAGATGCCCAACGTGTTCCAGGACTTCTCGTTCTGAGGCGCGCAGTGGAACAGCCATGGACCCACAAGACCGTTTTGTTGAACGAAGCGGTCGAAGCTCTTTTTGCCGATGCGTCGCAGCAGAACGCCGGCACCTATGTGGATGCGACCTTCGGGCGCGGCGGCCATGCCCGCGCGATCCTGGCGAGACTGGGGCCTTCGGGCCGGCTGATCGCGTTCGACAAGGACGCGGAAGCGGTGGCCGAAGCAGCGCGCATCGAAGATGCGCGTTTTTCCATCCGGCACCAGGGCTTCCGCGATCTTGGAGAACTGCCGCCGGCCAGTGTCGCCGGCCTGCTGATGGACCTCGGCATCAGCTCTCCACAGATCGACAACCCCGCACGGGGTTTTTCTTTTCGTTTCGACGGCCCGCTCGACATGCGCATGGACACCACGCGCGGCCAGAGCGTGGCCGACTGGCTGGCAACGGCCGAACCAGAGCAGATTGCGGAGGTGATTCGTGACTATGGCGAGGAACGGTTTGCTGTTCAGATTGCAAAGGCGATTGCAGCTCGCCGACAAGAACGGGGCCCAATTTCAACCACCGCCGAGCTGGCCGAGCTCGTGGCTGGCACGGTCAAAACCCGCGAGCCGGGCCAGAACCCTGCAACGCGCACATTTCAGGCTCTTCGGATTTTCATCAACGCCGAGCTTGAAGAGCTGCAACAGGCGCTAGAAGCGAGCCTTGCCGTGCTGCAACCCCAGGGCCGCCTTGCGGTGATCAGCTTCCATTCGCTGGAAGACCGCATCGTGAAGCAGTTCATCACAGGGCATTCGCGCGAGGTCTACGACCGGCGTGCGCCGTTTGCGGCACCGCGCGTGATGAAGCTGCGCGCGCTCGGCCGCATCAAGCCGCGGCAGGCCGAAGTGGATGGCAACCCGCGCGCACGCAGCGCGATCCTGCGCGTTGCCGAGCGCACCGAAAGCCACTGACATGGCGCGCCTCAACCTGCTCCTGCTGCTGGCCGTGATGGCGTCTGCGATCTACCTGGTGCACACCCAGTACCTTTCGCGCCAGCTGTTCACCGAGCTGCACCGCGTGCAGACCGAAGCGCGCCGGCTCGAGCTCGACCACGACCGGCTGCAGGTCGAGAAGCGCGCGCAGGCCACGCCGCTGCGCGTCGAGAAGCTGGCCAAGGAGCAGCTCAAGATGCGCACGACCACGCCGGCCATCACGCAGTACGTGCGTCCGGACGGCAGCGTGATCCCCGCCGTCGTGGCGCCGCCGACGCCGGCGGCTTCCGCCCCGCGCGCGGCCCCTGCACGGAGGCCCGCTCAATGAACCGCCGCGCAAGCCGGAGCAGCCGCAGCGTGCAATACACGACCAGTCCGCTGCTCGCCAGCAAGACGCCGGTGTGGCGCAGCAAGTTCATCGTCGCGGTCATCGCGTCGGGCTTTCTGGTGCTGGCCGGCCGTGCGGCCTATGTGCAGGTCATCGGCAACGACTTCTTCCAGCGCCAGGGCGAGGTGCGCTTCACCCGCACGCTGGAGCTGCCGGCCAACCGCGGCCGCATCCTCGACCGCAACGGCCTGCTGCTCGCGTCCAGCGTGGTGGCGCCCAGCATCTGGGCCATTCCGGAAGACGTCGAGCGCGAAGACCCTGACGTGAAGGCAAAGCTGAAGCAGGTGGCCAAGCTGCTGGGCATGTCGCAGAAGGACTTCGACAAGAAGCTCGAGGACGAGGACAAGACCTTCGTCTGGATTCAGCGGCAGGTCGACGCACCCATCGCCAAGCGCATTGCCGAACTCGACATCAAGGGCATCTACCAGCGCAAGGAATACAAGCGCCAGTACCCCGAGGGCGAGGCGGCCGCGCATGTGGTGGGCTTCACCAATGTCGAGGACAACGGGCAGGAAGGCATCGAACTCGCCTTCAATGGCGACCTGGCCGGCAAGGCCGGGGCGCGCCGCGTCATCAAGGACCGGCTCGGCCGCGTGGTCGAAGGCGTCGGCGAACAGGTGCCGCCGGTCGACGGCAAGGACATCCAGCTGAGCGTCGACAGCAAGGTGCAGTTCTTCGCCTACCAGAAGCTGCGCGACGCGGTGACGGCCCACAAGGCCAAGGCCGGCAGCGTGGTGGTGCTCGACGCCATCACCGGCGAGGTGCTGGCACTGGCCAACTACCCGAGCTACGTGCCCGACAAGCGCCAGAACCTCACCGGCGACCAGCTGCGCAATCGCGCCTTGACCGACACCTTCGAGCCCGGCTCGACGATGAAGCCGATCACGGTCGCGATGGCCCTCGAAGCCGGCCGCATCAAGCCGCAGAGCCTGATCGAAACCGGTCCCGGGCGCCTCAGCATCGGCGGCTTCACCATCAGCGACACGCACAACTACGGCACGCTCACGGTCGAAGGCGTGATCCAGAAGTCCAGCAACGTCGGCGCGCTCAAGATCGCGCAGAAGATGAGCCCGCACGAAATGTGGGACACCTACACCGCGCTCGGCTACGGCCAGAAGCCGCAGCTCCAGTTTCCGGGTGCGGTGACGGGGCGGCTGCGGCCCTGGAAGACCTGGCGCCCGGTCGAGCAGGCCACCATGGCCTACGGCTACGGGCTGTCGGCTTCGCTGTTCCAGATGGCGCATTCGTACAGCGCCTTCGCGCACGACGGGCAGATCATTCCGGCGACGATCCTCAAGAGCCCGCATGCGGCGGTCGGCGTCAAGGTGTTCTCGCCGCAGAACGCGCTGGCCGTGCGCAAGATGCTGCAGATGGCCGCCGGCCCCGGCGGCACCGGCCAGCGTGCGCAGACCATCGGCTACTCGGTCGGCGGCAAGTCGGGCACCGCGCACAAGCAAGTCGGCAAGGGCTATGCGAGCAACAAGTACCGCTCGTGGTTCACCGGCATGGCGCCGATCGACAAGCCGCGCATCATCGTGGCGGTGATGATCGACGAGCCGAGCGCCGGCCAGTATTTCGGCGGCCTGGTCGCCGCACCGGTGTTCAGCGAAGTCGTGCAGCAGACCCTGCGCATGATGAACGTCGCCCCCGACATGGCGGTCAAGCCGCTGGTCGTCACCAACGGCGTCGAGGAAAGCTTCTGATGATGACGCTGCGCGATCCCGTCGAAGCCGCAGGCTGGCTCAAGGCCCGCGTGCGCGGCGTGCTGCATGCCGACAGCCGGCCTGTAGGCGCGGGCGACGGCTTCATTGCCTGGCCCGGTGCCGCTGCCGATGGGCGACGCCATGTCGCGTCTGCACTGGCGCAGGGCGCAGCCGCCTGCCTGGTCGAGTCGGAGGGCGTCGAGCAATTCGGCTTCGAAGGCGAGCAGATCGCCGGCTATGCCGGCCTTAAGGCGGCCACCGGGCCGATCGCCGCGGCCTACCACGACGATCCGTCGGCCCGGCTCGACGTGCTCGCGGTGACCGGCACCAACGGCAAGACCTCCACCGCCTGGTGGCTCGCGCAGGCGCTTTGCGCATCGGCGCCGAAAGGTCCGTCGCCCTGCGCGGTGGTGGGCACGCTCGGCATCGGCGTGCCGCCCGAGCTCACCTACACCGGCCTCACCACGCCCGACCCGGTGATGCTGCAGCGCGAGCTGCGCGGCTTCGTCGATCGCGGTTTCGGTGCCTGTGCGATCGAAGCCTCGTCGATCGGCATCGCCGAACGGCGCCTCGACGGGACGCGCATCGCGGTCGCGCTGTTCACCAACTTCACGCAGGACCATCTCGACTACCACGGCAGCATGGACGCCTACTGGCAGGCCAAGGCCGAGCTGTTCCGCTGGCCCGGGCTGCGCGCGGCGGTGGTCAACATCGACGACGCACATGGCGCGCGCCTGGTCGCGACGCTGGTCGACCAGGGCGTCGGTATGCTCGACATCTGGACCGTGTCGGCCGAAGGCGCAGCGGCGCGTCTCATGGCGAAGGACATCGGCTGCGACGCGCACGGCCTGCAGTTCTCGGTGGCCGAGGAAGGCGTGCCGACCGAACGCCTTCAGACCCAGCTGATCGGCCAGTACAACGTGGCCAAC
>JANOCL010000267.1:0-8970 GCA_031412135.1 Variovorax sp. | reverse complement strand
GTTCAGCCGCAGCGACGAGACCGATGCCGACCTGGTCGGGCTCGAACTGGCGGCACGCGCCGGCTACGACCCGAAGGCCTCCGTATCGCTCTGGAAGAAGATGGCGCAGGCATCCAAGAACCAGGGCGGCCTGAGTTTTCTCTCGACCCATCCGAGCGGCAACGACCGCATCGCCAAGCTCGAGGCCAACGTGCCGAAGGTCCAGGGGCTGTACCGCGCGGCGAAGCCGCCGTGAACCAACTCGCCCCGCAAGGCGGCCGCTGGCGGTCGAGCGCGGTCAATCAGCGGTGATGCCGCCTTTTTGAACCACGCCAGCCCAGCGCTGCGCGTCCTTCGCGATCAGGTCCTTGAACTCGCCCGGCTGCGAACTCGCCGGCACCATGCCCTGCGCTTCGAAAGCGGTCGCCACTTCGGGCTGCTTCAGCACTGCGGCAATCTCCTTGTTGAGGCGCTCGACCACCGGCCCCGGCGTGCCCTTGGGCGCCAGCACGCCGTACCACATGTCGACATTGCCGACCTTGACGCCGGCCTCGGCCAAGGTCGGCACGTCGGGCAGTTGCGCGATCCGCTTGTCGCTGCCGCTCGCGATCGCCTTGAGCTTGCCGGCCTGGATGTGCTGCAGCGCCACGTGCACCGGCAGGAACATGTAGTCGATGCGCCCGCCGAGCAGGTCGGTCACCGCGCCCGCGGTGCCCTTGTACGGCACATGCAGCATCTCGGCGCCGGCGTTCTGGAGCAGGAGCGCCATCGACAGGTGATGCGGCGTGCCGACGCCCGGCGTGGCATAGGTGAGTTTGCCGGGGCTCGCCTTCGCGTTCGCGACCACCTGGGCGACCGACGTGGTCTTCTGCACCGCCGGATTCGTCACCAGCAGCAGCGTGCCCCAGGAGGTGAGCGACACCGGACTGAAGTCGGTCAGCGGATCGTAGGAGAGCGATTTGTACAGGCTCTTGTTCATCACCAGCGTGTTGACCTGCACCAGCAGCGTGTAGCCGTCGGGCTTGGCCCGCGCCACCCGCTCGCTGCCGATGTTGCCGCTCGCGCCCGCCACGTTTTCCACCACCACGGGCTGGCCGAGCACCGACGGCAGCCGCGCCGACAACTGCCGTGCGATCAGGTCGATGCCGGTGCCGGGGGTGTAGGGCACCACCAGCGTGATCGGCTGGTCCGGCCAGGCATGGGCTGCCACGGCGCTGGTCGCCAGCAGCAGGCTGCCCAGCAATTTCTTCGTTGGATGCATGGTTGTTGTCTCCGTTGTTCTGTCAAAGATAGGACGGCCGCGCCTTCAGGGCCGCCGGGTCGTACCCGGCCACGCGCTTGTAGTTGTCCGAGATCGCCTGCAGCTCCGCGCGGGTCACGATGTCTTCCAGCCGGTCGAAGCGTTTGCCGCCCGAGCGTTCGAACACCTCGCGCAGGATGGTGTCCGGCGGATTGCTGCGGTTGGTGAGCACCACGTCGGTGGTGGCCCGCACCCGCACCCGGTCGTATGCATCCAGCGCTTCGGTGCCCACGCCCATCTGGCGAAGCGCACCGGCCAGAAAGCGCGCATCGATGATCGCCTGACCGGCGCCGTTGGAGCCGCGCGGCACCATGGGATGGGCCGCATCGCCGAGCAGCGTGAGCCGGCCGTGGGTCCACCTCGGCAGCGGGTCCTGGTCGACCATCGGGTATTCAAGAATCGCGTCGGACGAGCGGATCAGCGCCGGCACGTCGAGCCAGTCGAAATGCCAGTCTTCGAAGGCCGGCATGAAGTCTTCCAGCCGGCCGGCCCGGCTCCAGTCCTGCAGCGCCGGCTGGGGTGCATGGATCTCGGCCACCCAGTTGACGAGCTGGTTGCCCTCGCCATCAATGTCGTTGCGTATCGGGTAGATCACCATCTTCCCGAGGTCGAGCCAGCCCGCGCGCACCATGCTCGCGCCTGAGAGAAACGGCTCGTGCTTCGCCGTGCCGCGCCACATGTTGACGCCCGAATAGCGCGGCGCGCCCTCGCCTGGATAGAGCTGCCTGCGCAGCACCGAGTGGATCCCGTCGCAGCCCACCGCCACCGAAGCGCGCACCTCGGGCAGGGCCGTGCCGTCCGGCGCGGTGAAGCGCGCGGTCACGCCGTCGCCGTCCTGCGCGACGCTGGCGCAGCGGTGGCCGCAGACCACGCTGTCGGCACCGAGCCGCTCGAGCGTTGCTGCCAGCAGCACGGCATGCAGGTCGCCGCGGTGGATCGAGTACTGCGGCCAGTCGTAGCCGGCGGCGGTGCCGGCCGCCTCGCTGAACACCAGCTGGCCGTGCGAATTGAAGAACACCGACTCCTGCGTGCGCACGCCGACCGCATCGAGTGCCGGCAGCAGGCCGAGTTCGCTCAGTTCCCGCGTCGCATGCGGCAGCAGGTTGATGCCGACGCCAAGCGGCTTGAGTTCGGAAACCGCCTCGTACACGCGGCAGTCGATGCCCGCCTGGTGCAGGCTCAGTGCCAGCGTGAGTCCGCCGATCCCGGCACCCAGCACGATGACTTCGGTTTGCTTGTTGCTCATCCTGCCGATTAGACCGATGCCAACGCCATCAGGGAAATTTAGATGTCGTATGCATTTATCATGAATGCATATGAATCTGTCGCTGCGCCAGATGCGGGCCTTTCTTCATGTCGCGCGCATCGGCAACTTCACTCGCGCCGCCGAGCAGGCGCACATGACGCAGGCCGGCCTGAGCACGCTGGTGCGCGAGATGGAGCGCCAGCTCGGCTGCCGCCTGTTCGACCGCACCACCCGCATGGTCGGCCTCACCGCAGCCGGCCGGCGGCTGCTGCCGGTGGTGGAGCGGGTGGTGACCGACCTCGACGACGTGACCGCACGGCTCGGCAGCGAGGGTGACCAGGCGCGCCAGACGCTGCGCATCGCCGCCACGCCGCTGGTGTCTTCCAACTTGTTGCCGCAGGTGTTTCATCAGTTCCGGCTGGGCCATCCGGCGGTGAGCCTGAAGCTCTTCGACGCCGACCTGCGCGACGTGGAAGCGATGGTGACCGGCGGAGAGGCCGACATGGGCCTCGGGTTCTTCTTCAAGGCCGTGCCGGGGCTCGAACGCACGCCGGTGGGACGCTTCCATCTGATGCGCGTGGCGCCGGCCGATGCGGCGGCGACAGCGTCGGCGATCGGTACCGCGCCCTGGTCGTCGCTGCGCGCGGCCGAGCTGCTGGGCCTGCCGCAGAGCAATCCGATCCAGAAGGTGATCGACCTGCATCTGGCGGCCATCGGCCGCGCCGACGCGGCGCGGCCGGCCTTCAACTTCTTCGGCACGCTGATCTCGATGGTCGAGGCCGGCTTCGGCACCGCGGTGATGCCGACCTTCGCGCTCGCGGCGTGCCGGCGCCACCGGGTGCGCGTGGACGTGCTGATCAAGCCAAAGGTCGAACTCGATTTCTTTCGCATCACCAAGCGCGGCGTGCAGGAAACCGAAGCGATGCGCGCGTTCGGCGGCACGCTCGCGAAGGCGCTGCCGGCGTTGTCGCGCTAGAGCGTGAAGTCGTAGTCCACCGTGATCGGCGCGTGGTCGCTGAACTTGACCGCCCGGTAGATCTGCTCGTCGCGCGCCAGTGCGGCGAGCGCCGGTGTCGCAAGGTGATAGTCCAGCCGCCATCCGACGTTGTTCGCATAGGCCTGACCACGGTTGCTCCACCATGTGTAGGCGTCGCCGGTGGTGTCGGGCTTGAGCATGCGGTAGACGTCGCACAGGCCGGCGCCCTGCGCGCCGGCATCGAGCAGACGGGTCATCCAGGCGCGCTCTTCGGGCAGGAAGCCGCTGTTCTTCCGGTTGCCGCGCCAGTTCTTCAGGTCGATCTCCTGGTGCGCGATGTTGATGTCGCCGCACAGCACGAACTCGCGCTCGCGCTTGAGGGCAATCAGGTGCGGAAAGAAGCCCTTGAGAAACCGGTACTTCGCCGCCTGCCGCTCTTCGCCCGACGAGCCGCTCGGAAAATAGCAGCTGATCACCGACAGCTTGCGTGCCGGCGTGTCGAAGCGCAGTTCGAGGTAGCGGCCCTCGGCATCGAACTCGCGGTCGCCCCAGCCGACCACCACGTCGCTCGGCGCATGCCGGCTGTAGATGGCGGTGCCGGCGTAGCCTTTTTTCTCAGCGAAATGGAAGTGCCCTTTGAGGCCGGCCATCTCCTCGAAACGGCCTTCGACGTCGCTCGCCTGGACGCGGATTTCCTGCATGCAAATACAATCCGGCGCCAGTTCGGCAACCCAGTCGGCGACGCCTTTGGTCGCGGCCGATCGCAGGCCGTTGAGGTTGAGGCTGGTCAGTTTGAACACAAGGACGTTCCCGATGGCTGAAGAGGTGGAAAAGGTGGAAGCGGGCGCACGCAGCGGCGTGTTGGCCCAGCAGTTCGTGCAGTTCGCGATCGAGTCCGGGGTGCTGCGCTTCGGCCAGTTCAAGACCAAGGCCGGCCGCATGAGCCCCTACTTCTTCAACGCCGGCCTGTTCGACGACGGGGCCAAGCTCGCGCGGCTGGCCGAATTCTATGCAGACCGGCTGATCGAGAGCGGCCTCGAGTTCGACATGATCTTCGGCCCTGCATACAAGGGCATACCGCTCGGTGCCACTTTGGCGGCCGAGCTTGCCCGGCGCGGACGCAACCTGCCCTTTGCCTACAACCGCAAGGAAGCCAAGGATCACGGCGAAGGTGGCACGCTGGTCGGCGCGCCGCTCGCCGGCCGGGTGCTGATCGTCGACGACGTGATGTCGGCCGGCACTGCGGTGCGGGAGTCGATCGACGCCATCGAGCGCGCGGGCGCCACGCCGCATGCAGTGGCCATCGCGCTTGACCGGCAGGAGATGGCGACCGAGAACGGTGCCGATGTACCGCACAGCGCCGTGCAATATGTCCGCAATCGGCTCGGTCTTGCGGTGGTGGCGATCGCCACGCTCGATGACTTGCTACAGTACCTCTCGGGCCACGGAAACGACGAACTGGGTGCCCATCGCGAGGGAGTATTTGCCTACCGGACGCGCTACGGCGCCGGTTGAAATCACTGTCAGAAAGACCGACGTTGGCCCGCACCCCTCTACGCCTTGCAGCAGCCCTGGCCTTGCCGTTGGTCGCCGCCGCACTGGCGCACGCACAGTCGGCACCGTCGGCAAGCGGCATCTACAGCTGCATCGACGGCCGCGGCCGCACCCTCACGTCCGACCGGCCGATCGCCGAGTGCAGCGATCGCGAACAGCGCGAACTGAGCCCGAGCGGCAATGTGCGCCGCAAGATCGAGCCCACCTACACGCCACGCGAGATGGCCGAACGCGAAGAGCGCGAGCGCCTGGCCGGCCTGCAGGCGGCGCGACTGACCGAGGAGCGCCGCCGCGAACGCGCGCTCCTCGTTCGCTATCCCAACACCACTGCGCACGACCGCGAGCGCGCCGAGGCGCTGGTCCAGATCGATGCGGTGATCCAGGCCGCGAAGAAGCGCCTGGGCGAACTCGCCGACGAACGCAAGACGGCCGACGACGAACTCGAGTTCTACACAAAGGACGTGAGCAAGGCGCCGGCTGCGCTGCGCCGGAAGGTCGAGGACAACGACAAGAGCATGGCGGTGCAGAACCGCTTCATCAACGAGCAACAGGAAGAAAAGCAACGGGTCAACGCGCGCTTCGACGAAGAGCGCACGCGCCTGCGGCCGCTGTGGGCGCGCAACGCTGCCGCCGTAACTCGCTGAGCGGCTGTCGGCTTTCAACTTGCCGCGAGTTTTTTCGGCGAGTCGGCGCCGGACGCTGCGGCAAAACTCGGCCGCGCTGGAACGTGGCTTCATTGCGATCGCGCACCGGCGTCGGCCACCATTGCCGGAGGCGAATCACGTCGAAGCAGCTTGACGCCGAGTTGCTGCTCGAAGGCATCGAGAATTCTGGAGATCGACGACACCGCAAGGTCATGAATCCGTGCGGCGTCCGACAGCTGTTGGCGTCGTCGGCTTCAGTGAAGATCCGAAGGAGTCCGGTTCAACATCATTCGGCCTTCCACTTTCAGCAAAAGAGCTTCCCATTGCGGCCTGTATCAAGTCGCTCTGCGTTGGAATAACGTTGCCTTGGCGCTTGCTGCGAACTCGAGGACCGACTGGCCGCGTCGCTTTGGCTGCGCCATCGCGAGCTACTTTACGCGCCCAGTTCACCGCACCGCTGCTGCTTGAGCAGTGGAATCCACGCCGAGGTCGTCTCGGCATCTCAACGAGTCAGGAAGGCAGAATCAAAACGAAAACCGCAATCATCGGTCTCGGAAACATCGGTTCTCGTTTGGTCGGCGCATCCATCGTAGACAACGGGCGTGTCAATCACGGCTGCACACTCCCGGAGCGTCTCGAAGCAACGTGTTGAGCCGGGTAACGTGTCGTGGTGCCAAGCGCGAGCCGGTCGCAAAGGAACAACAATGAAGCTCTACAACTTTTCATGGGGCCCCTACCCCCGTCGCGTCACGATCTACCTGGCCGAGAAGAACATCGCCGATCTGGAACTCATCGAGGTCGAGTTTCCCCATCGACCCGAACTCTGGCCTTCGGGGTTCCTCAGAAACCTGAACCCTGGTCACTCGCTTCCCGTTCTCGACCTTGGAGACGGGCAGTCGATCGGGCAGTCGATCGCTATCCTCGAATACCTCGAAGAGAGGTACCCCGAAACCAACATGATGGGCGACTCGCCAGAGGGTCGCGCAGCAACGAGAGCGATGGTTGCAGTTCTCGACGAGGCGACCTCCTTCTTCGGGATCTGGGCTCGACAAGGAAGCGCCCTCAATGCTGATCGACATGTGGCAAACATCGATGCAGCCACCATCGGGGCTGAAAGATACACAGCCAAGCTGCGAGTCGTTGAGGCCATGATGGCGGGACTGTTCTTGACGGGAGAGTCCGTGACAGTGGCAGACTGTGTCGGCATGGCTCTGCTCGAGTTCACGAGCGGCTTTTATGGTGTCTCCATCCCCTCCGACTGCCCGAAGCTCGCTGACTGGTTCAACCGTTTCTCCAGCAGGCACAGTGTCGTACCACCACCGTATCCGCCAAGCATGCTCGCGCAGGCATACGGACTTCCTGCCCAGACTGGCTGCTATTTTTGACGACTTGCCTCGATCGGGCCGTCACGTTCGCCCTTCGCGAACCGAGCGTTGTGCTTCTGACTTGAAACCGCCTTGGAAAAGGAGTCAACATGCCCGGCACTGGCCTTTCGAGCGTCTATCGCCGCTACATCGCATGCCTCAATGCTCGAGACTGGCCAGATCTCGCAAAATTCGTTCATGACCACGTGCGCTACAACGGCCAGCAAATAGGCGCAGCGGCCTATCGCGAGATGCTCCAGAAAGACGTCGAGGAGATTCCCGATCTCTTTTTCGACATCCGGTTGCTCGTCTCGGAGCCGCCGCAGATCGCCGCCCGACTGCATTTCAATTGCTCGCCAAATGGGGAGTTTCTTGGCGTGCATGTGAATGGAAAACGCATCTCTTTTACCGAGAACGTTTTCTACAGATTCGCAGACGGAAAAATCGTGGAAGTGTGGTCCGTCATCGACAAGCTCGCCATCGAATCCCAGCTCCAGTAGGACAACGGGTGTCTGCAAGTGCCGCGGCGATTGCGGTCTTCAGCCCAGCCGTGCCTTCAGCAGTGCATTGACCTGTGCCGGATTGGCCTTGCCCTGGCTGGCCTTCATCACCTGGCCGACCAGCGCATTGAAAGCCTTGTCCTTGCCGGCGCGGTATTCGTCGATGTTCTTCTGGTTGCTGGCGAGCACGCCGTCGACGATCTTCTCCAGGGCGCCGGAATCGCTCATCTGCTTCAGGCCCTTGGCCTGGATGATGGCGTCGACGTCCTGACCTTCGCCGGTCCACAGCGCATCGAACACCTGGCGCGCCGCGTTGTTGGACACCGTGCCGTCGCCGATGCGCTCGATCAGCCGGGCCAACTGCGCGGCCGAGACCGGCGCTTCGCCGATCGCGATGTCCTGCTGGTTCAGGCGCCGGGCGAGTTCGCCGGTGATCCAGTTGCTGGCCGGCTTGGGCGCCGCGCCGGCTGCCACCGTGCTCTCGAAATAGCGGGCAAAGGCCGGGCTTTGCGTGAGCTGTGCCGCGTCGTATTCGGACAGGCCGTGGGTGCGCACGTAGCGCGCGGCCATGGCGCGCGGCAGCTCGGGCATTTCGGCACGCACGCGCTCTATCCATTCGGGCGCGATCGCCAGCGGCGGCAGGTCGGGGTCGGGAAAGTAGCGGTAGTCGGCCGCATCTTCCTTGGTGCGCATGGCGAGCGTCTCGCCGGTGGCGGGGTCGAACAGCACCGTGGCCTGCTGCACCTGGCGGCCGTCCTCGATCTCCTCGATCTGCCAGCGGATCTCGTAGTCGATGGCCTGCTGCATGAACTTGAAGCTGTTCAGGTTCTTGATTTCGCGCCGCGTGCCGAGCGGCGCACCGGGCCTGCGCACCGACACGTTGGCGTCGCAGCGGAAGCTGCCTTCCTGCATGTTGCCGTCGCAGATGCCGATCCAGGTGACGATCTTGTGCAGCTCGCGCGCATAGGCCACCGCCTCGGCGGTGGAGCGCATGTCGGGCTCGGTCACGATCTCCAACAGCGGCGTGCCGGCGCGGTTCAGGTCGATGCCGGTCAGGCCGACGAAGTCTTCATGCAACGACTTGCCGGCGTCTTCCTCGAGGTGCGCGCGCACCAGGCGCACCGTCTTCTCCTCGTCGCCGAGAAAAAAGGACACCGAGCCGCCCTGCACCACCGGAATCTCGTACTGGCTGATCTGATAGCCCTTGGGCAGGTCGGGATAGAAGTAGTTCTTGCGCGCGAACACGCTGCGCGGCGCGATGTGCGCGCCGAGCGCCAGCCCGAGCCTGATGGCGCGCTCTACCGCGCCCTTGTTCATCACCGGCAGCGTGCCGGGCAGCGCCAGGTCGACCGGCGATGCCTGCGTGTTCGGCTCGGCGCCGAAAGCCGTGGACGCGCGGCTGAAGAT
>JANOCL010000266.1:0-2089 GCA_031412135.1 Variovorax sp. | reverse complement strand
GGGGCCAGCGCACGCAGGCGCTGCAGCCGATCGATTTCGACGTGCGCGAGAACGACTTCGTCACCATCCTCGGGCCGTCGGGCTGCGGCAAGTCGACGCTGCTGCGCATCGTGGCCGGGCTCGACCATCCGAGCGAAGGCCGGGTGCTGCTCGACGGGCATGAGATCGAAGGCCCGGGCGCCGACCGCGGCGTGGTGTTCCAGAGCTACACGCTCTTTCCCTGGCTCACCGTGCTGCAGAACATCCGCTTCGGCCTGCGCGAGCGCGGCATGCCGGAGGCCCGGCAGAAGGAACGCAGCGACTACTTCATCGCCAAGGTGGGACTGCGCGGCTTCGAGAACCACTTTCCGAAGCAGCTCTCGGGCGGCATGCAGCAACGCACCGCGATCGCCCGCGCGCTGGCCAACGACCCGAAGATCCTGCTGCTCGACGAGCCCTTCGGCGCGCTCGACAACCAGACCCGCGTGCTGATGCAGGAGCTTCTGCTCGGCATCTGGGAGTCGGCGCAGAAGACGGTGCTGTTCGTCACGCACGACATCGACGAGGCCATCTTCATGGCCAACCGCGTCGCGGTGTTCAGCGCGCGGCCTGGCCGCATCAAGACCGAGATCGCGGTCGACTTTCCGCACCCACGGCACTACACCATCAAGACCTCGCCCGAGTTCATGGAGATCAAGGCGCGGCTCACGGAAGAAATCCGCGCCGAATCGATGGCGGGCGTGGAGCACTGAAATGAATACGGGCAGCCGAACGCAGAAGTCGCAAAGGTTTCGCAGAGGGCGCGAAAGAAGTCGGGAGACAAATCCTTGGCTTTCCTTTTGCGACCTTTGCGTACCTTCGCGGCCTCTGCGTCCGGTCAAGCCCGCATTCGAGACGCCATGAACACAACGACCCACCGCAAGGCCCGCCCGCCTCAGCCAGCACTGGCGCTGTACGAGCAGGTCAAGGCCTTCGCCACGCACAAGATCCAGGACGGCTCGTGGCCTGCCGGCCACCGGCTGCCGTCGGAGAGCGAACTGGTGGCGCAGTTCGGCATTGCGCGCATGACGGTCAATCGCGCGCTGCGCGAACTTGTGGCCGAAGGCCGCATCGTGCGCGTGGCCGGCGTCGGCAGTTTCGTGGCGGAGAACAAGCCGCAGTCGACCCTGCTGCAGATCGCCAACATCGCGAGCGAGATCCGCATCCGCGGCCACGACTACCGCTGCGAGTTCCTGGTGGCCGAGCGCGTCGCCGCGTCGCCCGACGTGGCGGTGTGGCTCGACCTGCGGCCGGGCGAGTCGGTCTTTCATACCGTGTGCCTGCACATGGAAAACGACATCCCGGTGCAGCTCGAAGACCGCCATGTCAATCCTCGCGTGGTGCCGACCTTTCTCGACCAGGATTTCTCGACCGTGTCGCCCAGCGAATACCTGGTGCGCAACGTGCCCTTCGACCAGATCGAGCACGTGGTCGATGCCGTGCTGCCCACCGCCGAACAGGCCGAGCGCCTGGCGATGTCGCCCAGCGACCCCTGCCTGCTGCTCACCCGCCGCACCTGGACGCGCACGCTGCCGGTGACGATGGTGCGCTGCCTGCATCCCGCGTCCCGCTACCGGCTCGGCAGCCGCTTCAGCGCCGACGGCAATCCGTCCTTCGGGTAACGGGCACCGCCAGCGCCTGCGCCGCAACCCCTTGTACATACAGGACCCTTCGATGGACAACGCCTCCCTTCATGCCGCCGCACCGCTGGTGCTCATGCCCGGTGATGTGGATCTGGCGATGCTGCGCCGCATCCATGCCGGTGGCGTTCAGCTCGCGCTGGATGCCTCGGCCCGCGCCGGCCTGCTCGGCGGTGGGCAGCACCGCGTCGACCAGGTGCTCGATCTGGTCGAAGGGCACGTGGCGCACCAGGTACTCGCTGGGCGGCGTGGTCGCCAGGTCTTGCTCCATAAAGTCCGGCACCACGCGCGGGTTGACGTAGCGGTCTTCCAGTTGCACCGGCACGCCGTCTTCCAGGTGCAGGCACACCGTGTGGAACACCGACTCGCCGGCCCGCACGTCGAGCCAGGCGGCCACGTCGGTCGAGGCGGCGATGCGCTCGGCCGACACC
>JANOCL010000265.1:0-13183 GCA_031412135.1 Variovorax sp. | reverse complement strand
CGCGAGGCCGGCATCAAGCTGCGCGACACGACGTCGTTCGGCCTGCCGGGCCATGTACGCGTCGGCGTGCTGCCGCCGGCGAGCCAGTCGGCGCTGCAAGCCGCGTGGCGAACTGCAACCGGCCGATGACCGCCGCGGCGGCTACTTTTGCTGCGAAGCCGCGTAGGTTTCGTTGTCGACGAAGTACAGGCCGCTGAAGCTCGGAAACGACTTGTCGGGATGTCCCGGGATGCTCATCGACCGTTCGTGCACCGCCCACCAGTCCCTGAGCGTGTAGCCCAGCAGCTTGATGTCGCGAATGAGGCGGGCCCGGTTGTACACGTAGAGCGGTGCGAACGACCCGTGGCCGATGTTCTGCGTGGTGACGAAATCGTCGCCGTGATAGAGCGGCACCTTGTTCAGCAAGATGTGCTTGGGCCGCACTGCGCAGCGCTTGAGCAGCTCGTTGGGCCTCGCGTCGTCGAGAAACTGGATCGCACCGGCTGAAATCCAGACGTCGTGGGCATTGCTCGCAACGACCGGTTCGAGGGCTTCCTCGAAGCTCAGTGGCGTCGCGTCGTTCGTGACGGCCATTTCGCGGCCGATCGACACCATCGTCGGCACCTCGACCACGCACCAGCTCAGGGTCGCTGGCATCTCGAAGTAACGTTGGTAGGCGTAGTAGTGGACGCCGACCGAACCGCCAATGTCCAGCACGCTCGTCGCACCTTTGTGGAATGCGTCATCGAGCCACCACATCACCGGATAGTCGTAGGCGAAGACCTTGTTCGCACGAACGTCCACGTACTCCGCGGCCAGGGCTTCGCGATCGAACTCCGGACCTGGTGGGAGCGACGCACGCGCCTGCTCGAAATTCTCGAATACGCCCGAATGCGCGCCGTAGCTTTCCTTCGACAAGAAATCCGGCTGCTGCAATTCCGATGGCGCAGGCGGCGCGAACGGCCGGTCGAGGATGCGTCGAACGCTTCGCAACGGGCTGAGCAGAGACATGTTCGTTTTTTCTTCTCATGACCAAGTCGCCAGCGGTTAGCGCGGGCAAGACAAGGCTTATCGGGTTTTGGGACGGCTCGGCAACCGCACGTCTGTACGGCAGCCGACATTTCATTGCTGAGTATCGCGGATCAGGGCCAGTGACAGCCTCGAATCCGTGGAAGCGATGTCCCACAAAATCTAAAGTTTGTAACGCCTTGCTTCACTCGCGCAGTGGGACTAGTCCACCACAGCTGCCGTGCGGACCGCGATTCCGGAGGTCGACATTTTTGCGTCGTGCTTTGCCAGGGAGGCCTCGTTGGCAACATCTTCAGCGCACCCCATCGCGCCTGGATCGATGCGGACGGCGCCGATCGAAAGCGAACAGATCGAGAAAAACCGGTTGATGCCATGTCGGTCTTCAGCCTCGATCCCGCCGGCCTGACGATCTGCATCGTTGTAGAACGTGGAGGCCTGGCGCCCGAATTCCTCGACGATCCGGGTGCAGCGCCGCTCCCAGTCCGCACTTTGAAACAGAACGATGAAATCGTCGCCACCGATGTGTCCGACGAAGTCCCGCTTCGGATCGGAATGGCGTCCCAGCAATCGGGCGGCAGCGCGGATCATCTCGTCGCCGCGCCAGTAGCCATAGTGGTCGTTGAACGCCTTGAAGTTGTTCAAGTCTGCATAGCACGCCACGAAGTCAGCGCCACCGATGAGGAGGCGTTCGATGTGCATGTTGATCGGGATATTGCCCGGCAGGGCCGTCAACGGATTCGCATGCCTGGCCGCTTCAATGCGCGTCTCGGTCACGGCGCGAACGAGCTGGTCGCCTGATCCCAGGCCGACGTAGTTGCCGTCTTCCGTCAGGATGAAACCGTCGCGCAGGTAGCGCTGATCCTCCGACATGAGAACGCCCATGAGTTCTTGCATGTCGGCGGCGAGTTCGATCACCAGCGGCGTTTGATTGGCGTAGCCGGCCGCCGGCTTGCGCCCATGGACCTCACGAAAATACAGCTGCGCATACCGATTCATGAATTCCTGGCGGTTGATGAGTGCAACCGGTCGTCCTTCGCTCACCATCGCCAGGGCATGGAGATCGACGCGATCCTGAAAAATCCTGGAAACATCCTCGTTGGTCGCCTGCAATTCGATGCCCGGCGCTTGAATGACCGGCAGACCGCGCAGGACTGCATGGGCTTGCCCGGCATTCGGCATGATTGCAATGTCGTTGTCGCCCAGCACATGCGTCACGGCCGCCGCCAGATTCGAGAGCGGGGCTTCTGCAGGATGGCCGAGGAAATGGCCTTGCCCATAGGGGATGTCCAAGTCGCGCAGCAAGCGCAGGTCGTCGGCGTGCGCGATGCCTTCGGCAATCAACTGAGTGCCCATTGCCGCGCTGATCTGCTGTATGGCCCGGACCACTTCGACGTTTTCATGGGCGGTGGAAATGCTGCGCGTGAAAAACTTGTCGATTTTCACGAAGTCAGGGCGCAGTTCGGCCCAGCGTCTGAGGCCGGAGTGCGCTTCGCCGAAGTCGTCCAGGGCCAGCAGGACCCCCAGCGAACGAACGGTTTTCACGGCCTGCCGCAATGCAGGCCAGTCGCTCGCCGATTCCTGTTCGGTGAGTTCGATCACCACCAGGTGCGGCGATACACCCGATGCGGACAGCAGGCTGCGCAGCGAAGCCGTCGCGTCGTCCGCGGCGCGCATCAGAACATCCGGGCTCATGTTGACGAACAGCCGGCCGGCCTGCCCAAGGCTTGCCCAGCGGCGCAGGGCTAGGTCGACGCAATGCAGCTCGAATTCGACTTGCAAAGACTCACGCGCGGCGAGCTGCAGCAGGTCGGCCGGCATGTGAAGCGATTCCTCGTGCGGACCACGAATGAGCGCCTCGTGACCGTAGATGGAACCTGTGCGCAGATCCACCACGGGCTGAAAGACGGGGGAAAGGCGGTTTTCGTCCATCAGGCGCTGCAACGTCCCCAGCGCGGATATCGCGCGTCCGGTCGGCGGGTGTCGCGGAGGCGCGATGGTGAAATCGTCGGGCATGGCGGTGTCTGAATCCAGAATGTAGCGAGCGTCTCTGGCGTAGACGTGACACCGGCACAAAGTAACCGGGACTTGTGACTTAGCTCACCAAACGGTGCCCCGCATGTGTTGGGGGCCGAATCCCGGCTCAGCGCCGCTGCAGCGCAGGATTCTTCGCGAACAGGTCCGCAGCCCAGTCCACGAACACCCGCACCTTGGCGCTCAGGTGGCGGTTGGGCGGATAGACCACATGCACCGGCAACGGCGGCCGGGTCCAGTCGGCAAGGATCTCGACCAGCTCACCGTTCGCCAGATGCGGATCGGCCATGAAGGTGACGCACTGCGAGATGCCGAAGCCGCCGAGCACCGCGGCAATGTGCGCGGTGCTTTCGTTCACCGACACGCGGTAGGGGCCCGCCAGTTCGAAGTGCTGGTCTTCCTTGTGGAACTCGTGAGGATGAACCCGGCGCGTGCTGCCCGAAAAAAAGCTCACCAGCTGGTGCCGCTTCTCGATGTCCGACGGATGCTGTGGCACGCCGTAGCGCTTCACGTAGGCCGGCGAAGCCACCGTCACGAACGCCAGGTTGCCGATGCGCCGCGCCACCAGCGACTGGTCGGTCAGGTCGCCGGCGCGGATCACGCAGTCGACGTTGTCACTGATCAGGTCGACCGGACGGTCGCTCACGCCCAGGTCGACCTGGAGGTCGGGATAGCGGTCGCAGAAGCTTGCCAGCGCGGGCAGGATGATCAGGCTCGCGGTCGACGAACCGACGTCGATGCGCAGCCGCCCGGTTGGATTGGCCTGCGCATTGGTCATGCTGGCCTGGATGTCGTCGAAGTCGTTCAGCAGACGGGCAGTGCGCTCGAAGTACGCCGCACCGTCCGCCGTGACCGTGACCCGGCGCGTGGTGCGGTTGAGCAGCTGCACGCGCAGGCGCGACTCCAGCGCCTGGATCTGCTTGGTGACCGTGCCCTTGGGCAGTCCGAGCGAATCTGCTGCGCGCGTGAAAGTGCCTGCTTCGACGACGCGGACGAAGATCCGCATGGCCTGGATCTGATCCATGTTTACTGCTCCTGAGTGCCCGCGAATGCAGGGCCAGCGGAATTCTCACATGTGGTTGTTGGCTGATTGTTAGCCGAATGGAAACAGAGTAGCGGTCAATGCCGCGTTGCAAGCGCCTGCTCGCGACTTAACATTCAAGCCATCGTCCAACCAACAAAGTTGTCCATGTCACCCCGTCCCGAAACCGATATCAGCGTGCCGCTGCCCGACCGCCAGCCGGTGCAGGCCCGCATGTACGGCGAGCGGCTGCGCGGTGCGGCGCAGCCGCTGGTGCTGCATTTCCATGGCGGCACCTTCGTCAGCGGCGACCTGGACGACGGCTGCAACGTGGCCCGGCTGCTGGCCCGCGCAGGCGCCGTGGTGGTGTCGCTGGCGTATCCGCTGGCGCCTTTCCCGGAACCGATCGAAGTCGGCTTCGCGGCGCTCGAGTGGCTCTACAAGCAGCGCGTCAAGCTGGCCGGCAAGGGTGCGCGCGTGTTCCTGGCCGGCGAAGAAGCCGGCGGCAACCTGGCGGCCGCGGTGGCACTGATGGCGCGCGACCGCGCGCACCCTCCGATCGCCGGCCAGATTCTCCTGTCGCCGATGCTCGACCCGTGCGCCGGCACGCAGTCGCTGCGAAAGGCTTCCGGCGACGCGACCGAATGCCGGTGGGCTGCGGGCTGGCAGGAGTACCTGAGCCGGCCGATGAACGCGACCCATCCCTACGCGGTGCCGGGCGCCTCGCTGCGGCTGGCAGCGCTGGCGCCCACGCTGGTGCTGGTCGGCCAGGACGACGCGATGCGCGACGAGGCGCTGAGCTTCGCGCGCCGTCTGCACGATGCCGGCGTGCCGGTCACCAGCAAGGTGCTGCCCTCGGGCGCGAAGTGTCCCGACGACCTGTACGACCCCGCGAACTGCGAGCACGCATGCGAGGAGACGATCGCCGCGCACCTGTGCGCGTTCTTCGCCGCGACTCCGCAGCCGGTGAACCCGCCGGCTTAACCAGACCCGATCCCCCGGCCGGACGATCCGGTCCCAACGCATCTCCTCCCGGCGCCACAAGCGCCGGGCCGGGCCGCTGCATTCCCAAGTCATTCAAAAAAGGACGTTCATCATGCAAAGCAAGCTTTCCAATCTGAGCCGCCGCGGCTTCTGGCCCGCCGTGACCGGCCTGACCGCCGTGCTGGCGATCACGTCTGCCGTGTTCGGCCTGCCGAGCTTCAAGGCCGAAGCCAACGACGCACCGGCAGTGACCGCGCCGCGCGCCACCCCGGTGTCCGTGGCCACGGTCGCCGCGACCCAGGTCAACACCTGGGACGAGTTCTCCGGCCGGCTCGAGGCGGTCGAGCGTGTCGACGTGCGTTCGCGGGTGGCCGGCGCGGTGGCCGCGGTGCACTTCCGCGAAGGCGCGTTGGTGAAGGAGGGCGAGCTGCTGATCACGATCGACCGCGCACCCTATGCGGCGGATGTGGAGCGCGCCGAAGCGCAGGTGGCTTCGGCGCAGGCGCGCGTGTCGTTCAGCCGCAGCGAGCAGGAGCGTGCGCGCCGGCTGTGGGACGAGCAGGCCATCGCCCAGCGCGAACTCGACGAGCGCATCAACGCCGGCCGCGAGGCCGAGGCCAACCTGCGCGCCGCGCAGGCCATGCTGCAGACCGCACGCCTGAGCCTGGGCTACACGCAGGTGCGTGCGCCGGTGGCCGGGCGCATCGGCAAGCTGGAGGTGACGGTCGGCAACCTGGTGGCTGCCGGCCCCGGCGCGCCGGTGCTCACCACGCTGGTGTCGGTGAGTCCGATCTACGCCAGCTTCGATGCCGACGAGCAGGTCGTCGTGCGCGCCCTGACGAACCTGCCCGGCGGTGCCAGCGCGCGCAGCAGGATCGAAGGCATTCCGGTGCAGATGGGTACATCCGGCGTCGAAGGCACGCCGTTCGAAGGCCGCCTGCAGCTGATCGACAACCAGGTCGACGCGAGGAGCGGCACGGTGCGGGTGAGGGCGTCGTTCGACAACAGGAACGGTGCGTTGATCCCCGGCCAGTTCGCCCGCGTGCGCATGGGACAGGCGCGCAGCGAACCCGCGCTGCTGGTCAGCGAACGCGCGGTCGGCACCGACCAGAACAAGAAGTTCGTGATGGTCGTCGGCGAGGACAACAAGACCGAATACCGCGAGGTCACCCTGGGCGCGCCCTTCGACGGCCTGCGCATCGTGACCAAGGGCCTGACGGCCGGCGAACGCGTGGTCGTCAACGGCCTGCAGCATGTGCGCCCCGGCGCGCTGGTGGCGCCGCAGGTGGTCGCCATGGATGCCAAGGCCGAAGTACAGCCGCAGCGCGTCGCCGCTGCCGACAAGTCCTGAGCACGGCGCTCGCGGACCTTTGAAAGAGCCATCATGAATCTGTCGAAATTCTTTATCGACCGGCCGATCTTCGCGGGCGTGCTGTCGCTGCTGATACTGATTGCCGGCCTGATCGCACTGCGCGGTCTGCCGATCTCCGAATACCCCGACGTCGCGCCGCCCTCGGTGGTGGTGCGCGCGCAGTATCCCGGCGCCAACCCCAAGGTGATCGCCGAAACGGTGGCGACGCCGCTGGAGGAATCGATCAACGGCGTGGAAGACATGCTGTACATGGGCAGCCAGGCCACCACCGACGGCGTGATGACGCTGACCGTCACCTTCAAGCTCGGCACCGATCCGGACAAGGCCCAGCAGATGGTGCAGAACCGCGTCTCGCAGGCCGAGCCGCGGCTGCCCGAAGAGGTGCGGCGCCTGGGCATTACCACGGTGAAGAGCGCGCCCGACCTCACGATGGTGGTGCACCTGGTGTCGCCCAATGACCGCTACGACATGACCTACCTGCGCAACTACGCGGTGCTCAACGTCAAGGACCGGCTGGCCCGCATCCAGGGCGTGGGCCAGGTGCAGATCTTCGGCGGCGGCGACTATTCGATGCGCGTCTGGCTCGATCCGCAGAAGGTCGCGCAGCGCGGGCTGTCGGCCAGCGACGTGGTGGCTGCGATCCGAGGCCAGAACGTGCAGGCGGCCGCCGGCGTGGTCGGCGCATCGCCGGGGCAGTCGGGTGTGGACATGCAACTGTCGATCAACGCGCAAGGTCGCCTGCAGAGCGAGGAAGAGTTCGGCGACATCATCGTGAAAAGCGGTGCCGACGGGGCCGTGACGCGCCTGCGCGACATCGGCCGGCTCGAACTCGGCGCGGCCGACTACTCGCTGCGCTCGCTGCTCAACAACGACGCCGCGGTCGGCATGGGCGTGTTCCAGGCGCCGGGCTCCAATGCGCTCGACATCTCGGACAACGTGCGCAAGACGATGGACGAGATCGCTAAGAACATGCCCGAGGGCGTGGAGTACCGCATCGCCTACGACCCGACCCAGTTCGTGCGTGCGTCGATCGAGTCGGTGATCCACACCTTGCTCGAAGCCATCGCACTGGTGGTGCTGGTGGTGATCCTGTTCCTTCAGACTTGGCGCGCGTCGATCATTCCGCTGCTCGCGGTGCCGGTGTCGGTGGTCGGTACCTTCGCCGTGCTGCACCTGCTGGGCTTCTCGATCAACGCGCTGAGCCTCTTCGGGCTGGTGCTGGCGATCGGCATCGTGGTGGACGACGCGATCGTGGTGGTCGAGAACGTCGAGCGCAACATCGAGGCCGGCCTGACCCCGCGCGAGGCCACCTACCGCGCGATGCGCGAGGTGTCGGGGCCGATCATCGCCATCGCGCTGGTGCTGGTGGCGGTGTTCGTGCCGCTGGCCTTCATCAGCGGCTTGACCGGGCAGTTCTACAAGCAGTTCGCGGTGACGATCGCAATCTCGACCGTGATCTCCGCGATCAATTCGCTCACGCTGTCGCCGGCATTGGCCGCCTTGCTGCTGCGCAGCCACGACGCACCCAAGGACGCGCTGACGCGCGGCATGGACCGTGCGTTCGGCTGGCTGTTCCGTGGCTTCAACCGGCTCTTTCACCGCGGCTCCGAGGCCTACAGCGGCGGCGTCAAGCGCGTCATCTCGCGCAAGGCGCTGATGCTGGTGATCTACCTTGCGCTGGTGGGCGTCACCTTCGGACTTTTCAAGGTGGTGCCCAGCGGCTTCGTGCCGGCGCAGGACAAGCAGTACCTGATCGGCTTTGCGCAGTTGCCCGACGGCGCCACGCTCGACCGCACCGAAGACGTGATCAAGCGCATGGGCGAGATCACCCGGAAGAACCCGAACGTGGAAGACGCGATCTCGTTCCCCGGCCTGTCGATCAACGGCTTCACCAACAGCTCGAACTCGGGCATCGTGTTCGCGACCCTGAAGCCCTTTGCCGAGCGCGAGCGTGCCGACCAGAGCGGCGGCGCGGTCGCGGGCCAGCTGAACCAGCAATTCGCCGGCATCCAGGACGCCTTCATCGTCATGTTCCCGCCGCCGCCTGTCGCCGGGCTCGGCACCACGGGCGGCTTCAAGCTGCAGATCGAAGACCGCGCCTCGCTGGGCTACGACGCCATGGACGCGGCGGTGAAGGCCTTCATGGCGAAGGCCTACCAGACGCCCGAACTCGCCGGCATGTTCACCAGCTGGCAGGTCAACGTGCCGCAGCTCTATGCCGACATCGACCGCACCAAGGCGCGCCAGCTCGGCGTGCCGGTGACCGACATCTTCGACACGATGCAGATCTATCTCGGCAGCCTCTATGCGAACGACTTCAACAAGTTCGGCCGCACCTACAGCGTGCGCGTGCAGGCCGACGCGCCGTACCGGGCGCGGGCCGTAGACGTGGGCCTGCTGAAGGTGCGCTCGACCAGCGGCGAGATGGTGCCGCTCTCGGCGCTGATGAAGGTCAATTCGAGCTTCGGGCCGGAACGCGCGATGCGCTACAACGGCTTTCTCGCGGCCGACATCAACGGCGGGCCGGCGCCCGGGTTCTCTTCGGGCCAGGCGCAGGACGCGATCGAACGCATCGCGGCCGAGACGCTGCCCAAGGGCGTGAGCTTCGAGTGGACCGACCTCACCTACCAGGAAATCCTGGCCGGCAATTCGGCGGTGCTCGTGTTTCCGCTCGCGATCCTGCTGGTGTTCCTGGTGCTTGCCGCCCAGTACGAAAGCCTGACGCTGCCGCTGTCGATCATCCTGATCGTGCCGATGGGCCTGCTCGCCGCGATGACCGGCGTGTGGATCTCCGGCGGCGAGAACAACGTGTTCACGCAGATCGGGCTGATGGTGCTGGTGGGGCTGAGTGCGAAGAACGCGATCCTGATCGTGGAGTTTGCGCGCGAGCTCGAGTTCGCCGGCCGCTCGCCGGTGCAGGCCGCGATCGAGGCGAGCCGGCTGCGCCTGCGTCCGATCCTGATGACGTCGCTGGCCTTCGTCATGGGCGTGCTGCCGCTGGTGCTCGCCACCGGCGCCGGCGCCGAGATGCGCAGCGCGATGGGGGTGGCGGTGTTCGCCGGAATGATCGGCGTGACGGCTTTCGGCTTGTTCCTGACGCCGGTGTTCTACGTGGCGCTGCGCCGGCTCGCCGGAAACCGGCCGCTCCGGCTGCATGGCGAGGTGCCGCATGGCGCAGGTGGCGGCGTTGGCTTGCAGCCGATGCCGGCCGCGCCTCTCGGCCTGCATGACTAATCAAGAAAGCTCGACATGAAATCGAATTCGTTGACCTCCAGTGCAGGGTGGCGCACCGTGCTGCTGCCGCTCCTGGCCGCCATGGTGCTGGCCGGCTGCGCCACCGTGCCGGCGCAAGCGCCGGCCTTCGCAGCCCCGGCGCAGTTCAAGGCGCAGGGCGCCGCGCCCGCGGACGGCCAGTGGACGCGCACCGAGCCGGCCGAGGCACAGCCGCGCGGCGAGTGGTGGCGCGCCTTCGGCGACCCGGTGCTGGATGCGCTGGTCGCACGTGCCGACGCCGGCAACACGAGCATCCAGTCGGCAGCCGCGCGGCTGGCCGAGGCGCGTGCCCTGGCACGCAGCACCGATGCCGACCGCGCGCCGCAGATTGGCCTGGGCGCAGGCGCGAGCCGGCAGCAGGGCCTCGACCGCAACCAGAGCACGCGCCCCGGCACGCTGATCAACGCGGGCGCCAACTTCTCCTACGAGCTCGACCTGTTCGGGCGCCTTTCGCAAGCAAGCGATGCGGCGCGGCTCGACGCCGAAGCGCGCGCGGGCCTGCTGCAAAGCGCGCGCCTGCTGGTCCAGGCCGAAACCGCGCAAACCTACCTTGCGCTCAGGGCGCTCGACACCGAACGCACGCTGGTACGGCAGACGGTGGAGGCCTACCGCGACACCTTTCGCCTGACCCAACGCCGCCAGCGCGCCGGCGACATCGCCGAGCTCGATGTGGCGCGCGTCGAAACCGAGCTTGCGTCAACCGAATCCGAAGCCCTGACGCTGGACCGCCGGCGTGCCGAGCTGGAACATGCGCTCGCCGTGCTGACCGGCGCTGCGGCATCCGAGTTCGCGATGCCCGCGGACGCGTGGTCGACTGCCTTGCCGTCGATCCCGGCCGGCGTGCCCGGCATGCTGCTCGCGCGCCGGCCCGACATCTCGGCCGCGCAGAAGGCGGTGCTGGCCGCGCAGGCGCGGGTCGGCGTGGCGCAGGCGGCCTGGTTTCCGAGCATCGCGCTCACCGGCGCGGGCGGCTATGCATCGCCCGAGATCGGCGACCTCTTCAAGTGGTCGGCGCGCTCATGGGGCATCGGCGCGCTGCTGTCGCTGCCGCTCTTCGACGGCGGCCGGCGCGAGGCCGGCGTGCAGGGCGCGTCGGCGCAACTGGACGGCGCGCTGGCAGGCTACCGCGAGCAGGTGCTCGGCGCCTTCAGGGACGTGGAGGACCAGTTGTCGTCGCTGCGCATCCTTGAGAACCAGTCGCAGGTGCAGGCGAGGGCGGTGGCTTCGGCAAGCCGTGCGACCGTGCTGTCCGATTCGCGCTACCGCAATGGGCTGGTCAGCCAGCTCGATCTGCTCGATGCCCGCCGCAGCGAACTGCGCAACCGGCGCCAGGCGCTGCAGGTGCGCTCGGCGCAGTACCAGGCCACCGTTGGGCTGATCCGTGCGCTGGGTGGTGGCTGGGAAGCGAGGCTGGCCGCGGGCGAACCCGAAGCCGTTCAAGCGTCGGCATCTGCCACGCTGCGCAGTGCGGCAGCGCCTAGCACCAGCGCGTTGGAGTAGCTTGCCTGCGGCACGGTGGCCTCGCTGAAGCGGCGGTAGTGGAGCACCTCCGACGCGTCGTCGTCGAGGGCTTCGATCACCGCCCAGTAGAACTGTTCTTTCTCGCGCTCCTCGACCAGGAGCGCCATGTCGCGTAGAGCTGGCATGACCGTCACTTCCTCTTCCTTGTAGTGGCGAGAACTACGTGCCGCCGCGTCGCGCGGATGCAGGCCCACTGCATGCAGTCGGCCGGAGCGTGAAGGATTTGGCGTACCCGACAATCCACGGATGATCGAAAACAAGAGCCGCAAGGCCGCCCGCTGCGTGATGGTCCTGGGCACCACCAGCGGCGCCGGCAAGAGCTGGCTGGCCACCGCGCTGTGCCGCTGGTATGCGCGCCAGGGCTTCAAGGTGGCGCCATTCAAGGCCCAGAACATGAGCAACAACGCCCGCGTGGTGGCGGGCGGCGAGATCGGCAGCGCGCAGTATTTCCAGGCGCTCGCAGCCCGCGCCGAACCGGACGTGCGCATGAACCCCTTGCTGCTCAAGCCCGAGCGCGACACGCACAGCCAGGTGGTGCTGATGGGCCGGGTGAGCGGCGAACTGTCGGCGCTGCCCTGGCGCGGACGCAGCGAACGTGTCTGGCCGCAGATCGCGCAGGCGCTCGATGCGTTGCGCGGGTCGAGCGACATCGTGGTGATCGAGGGCGCCGGTTCGCCCACCGAGATCAACCTGATGGCGAGCGACATCGTCAACCTGCGCGTTGCCCGGCATGCCGACGCGCGCTGCCTGCTGGTGACCGACATCGACCGGGGCGGGGCCTTCGCGCACCTCTACGGAACCTGGGCGCTGATGCCCGAGGCGGACAGGGCGCTGGTCGCGGGCTTCGTGCTCAACAAGTTCCGCGGCGACGCCTCGTTGCTGGCACCGGCGCCGCAGCAACTGCGTGAACTGACCGGCATCCCCACGGTCGCAACGCTGCCGATGTGGTGGCAGCACGGCCTGCCCGAAGAAGACGGCGTGTTCGACGACCGCAGCATCTCCTGCGGCGAGGTCACGCGTACCGTCGCCGTCGTGGTGTATCCGCATATCAGCAACCTCGACGAATTTCAGCCGCTCAAGAACATCGCCGGCGTTCGCCTGCGCTGGGCCCGCAGCCCGGCCGACTTGGCCGGCGCGGACTGGATCGTGCTGCCCGGCTCCAAGAACACCAGTGGCGACCTGGCCTGGCTGCGCTCGCAAGGGCTGGACCGCGCGGTGGCCGCGCACGCGGCGCGCGGCGGTGCGGTGCTCGGTGTCTGCGGCGGTCTGCAGATGCTGGGCGAGGCGCTGATCGATCCGCACGGCATCGACGGCAATGCGCCCGGGCTCGGGCTGCTGCCGCTGGTCACCGTCTTCGCGCAGGACAAGACGGTGCGGCTGCGCGAAGCCTGTTTTGCGCGCGTGGAAGGCGCCTGGGCCGCGCTCTCCGGCGTGCCGATGCGTGGCTACGAAATCCACCACGGCCAGACTGCGCCGCATGCGGCGATGGCGGCCGCTGGCGAGCATGCGACCGCGGTGCTGCCCGACGGCCTCGGCTGGCAGAACGCCGCGGGCAACGTGCTCGGCCACTACCTGCACGGCATGTTCGAAGACCCGGCCGTTCTGCATGCGCTGTTCGGCGTCGCAGCGCGCACGCTGGACAGCGTGTTCGACGGACTGGCCGACCACATCGACCTGCACTTTGAGGCGGGCGTGCTGCGCTCGTTGATCGAATGAAACTCGAACTCCCCACTGTCGAAGACATCGAAGACGCCGCGCTCGCCGCACGGCTGCAACAGCTGCTCGACGGCAAGACCAAGCCGGTCGGCGCGCTCGGGCGGCTGGAGACGCTTGCCCTGCGCCTGGGCTCGATCCTGGGCAGCGAAGCGCCTTCGCTCGCATCGCCGCAGATGCTCGTGTGCGCCGGCGACCACGGTCTCGCTGCGCGCGGCGTCTCGGCCTATCCGAGCGACGTGACCTGGCAGATGGTCGAG
>JANOCL010000264.1:0-8615 GCA_031412135.1 Variovorax sp. | reverse complement strand
AGCAATGCCGACATCGTCTGGCGCATGGCGCTGTGCGGGCTGGGCTTCGGCTTGTTCCAGTCGCCCAACAACCACACCATCGTGACTTCGTCGCCGGCCGACCGCAGCGGCGCGGCGAGCGGCATGCTGGGGACCGCGCGGCTGACCGGCCAGACGCTGGGCGCGGTGGTGCTGGCAGGCATCTTCAGCGTCTGGGGTCCGCACGACGGCAAGGGCCAGGTCGTCGCGCTGGGGCTGGCCGCTGGCTGCGCTGCGGTGGCGGCGGTGTTCAGCGTGCTGCGCACGCGCGAGCCCCGCGTCGGCCTCGCCTGAACCCTGCGTTGCGCTGCCCCGGGAGCGGCGCACATACTCGCCGCATGAGTCAGATCGGCAAACCACCGGGCGACGACATCCTGATCCGGCACGGCTGCGATGCAGCGCCGTGCCCGCCGGCTTCCAAGCCCTGGGTGCTGGCGGCGGCGATCGTCGGATCGAGCATGGCCTTCATCGACGGCACGGTGGTCAACGTGGCGCTGCCGGCGATCCAGGCCGACCTGCGCGCCACCGCGTTCCAGGCGCAGTGGGTGGTGGAGTCGTATGCGCTGTTCCTGGCCGCGCTGCTGCTGGTGGGCGGATCGCTCGGCGACCGCTTCGGCCGGCGGCGGATCTTCGCGCTCGGCATCGTGATCTTCGCGCTCGCATCGGTCGGCTGCGCGGTGTCGGCAACCGTTGCGCAACTGATCTTCGCGCGGGCCGTCCAGGGCGTCGGCGGTGCCTTGCTGGTACCGGGCAGCCTGGCGCTCATCAGCGCGGCGTTCCCCGAGAAAGAACGCGGCCGCGCGATCGGCACCTGGTCCGGCGCCAGCGGCATCACCGCCGCCATCGGGCCGGTGGTCGGCGGCTTTTTGGTCGACCACTATTCCTGGACCTGGGCTTTCCTGGTCAACATCCCGATGGCCGTCGCGGTGCTGCTGATTGTCTGGCGCCATGTGCCCGAGAGCCGCGGCGGCGCGGCCGGCTCGGGCAGCCTGGACTATGCCGGCGCGACGCTCGCAACGGTCGCGCTGGGCGGCATCGTCTACGCGTTCATCGAGGCGCCGACGCAGGGCTGGGCGTCGCCGGCCGTTCTGGCCGCAGGGGTCGCGGGCGCCGCCGCGAGCGTGGCTTTCGTGCTGGTCGAGGGCCGGGTGCGCTCGCCGATGCTGCCGCTGCCGCTGCTCAGGCTTCGCAATTTCCGCGGCGCGAACCTGCTCACGCTGCTGCTCTATGCGGCGCTGGGCGGCGGGCTCTACTTCTTTCCGCTCAACCTGATCCAGGTGCAGGGCTACTCGGCCACGGTCGCGGGCGCGGCACTGCTGCCTTTCATCCTGACCATGTTCCTGCTCTCCGGCTGGGCCGGGCAGCTGGTGGACCGTTTCGGTCCGCGGCTACCGCTGGTGGTGGGGCCGGCGATCGCGGCGGTGGGCTTCGCGCTCTTTGCCGTGCCGGGCGTGGACGCCAACTACTGGACTTCGTTCTTCCCGGCCGTGGTGGTGCTCGGCTTCGGCATGACGGTGACGGTGGCGCCGCTCACCACCACCGTCATGAATGCGGTCGGGCCCGACTCGGCCGGCATCGCGTCGGGCGTCAACAACGCGGTGTCGCGTGCGGCATCGGTGCTGGCGATCGCAGTGTTCGGCGTGGTGATGGCATGGGCTTTCGATGCGGTGCTTGCGCAAAGCCTGCGCGACGCCGGCGCGTCGGCGCAGACGCAGGCGTTCTTTCAGGACCAGCGCAGCAAGCTGGCGGGCGCCGAGATGCCGCCGGGCGTCGATGCGGCCACCGCGGCTGCGCTGCGGACCGCGGTCGCAGAGTCGTTCGTGGCCGGGTTCCGCTGGGTCATGCTGATCGGCGCCGGGCTGGCGCTCCTGAGCGCGCTCAGCGCCTGGATCGTCATCGAACGCCGGCGCGATTGAGCGGCGGAAATTCGATGCCTGCCTGCCCGGCTCGCCAGGGCGGGTACTTCCGCATCGACTCGGTGAATACGGGCGCTTCGAGCCTTGCGGCCAGCCAGCTTCGAAGCCTCGGCCAGGGCTGCGCGTCGAACCAGAGCGCATCGACCTGCGCGAACTGCCGCACGAAGGGCGCGATGGCGAAGTCGGCCAGTCCCGCATGCTCGCCATGCAGGCAGGGCGTGGACGCCAGCATGCGGTCGAGTCCGAGCAGGAAGACGGCGCCCTCCGCGCGGTGAACCTCGGCGCCGGCGGCAGGATGCCGCTGCGGATACTTGTAGCCGTCGAGGTCGCGCTTGAAGCCGCCGTCGCATTGCGCGATCAGCGCCAGCGTCCGGTCGAAGGCCGCCTGGCCGCAGGGCAGCCAGCCTTCGGGATCGTTGCGGCGCAGTGCCCACAACATGATGTCGAAGCTCTGGTCGATCACCGTGCCGTCCACGTCGACCAGCACCGGCACCGTGCCCTTGGGCGAGGCGGCCAGAAGTTCGGCCGGCTTGTCGCGCAGCACGACTTCGCGCAGCTCGCATCGCTGCCCGCTCGCGGCGATCGCCATGCGGGCGCGCATGGCGAACGGGCAGCGGCGGAACGAGTAGAGCACCGGGCGAGCGCCGCCGTCGGCGCTCAGATCAGCCTGCGGACGGTCTTCTTGCGCCATACGAAGCGGTAGTAACTGGCCTGCAGCGTGAGCATGGCGATGAAGGCCGCGGGGTAGGCGATCCAGATGCCGTTCAGCCCGATGCGGTGACTCAGCCACCAGGCCACCGGCACCTCGATCAGCGCGATGCAGAAGATGGAGATGGCGGTCGGCACCAGCACCGAGCCGCTGGCCCGCATGATCCCGGACAGCGCCGCGCCCATGCCGAAGATCACCGTGCTCCACAACATGATGTGAAGCAGCGTCTGCGCCACCTCGATCACCGGCTCGCTCGTGATGAAGAAGCCCATCAGCGGGCGCGAGAACAGATAGCCCAGCAGCACCAGCCCACCGGTCAGCACCACGTTCATCAGCAGCGCGGTGCGGGTGATGGCGCCCAGGCGCTGCGCCCGCCCGGCACCGATGGCCTGCGCGCCGAGGATCGAGGCCGTGATCGCGATCGAGATCGCCGGGAACTGCACATACGCCACCACCTGGTTCACCGCGTCGTAGGCCGCAGTGGCGTTGGAGCCGTAGCTGTTGACGAAGGAGAGCAGGGCGAGCTCGGCCAGCGACACCACGATCATCTGCACGCCGGTGGGCACGCCGACCTTGAGCACGGCCTTGAGCAGCGCCGGGCGCACGCGCAAGTGCCGCAAGAAGTCGGCGTCGGGCGCGAGCGGGCTCTTCTTTTGCCGCAGGCGAAACGCCAGCCACGCTGTCGCGACCACGAACGAGACCACCGTGGCCCAGGCCCCGCTCGCAACGCCGAGCATCGGCAGGCCGAACCAGCCGCGGATCAGCGCCGGCGTGATCGCAAGGCCGAGCAGCGTCGAGATCATCAGCGTGTAGAGCGGCGTCACCGTGTCGCCGACGCCGCGCAGCATGGCGGTGGACAGCAGGAAGACGAAGAGGCCGGGCATCGCGACCAGCATGATCCGTGCGTAGGTCGTAGCGTCGGCCAGAATGTCGGGCGGCGTGCCGAGCGCCCGCAGCATCGGCTCGGTGAACGCACCGCCGAAGAGCGCCACAGCCAGCCCGAACAGCACGCCGACGGTGAGCGTGGTGCCGGCAACGGCTCGGGCTTTTTCGGGTTCGCGCGCGCCCCAGGCCTGTCCGATCAGCACCGATGCGCCGGCGCCGAGCCCGATCATGAAGGCGATGAAGAAGAACATCACCGGGAAGAAGCTCGACACTGCTGCCAGCGCGCCCACACCGATCATCTGCCCCAGGTAGACGTTGTTGAGCGTGCCGGAGAGCGACTGCAGGATGTTGCTCAGCAGCATCGGCGCGAGGAAGAACAGGAAGGTCTTCCACAGCGGCCGTCCCGCTGCGCTCATGGGGCGCTGGGCGGCAGGAACCGGATGTGATGCATGGACAGGCGGCTCGAAAAACGGGTAGCCGGCGAATATACCCGCGGCACGATCGGCCGCGCTACTGCACGACGCACTTGTCCTCGGGCGGCAGCGTTTCGAGGTATGAGACCACCGCGTCGCGCTTCCAATGCGCAGCACGCTGCTGCGGCGTCTGGCCGTCCTTGTTCACGAGGTCGCGCTGCGCACCTTTGTCGCACAGCAGCTTGACGATTTCGAGGTTGCCGACCATGCACGCCGTGTGCAGCGGCGTATTGCCTTCGACCACCATGTTGACGTCGGCATGCTGATCGAGCAGCAGCGTCACGATCGCAATGTTTTCGCCCACGCACGCGTACTGAAGCGGGCTCGCCCGACGGCGCCGCGCGCCGTGCCCGGTGCCCACGCAGATCGACGCGACATCGAGCTTCGCGTCCTTCCGCTTCATCAAGGCCGAGACCACGGCTTCGTCCCCATCCCAGCAGGCAGCGCACAAGGAGATGAGCCAGGAACGATCGGTGCAGGAGGACGCCGCCCGCTGTATGAGCGGCAGGTTCTTCGTGCGTTCAATGACCGCAAAGGCATGGGGCGTCACCACCGCATGCGCATCGATCCGCGCGCCGATCGCATGCAAGTCGAGGGTGCTTGCCGACAGCAGGGCATGCAGCTCCTGGATGCCGGCAAGCACGTCGGCCGCGGCATGATTGTGCTGCTTCTTCGCGTAAGCGAGCCAGCCGGAAAGCGCGCGATCGAAGCTCGCTCGATCGTCGTACAGATCGGTACAGAAGGCCTCGGCCGCGTCTTTCGCGTTGGCTTTGGCTGCGGCGATGAAGAGCTTGACGAACTCGCGGGAGTCCGGTTGGTCGAGCCGGCCCAGCAGCTCGTCCAGTTCCGCAGGCTCGAAGTACGCGAGCATGGCGGCGATGGCGAATGCCGTGACAAGCACGTCCTCGCCGCCGGGCACCAGAAGCCAACGGGGAAGGCCGTAGGTGTCGGTGATCGTGCGCACCACTTCCAGGTAGCTCTGGGAGCCGGCAACGATCTTGAGCACGGTCGCGGCCCTGCCCAGGATATGCGTGCCATGCAGCCATTGGTTGCGCCGCTGGACCGGCATCAGGTCGACACAGGCCGTCACGTAGGGGACATTGTCGGCCCTGGCATGCAGGATGAACTGGCAGTCGCGATAGTTCTGCAGGTCGCACAGCAGCCCGGCCTGGTCGAAGGCATCGCCGCCCAGCTGCAGGAGCTTGGCGTCGTGCTGCTGGAGAAGCGTCTTGAACGACGCAAATTCCTTGGCGATGTACGTCTGCGGCACGGTATCGACTTCGTCGCAGAGCACATGCGCCAGGCACAGCGTGTTCGTGGATAGTTGCGCATGATCCGGAGCACTGCGGATGCAATGGGCAAAGACCTCGAGCGGCGTCGGTGCACGCTTTTTTTCTTTCAGGACTTGTGCGTAGTGATCGATCAGGCAGGCGATTCGCGCACTGTCGAAATCGCGCAGCGAGCTCACGTCGGCGCCGCTGTGGGTCATGAGCATGCTGCCCGCGGCGAGTTTGGCGTGTTCCTTCTGCGCCGCGCCCGAGAAGCAGGAAACGATGTGGATCAGCCCTCGCCATGGCAAGGCACTGTCGTGGCCAGGAAGCCGGGCGGCCTGGACGGACTGCAAGGTCTGGATGAGCGCCCCCGCTTCCATATCTGCCCCCAGATCCAATCCAAGGCCTTCTTCCGAGGGCAAGCCATGGGCGACGACGATGATGTGGGTGTCGGGCCCGATGCGATCCGCAAGCGTCTTCAGTTGTTCGACGGTGACCGCCTTCTCGATGCCGTCACCGAGGATCAGATGCGAGAGGCCGCTGTTGCCAAGCCGCTTGCAGAGTTCGCCTGTTTCCGGCGTACCCGGGCCCGTGATGAAGACGATGTTCATGGTGTATTTCTCCCTGTAGAGGCAGCGGATTCTGTGGACCGTGCCGTGCTGCAGCAATAGGGCCGATGACCGAAGCAGCGGGGGTCGGTATGGCAAACTTCAGCGCTTTATCCGCAGCCGGCACGGGCTGCGCCGGCCCCAGGGGGAGCCTTTCCACCCATGCAGAAAATCATTCGCCAGCTCGCAGCCGAGATCAAGGTCGGCGAGCACCAGGTGAAGGCGGCTGTCGACCTGCTCGACGGCGGCGCCACGGTCCCCTTCATCGCGCGCTATCGCAAGGAGGCGACGGACGGCCTCGACGACATCCAGCTGCGCGAGCTCGAGGCGCGCCTTTCGTACCTGCGCGAACTCGAAGAGCGCCGCACGGCCGTGTTGAAGAGCATCGACGAGCAGGGCAAGTTGACGCCCGAACTGCGCGCCGCGATCGATGCCGCGCCGACCAAGCAGGAGCTCGAAGACCTCTACCTGCCCTACAAGCCGAGGCGCCGCACCAAGGGGCAGATGGCGCGCGAGGCCGGCATCGAGCCGTTGGCCGACAAGCTTTATGCCGACCCGGCGTTGAACCCCACCGAAGAGGCCGCGGCTTTCGTCAAGCCGGCCGATGACGGGCTCGATTTCTCGACCGTTGCGCTGGTGCTCGACGGTGTGCGCGACATTCTTTCGGAGCGCTGGGCCGAAGACGCGGTGCTGGTGCAGGGCCTGCGCGAATGGCTCTGGAGCGAAGGGCTGTTCAAGTCCAGCCTGATGAGCGGCAAGGACGAGAACCATGCCGACATCGCCAAGTTCCGCGACTACTTCGGCTACGACGAACCGATCGGCCGGGTGCCGTCGCATCGTGCGCTGGCCGTGTTCCGCGGCCGCGCGCAGGACATCCTCGACGCCAGGCTGGTGCTGCCGGTCGAGCCCGAACCCGGCAAGCCTTCGATTGCCGAAGGCAAGATCGCCCTGCATCTCGGCTGGCGCCATGCCGGCCGCGCCGCCGACGACCTGATCCGCAAGTGCGTGGCCTGGACCTGGCGCGTGAAGCTGTCGCTGTCGACCGAGCGCGACCTGTTCGCGCGGCTGCGAGAAGAGGCGGAGAAGGTGGCGATCAAGGTGTTTGCAGACAACCTGCGCGACCTGCTGCTTGCAGCGCCGGCTGGACCCCGGGTGGTGATGGGGCTCGACCCCGGCATTCGCACCGGCGTCAAGGTGGCGGTGGTCGATGCGACCGGCAAGCTGGTCGAGACCGCCACCGTGTTCCCGCACGAGCCGCGCAAGGACTGGGAAGGGTCGCTGCACACCTTGGGCAAGCTGTGCGCCAAGCACGGCGTGAACCTGATCGCGATCGGCAACGGCACCGCGAGCCGCGAGACCGACAAGCTGGCCGCCGACCTGATCAAGCTGCTCGCCAAGTTGGCGAGCCAGGCTGGCGCGCCGGAGGTGAAGGTCGACAAGGTGGTGGTCAGCGAGGCGGGCGCCTCCGTCTATTCGGCCAGCGAATTCGCGTCGCAGGAAATGCCCGACGTTGACGTCAGCCTGCGTGGCGCCGCGAGCATTGCGCGCCGCCTGCAGGACCCGCTGGCCGAACTGGTGAAGATCGATCCCAAGTCGATCGGCGTCGGCCAGTACCAGCACGACGTGAACCAGAGCGAGCTTGCGCGCACCCTGCATGCGGTGGTGGAAGACTGCGTGAACTCGGTCGGCGTCGACCTCAACACGGCCAGCGTGCCGCTGCTGTCGCGCGTCTCGGGCCTGTCGGCGAGCGTGGCCAAGGCGGTGGTGCGCTGGCGCGAGGCCAACGGTGCGTTTGCCACCCGCAAGCAATTGCTCGAAGTGACCGGCTTCGGCGGCAAGACCTTCGAGCAGAGCGCCGGTTTCCTGCGCATCCGCGGCGGCGCCAATCCGCTCGACGTGACCGGCGTGCATCCCGAGACCTATCCGGTGGTGGAGCAGATGATCGAGAAGACGGGCAAGCCCATCGCCGAGCTGATGGGTCGCGCCGAGATGCTGAAGACGCTCAGGCCAGAGCTTTTCGCCAACGAGAAGTTCGGCGTTATCACCGTCAAGGACATCCTCGGCGAGCTCGAAAAGCCCGGCCGCGATCCGCGCCCCGACTTCAAGGTGGCGCGCTTCAACGACGGCATCGAGGACATCAAGGATCTGGTGGAGGGCATGGTGCTCGAAGGCACGGTGAGCAACGTGGCGCAGTTCGGCGCCTTCATCGACATTGGCGTGCACCAGGACGGGCTGGTGCATGTGAGCCAGCTCTCGCACAAGTTCGTCAACGATGCGCGCGAGATCGTGAAGACCGGCGACATCGTCAAGGTGAAGGTGATGGAGGTCGACGTGGCGCGCAAGCGCATCGGCCTGTCGATGAAGCTCGATGCGCAGCCGGCACGCCGCGACGGCCCGCGCGACAACCGCTTCGAAGGCGCGGGTCGCGGCCAGCAGGCACCGCGGCGCGACGGCGCGGCACAGCCGGCGGGACAGATGGCCGCTGCTCTCGCAAAGCTGCAAGGGCTGCGCAAGTAGCGCCGCCACGTGCAACGACCGCTACGGTTGGAGCGCCTGCGGGCATGAAGGCACTTCGCATCTACGCCGGCCCGGCTGCGCGCGAGCACATCGAGCGCGACGGCCTGCGGCCGCAGGACGTGCGGACCATTCCCGGCGCAGCGGGTGGACCCAAGGGCCTGATCCTCGGGCCGATGGACCGATATCTCTTCGGCGAATGGCTGGTGCAGTCGACACAG
>JANOCL010000263.1:0-6469 GCA_031412135.1 Variovorax sp. | reverse complement strand
CACGTCACCGAGCAGTTCGGCCAGCGTGCACTGCAGCGCCTGCGCCACCTGCAGCAGCACGAGGACCGAAACGTTGCCGACGCCGTATTCCAGATTGGCAAGATGGCGCTCGGACACCTCGGCGGCGATCGAGACCGCCTTTCGGGTCATGCCTCGACGCGACCGCAGGGCGCGCACCCGCTCGCCCAGCGCCACGAGAAAGGGGTTTTTGTCGTCGCCGGTCTCGGGCTCGACCGCATTCGTGGCCGTGTCGACGGGCTGGGTCAGTGTTAACCCGGGCATATGCAATATAGTGCTTGACACGTTGGGGACGCACATCTAAGGTTCATGCACGCACAATAATTCATCTTCGCGGCCACCGCAAGATGAAACGGAAGACACAAACATGACGACACCCGCCGACTTCCAGAACCGCATCGCCGGCCTCACCGCGCAGATCGCCGGTCGGCCGCTCGACGCCGAGCTCGACACCTGGCTGAACCGCGAGCATGGCCAGTCCAGCACCAGCTACCGCGAGCTGAAGGCCGCCTGCGAGGCCGGCGTTGCCGAGGGCTGGCTCGCCGACCGCGAAGGTGGTGGCATCAAGTACGGCCGCATCTTCAAGCCTTCGGATGCGCTGCACGGCTTCTCGGTCGACGTGGTCGACATGCAGGACATCGCCGGCCCGCACCACACGCACCCGAACGGCGAAATCGACCTCGTCATGCCGGTCGGCGGCGACGCGCAGTTCGACGGCCGCACGGCGGGGTGGTGCGTCTACCCGCCCGGCAGCGCGCACCGGCCGACCGTCACGCAGGGGCGCGCGCTCGTGCTGTACCTCCTGCCGCAAGGCGCGATCGAGTTCACCCGCCGGGCCCCCCGAGAGGAGATCGCATGAGCCCGTCCGCCCGCCCGAAGAGCGAATACCGGGGTGCGCAGCACGAAGGCACTCCCGTGAGCACGACCGACATCGCCGCGCCGTCCGAGCGGTTCAACTTCGCAGCGCATTTGCTCGCGTGCAACGCGCAGCGGCCGCGCAAGACCGCTTTCATCGACGACCGCGGCAGCCTCAGCTATGCCGGCGTCGACGACCGCGTGCGACGCATGGCCGCCGCGCTGTGCCAGCTCGGCCTGCGCCGCGAAGAGCGCGTGCTGGTGCTGATGCACGACGGCTGCGACTGGCCGGTGAGCTTCCTCGGCGCGATGTACGCCGGCCTCGTGCCGGTCGCGGTGAATACGCTGCTGACGGCCGACGACTACGCCTACATGCTCGAGAACTCGCGCGCGCAGGCGGCGCTGGTGTCGGGTGCGCTGCTGCCGGCGTTGTCGGCGGCGATGGTCAAGTCCGAGCACGAACTCAGGCAGGTCGTCGTCTCGCATCCGGTCGCGCCGTTGCACGAAAGCGAAGCCGAACTCGAAGCCTTCATCGGCAGCGCCGAGCCGATGTCCAAGCCCGCCGCCACGGCTGGCGACGACCCCGGCTTCTGGCTCTACTCGTCCGGCTCCACCGGCCGGCCGAAAGGCACGGTCCATTCGCACGCCAACCCGTACTGGACCGCCGAGCTCTACGGCAAGCGCGTGCTCGGCATGGCCGAGAGCGACGTCTGCTTCTCGGCCGCCAAACTCTTCTTCGCCTACGGCCTGGGCAACGGCCTGACGTTTCCGATGAGCGTGGGCGCGACGACGATCCTGATGGCCGAGCGGCCGACTCCCGAGGCCACCTTCAAGCGCTGGCTCGGCGGCATCGGCAACCTGCAGCCGACGATCTTTTTCGGCGCCCCCACCGGCTTTGCCGGCATGCTGGCCCACCCCGCACTGCCCAGGCGCGGCGACATCGCCTTGCGCATGGCGTCGTCCGCCGGCGAGGCGCTGCCGGCCGAACTCGGCGAGCGATTCACGCAGCACTTCGGCGTCGAGATCGTCGACGGCATCGGCTCGACCGAGATGCTGCACATCTTCTTGTCGAACCAGCCCGGCAACGTGCGCTACGGCACCACCGGCTGGCCGGTTCCGGGCTACGAGGTCGAGTTGCGCGGCGACGACGGCAAGCCGGTCGCCGACGGCGAGCCGGGCGACCTGTACATTGCCGGCCCGAGTGCCGCGATGATGTACTGGGGCAACCGCGCCAAGACGCGCGACACCTTCCAGGGCGGCTGGACCAAGAGCGGCGACAAATACGTTCGCAACGCCGACGGCACCTACACCTACAGCGGCCGCAGCGACGACATGCTCAAGGTCAGCGGCATCTATGTGTCGCCGTTCGAAGTGGAGGCCACGCTGGTGCAGCACCCGGCCGTGCTCGAAGCCGCGGTGATCGGCAAGGAAGACGCGCAGGGCCTCACCAAGACCAAGGCCTTCGTCGTCTTCAAGCCGGGGGCGTCGGCGAGCGAAGACGAATTGAAGGCGTTCGTCAAGGAGCGCCTGGCGCCTTACAAATACCCGCGCTTCTTCGAGTTCGTGGCCGAACTGCCCAAGACGGCGACCGGCAAGATCCAGCGCTTCAAGCTGCGCGAGCAGGAAGCGAAGGCCAAGTGACTTCGGCCTTCGTCAACGTCGACTGGGCCGGCCGCGACGTGCGCATCGAGCACGCGTGGATCGCGCCTGCGCCCACCCTCGAGCAAGCTCGAGGGGAACGCAGCCCCAGGGCGCCGCTCATCGTCTTCCTGCACGAAGGCCTGGGTTCGCTGTCGATGTGGAAGGACTTTCCGCAGCGCCTGTGCGACGCCGCCGGCGCGCGCGGGCTGGTGTACTCGCGCCCCGGTTACGGCCGTTCCACGCCTCGCGAGCGCGACGAGGCGTGGGGCCTGGACTTCATGCACCGCCAGGCCCACGAGGTGCTGCCCGCGCTGTTCGATGCCCTCGGCATCGCGGACAAGCCCTGGCTGTTCGGCCACAGCGACGGCGGCTCGATCGCGCTGCTGTACGCCGCCGCCTTCAGCGGCCGGCTGTCCGGCGCCATCGTGCTTGCGCCGCACATCCTGGTCGAGGACCTGTCGGTCGAAAGCATCGCCAAGGCGCGCACGGCGTACCTGCAAACCGACCTGAAGCAGCGCCTGGGCAAGTACCACGCCGACCCCGACTCGGCGTTCTGGGGCTGGAACGACATCTGGCTGCACCCGCCGTTCAGGCAGTGGTCGATCGAGCGCGAGATCGAAAACATCGCCTGCCCGCTTCTTGCGATGCAGGGGCTGGACGACGAATACGGCACGCTCGAACAGATCCGCGGCATCCGGCGCCGCCTGCCGCAGGCCGAGTTGCTCGAACTGCCCGAGTGCGGGCATTCGCCGCACACCGACCAGGCCGCGCGCGTGATCGCGGCAACCACCACCTTCATCCAACGTCATACCGAGGCAGACCCCGCATGAAACCGCTACGACTCGCCATCCTCGCCGCCGCGGTGCTGGCCGCACCGCTCGCTGCCGCCCAGGGCACCAAGCTCAAGGTCGGCCTGATGCTGCCGGCCACCGGCACCTTCGCGTCGCTCGGCAGCGCCATCGAGAACGGCTTCAAGCTCTACGTGCAAGAGCAGGGCGGCAAGCTCGGCGGGCGCGAGGTCGAGTTCGTGAAGATCGACGACGAGAGCGAACCCGCGAAGGCGACCGACAACGTCAACAAGCTCATCAAGCGCGACAACGTCGACGTGATCGTCGGCACCGTGCACTCGGGCGTGGCGACGGCGATGGCGCGCGTGGCCAAGGAAAGCGGCACCATCCTGATCGTGCGAACGCCGGCGCCGGGGCCGTGACCGGCCCGATGTGCGCGCCCAACATCTTCCGCTCGAGCTTTTCCAACTGGCAGACCGGCTACGCCACCGGCGAGGCGGTGGCCAAGCGCGGCCACAAGAAAATCGCCACCATCACCTGGAAGTACGCCGCCGGCGACGAGATGGTGGGCGGCTTCAAGGAAGCGTTCGAAAAGGCCGGCGGCCAGGTCGTGAAGGAACTCAACCTGCCGTTTCCGAACGTCGAGTTTCAGGCCTTGCTGACCGACATCGCCGCCACCCGGCCCGACGGCGTATTCGCCTTCTTCGCCGGTGGCGGTGCGGTCAAGTTCGTCAAGGACTACGCCGGCGCGGGCCTGAAGAAAACGATCCCGCTGTACGGCAACGGCTTCCTCACCGACGGCACGCTCGAGGCGCAGGGCGCCGACGCCGAAGGCATCTTCACCGCGCTGCATTACGCCGACGGCCTCAACACGCCGCGCGACAACGCTTTCCGGCTGGCCTACGCCAAGGCCTACAAGCTGCAGCCCGACGTGTACGCGGTGCAGGGCTACGACGCGGCGCAGATGCTCGCCGTCGGCCTGAACGCCACCAAGGGCGACGCCAAGAAGACGGCCGAGTTCGCGAGGGCGGTGCAGGCCGCCAAAATCGACAGCCCGCGCGGCGCGTTCACCGTCTCCAAGGCCAACAACCCGGTGCAGGACTTCTATCTGCGCCAGGTCGTCGGCAAGGAGAACCGGAGCGTCGGCATCGCCAGCAAGGCACTGGCCGATCCCGCGCGCGGCTGCAAGGCGTAGGCGACAACCTCGGTCGGCGCGAGCCGACAATCTGCTGACAGGGTGGCTTCGGCCACCCTGCTGAAAGTAGCGAAGCGACCCAATATATGGATCTGGCGACTTTTCTGATCCAGTGCCTGAACGCACTGCAGTACGGCCTGCTGCTGTTCCTGGTCGCCTCGGGGCTGACGCTGATCTTCGGGATCATGGGCGTGATCAACCTGGCGCACGGCAGCTTCTACATGATCGGCGCCTACATGGCGTATGCCCTGGCGCCGGTCGTCAACAACACATTTGGTGGCGGCTTTTTCGCCACGCTCGCGGTCGGCGTCGTGCTGTCGGTCCTCTTCGGCTACGTGCTCGAGTGGATGTTCTACAGCTTCCTCTACGAGCGCGAGCACCTTCAGCAGGTGCTCATGACCTACGGCCTGATCCTCGTCTTCGAGCAGGTGCGCAGCCTGCTCGTCGGCGACGACGTGCACGGCGTGCCGGTCCCGCCGATCCTGGCCGGCAGCTTCGCGCTGTCGGACGTGCAGCAGTACCCGGTCTACCGCCTGTTCGTCAGCGGCGTGTGCCTGGCCCTGGCGCTGGGCATGTACTTCGTCTTCAGCCGCACGCGGCTCGGAATGATGATCCGCGCCGGCAGCACCAACCGCGAGATGGTGCAGTCGCTGGGCATCGACATCAAGTTCCTCTACCGCGTGGTGTTTGCCGCCGGCGTCGCCATCGCGGTGCTTGCCGGCATGGTGGCCGCGCCGGTGTCCTCGGTGTACCCGGGCATGGGCAATTCGGTGCTCATCATCTGCTTCGTCGTCGTCGTGATCGGCGGCATCGGGTCGATCCGCGGCGCCTTGCTCGCCGCGTTGCTGATCGGCATCGTCGATACCTTCGGCAAGGTCTTGTTGCCGCAGGCCGCGGGCGTGCTGGTCTATGTGCTGATGGCGCTGATCCTGCTGTGGAAGCCGGACGGCCTGTTCAAGGCGGCGTGAGCATGACACCCACTCATTCCTATTCGGCGGGCCCGGCGGGCGCGGTTGCTTCGGTGCCCCCGGCCGCCTTCGCGCAGAACATCGACCGCGGCAAGCTCCTCTTCGTCGTGCTCGCCTTCGGCGCGCTCGCGTTGTTCCCGCTCGTCGCCGGCAAGTTCGGCATCGACCTGGTGACCAAGATCATGATCTTCGCGATCTTCGCGTTGAGCCTGGAACTGCTGGTCGGCGGCACCGGCCTGGTGTGCTTCGGCCAGGCCGCGTTTTTCGGCATCGGCGCCTATGCGGCGGTGAAGCTCTCGCCCGAGGGCGCGGCGGCGTCGGTGTTCTGGCTGCTGCCCGCTGCCGTGCTGCTGGCGGCGCTGTACGCGCTCGCGGTCGGCGCGCTGTCGCTGCGCACCAAGGGCGTGTACTTCATCATGGTCACGCTCGCCTTCGCGCAGATGGCTTACTACGTGGTGCACGACACGCCGCTGGGCGGCGGTACCGACGGCATCTACCTCAACGTCAAGCCGTCCCTCGGGCCCCTGGCCGGGCTGATCGATCTCGACAAGCCGATCGCGTTCTACCTGTTCACGCTGGCGCTGCTGGTGCTCGTGTTCGGCTTCCTCGCCGTCGTGCTGCGCTCGCGCTTCGGCCGCGCGCTGGCGGGCATCCGCGTCAACGAGCAGCGCATGCGCGCCACCGGCTTTTCGACGTATCCGTACAAGCTCGCCGCGTTCACCTTGTCGGGGGCGATCGCCGGCCTGGGCGGCTTTTTGTTCGCCGTGAAGGACGGCTTCGTCAACCCCGAGCTGCTGGCCTGGCACGAGTCGGGGGCGGTGCTGATCATGATCATCCTCGGCGGCCTGGGCCACCTGCGCGGGGCGCTGATCGGCGCCTTCGCCTTCGCACTGCTGCAGGAGCTGTTCAAGTCGGAGGCGATCTTCGGCGACTTCGCCAAGCACTGGCACCTGGGCCTCGGCCTCACCATCATCGCAAGCGTGGCGCTGCTGCCGCGCGGACTC
>JANOCL010000262.1:0-6580 GCA_031412135.1 Variovorax sp. | reverse complement strand
ACCAGGGCGGTGCCCGCGCCCACCTTGCCGACCGAGTCGTCGATCAGCCCCTTGATCTCCTTGGCCGCCGCCGCCGAGCGCTGCGCAAGGTTGCGCACTTCGGCCGCCACCACCGCGAAGCCTCGGCCCTGCTCGCCGGCGCGTGCAGCCTCGACCGCTGCATTCAAGGCCAGGATGTTGGTCTGGAACGCAATGCCGTCGATGACGCCAATGATGTCCACGATCTTCCTGGACGACGCATTGATGGAGGCCATGGTGTCGACCACCTGGCTCACGACCGCGCCGCCCCTGACCGCGACTTCGGATGCCGACACGGCGAGCTGGTTGGCCTGGCGGGCGTTGTCGGCGTTCTGCTTGACGGTGCTCGTGAGCTCTTCCATCGAGGCGGCGGTCTGCTGCAGCGAACTGGCCTGCTCCTCGGTGCGGGACGACAGGTCGTGATTGCCCGCGGCAATCTGCTTGGACGCCACGACGATCGCGTCGCTCGATTCCTTGATGCGGCCGACCACGTCGGTCAACGTGTCTTCCATTTCGCCCATTCCCCGCAGCAGGCGTCCAAATTCACCGCCGCGCTGGGTCTCGAATTCCTGGCTGAGATCGCCGGACGCAACGGTCTCGGCGATGTGGATCGCTTCTTCCAGCGGTCTCACGATGCTGCGCACGAGGCCATAGGTCCAGCCGATGGCGGTCAGCACTGCGACGAGGCCCAGGCCGAGCATCAGGTTGCGGGTCGATTCGACGCGCCGTCCGACTTCGACGGTGATCGCATCCAGCCGCGTCTTGGGAACGTCGGCCAGGCCGACAGTGAGTTCGGCAATGCCATGCAGCCCCATGGCGCCGACCGCGATCAGCGCCATCATCAACAACAACACGATCCCGAATCCCACGCCCAAGCGTGTGCTGGTCTTCAAATCCCGCATTTGTGATTCCTGTGACGACCGACGCTGGACAGGCCGGTTGTAAGGAATATCGGCAGATCGGCCCGAAACTTGAGGGGCAAAACCCTCGGGCAAACCCGTGGCGCTACCGACCGCGCCTAGCGAGCGTCCCGCCGCGCCAGCAGTACGTTGCCACCCGTCGTGTTGAAAGAAATCGTCGGCGCGCTGAAATCGCTCAGTGGCGCGCCGAGGCCGATTTCGCCGCTGCCGTGCAGCACGCATTCGTCGCGCCGCAGTGCGATTTCGCCGCTGGCGCCGGCAGTGCCGTGAAAGCGAACCCAGGTGCCGTAGGTGCTGACGTCCACGAGCACGCAACTGCCCTGGCGCGATTCGATCCGGGCATGCAGCCGGGACACGCGCGGATCGTTGACCACGAACTGCGCCTCGTCCACCCGCCCCAGATGGATCGGAAGCTCCGCTGCACTGAACATCAAGCGCACGTCGAGCCAGGCGAGCTCGATCTGTCCGAACGATGAATCGGCCGTTCGCCCCGGCGATGCCAAGGTGGCCGGCATCGTCAGGAACTCGGACACCTCGTCCTGCCAGTCGATCCGGTGCACCGTCGGCATTTCGCTTTTGCCGCGGATGTTGATCGGCCCGAGGTTGCGGTGGCGCACCTCTCCGCCATGCAGTTCGTCGATGACCGATTCAGTCGCCCAGATCTGCCCCGGACCCGCAAGATCGCTCAGGCGCGAAGCCAGGTTGACGGCATCGCCGTAACAATCGCCATCGACTTCCACGATGTCGCCGCTCGCCACGCCGATCTGCAGCTCCATCCGCAGCGGTGCCGGCCACGTCAGCAGCCGCTTCTGATGATTGCGCTGGAGTTCAAGCACCGCACGCGTCGCAGACAAGCCCTCTGGAAATATCGCAAAGACGCCATCGCCTAATGATTTGACGACGCGGCCGTTGTGGGCCTGGCAAACCCCACCGATCCACTGGATCAGCCGCGTAACCGTTTCGGTTGCACGCGCATTGCCCATGGCTTCGAACACCCGGGTACTCCCAGTCAGATCAGCAAATACGACAGTGGGATGAACGCTCATGAATGCAATCTTTTGGTAACTTTCGCGTGATGATTATGGCAAAGCGTGGCCGCAACGCGCTTCTGAGGCGTGGAATACGGCATGACGAAGTGCTTGCTTGTTGCTTTTCCATTTCAAGACTGCTGAGATCGCCTGCTTTCGTGGCGTGACTAGAACTTAGGTACCCATTGCTCGCCCAATGCGCGAAGTAATTCGTGAAGTATGTTGTTTTTGAACATGAAATATTGTGAACTTGCTTGTGCGTGCACCGCGCCGGCCTTAATGTCGCGGCTCTAAAGGCTCTCGGCTACCGCCCTTGTCTCATGGTGTCAATCAGCAGTTTTCTCCGCTTCCTGTCGTTGCCAGGCCTCGGCTTTGGCCGCTCGGCGGACCGTCAGATGGGGCAGATACGCACTGCAATGCTGTCGCTGCTGCAGGTGCACGGCGGCCATTCGGTGCAGCGCGTCGCTCAGCGGGTGCGCTTTGCCGGTGATCTCGAGTCGCTCTGGTACCTTCGCCAGGACGTATTGAGTGCGCTCAGTGCGGTAGACGGCGAAGTGTCGGCACGCCGCCAGATGCGTCCGATCAACCGCCTGTTCAAGGGCGGCCTGCCTGGTGCCATGGGGCCCCGGGCGCATCACCGCGTCACCACCTGAGCGCCTGCCTCGCAGCCTGCGCAGCAAAGGCGGCCTCTAGGCCGCCTTTTTCTTTTCAGTGCGCGTGCCGGTGGCCCCACACCATGAAGACATCGCGCCCGTCGGCAGCCAAGTCAACCCTGGCGCCGACCGGCAGCAGCACCTTGGTGGGCACATGCCCGAAGGGCAGCCCCGTCAACACCGGCGCCTTGATAAGTTCGCGCAGGCGTGCGACTACCGTCTGCAGGCTGAAGCCGCGATCGTGCGGCACTTTCCGTGCGCCAGTGAACTGGCCGAAGATCACGGCCTTCTGACGGGCCAGCACGCCCGCGTGCCGCAGCTGATCGAGCATGCGCTCGGTACGAAAAGGATGCTCGTTCACGTCTTCGAAGAAGAGCACGCCTTTCTCGATGGCCGGAAAGTAAGGTGTGCCGAGAAGGCTGGTCAGCACCGCAAGGTTGCCGCCCCAGAGCACTGCGTCGCGGATGCTGCGCAGCGCAGGCATCGCCGCGGCATCGCGCGCCGGCATGCGCCAGCCGCAACCTTCGCCCTGCCCGCTCAGCAGGTCGTCGAAGCAGGCTTCCATGATGTCGTCGGCGCCGGCTTCGGCGCCGAAGTCTTCGCCGAGCGCGGGCCCTGACCAACTCACGGCGCCGGTCTTGGTCAGCAGTGCATTCTGAAAAGCGGTGAAGTCGCTGAGGCCGACGAACTCGGTGCCCCGTTCGATCGCCTTGGCAACCGCCTTGTACGGAACGGCGTCGAGGATGCGCGTCAGCCCGTAGCCGCCGCGGGATATCAGTGCGATGTCGGCACCGCTCGCCGCGGCGCGGGCCAGGGCGGCCAGACGTGTCGCATCGTCCCCTGCAAAGCGCTGGTGCGTCGCGAGCGCGGATTCGTCGATCTCGACGTCGTGACCGAGTGCCTGAAGCCGTTTCACGCCGCGCCGGAACGCTGCTTTGTCGCGGACGGCGCTGCAGGGCGAGTAGATGTAGATATGTTTCTTTTTCACCGGCCGAAGTATCCCACCGCCTCTTGCGCCAGCCGCACAGCCTGCGCTGCCGAAGGACCGGATGTGCCGCGCGGCACCGGCCCCAGCGCTCGCAATGCGGCCTCGAACCCGCGGTCGGGAAACGGCGCACGCCATGCCTCGTCCACCGGCTCGCCACCTTCGGGTGCTGTCAGCACTGTACGAAAGCACCTGGGCGCTGCGCCTGTGAGCAGCGACGCAAGTTCGGACGCTGCGGCGCTCTGCACCAGCACCATCGGACCGGGCTGCAGCCGATCGAGCCATTCGAGCAGCACGTCGCGGTGCCAGTCGAGCCGATGCGCGGCCTCGCGTTTCGGCTTGTCGCTGCGGCCGAAGCCGATCAGGTCGGGTGCCAGCGTGCGCAGCCCGGGGCGGCCGACGAGATGGCGAAAGAAGTAGCTCCATTCGCCGGGGCCGTGCAGGCACAGGCAAGTGCAGGACGGTTCGGCCCGGCCTTCGTCGAGGTAGTGCATGCGCCAGCCATTCTGGCTCGGCAGGTCGCTCACATAGTGCGGATCGAAGGGGTAGTCGGCCAGCATGCCGAAGCGCTCCGGTGGCGTGCGCAACGCGTCGTCGCGCAGCGGTTCGGCTGACTCACGGGCTACGCTGCGCCGGGTTCTGAAGAAGTCCTGAAGCAGCGTCTGGCATTCGGCGGCAAGCACCCCGCCCTGTACCTGCGTGCGATGGTTGAGCCGGCGTTCGCCGAACAGGTCGAGCACCGAGCCTGCAGCGCCCGTCTTGGGATCGGCGGCGCCGAACACGACGCGTGCCAGCCGGGCATGCAGCATGGCACCGGCACACATGGCGCAGGGTTCCAGCGTCACGTACAGCGTGCAGCCGTCGAGCCGGTAGTTGCCCATCGCTGCACCCCCGGCGCGCAGTGCGTTCATCTCGGCATGTGCGCTCGGGTCGTGCAGCGCCACCGGCATGTTGCGGCCGCTGGCAACCAGTCGGCCATCTTTCACCAACACCGCGCCGACGGGGACTTCGCCGACCTGTTGCGCCAGCCGAGCTTCGGCCAGCGCGAGCTGCATCCAGTGCGCGTCAGTGGTCATGGTGCATCGGCCATGCCGAGCCGCTGCATCCATACGGCGAGCGCCCTTTCGTCCGGCGTGCCTTCGCTGTACGCCGCATACATCGCGGCATGCGACTCTCGCCGGTGCTGGTTGAGCTTGAGCTTGCATTGCAGCGCAGTCACCTGCAATTCGAAGCCCACGATGCCAGCCAGCATCTTCTGCTGGAACGCGTCGCCAAGGTCGCGCCATTGCTGGGCGTAGGCCGGCTCATGCTGGCCGATGAGGCGCTTGAGCAGCGCATCTTTATCGGCCGGTGCTTCGATCAACCGCGCCTGTACGGTGCAATGCACGGCGAGGTAGTTCCAGGTCGGCACGCGCGCGAGGTCCGGATAGACCGTCGGCGACAGGTAGGCGTGCGGCCCGAGAAAACTCACGACCGCCTGCGGCCGCGCCTGCAGATGGCGCCAGTGTGGATTGGCCTTGGCGCAATGGCCGAACAGCGCGAAGCTGCCATCGTCGCGCTCGTCCAGGACCAGCGGCAGGTGCGTGATGCATGGCAAGCCGGCTTCGTCGTTCGAGATCAGGCTGGCGAACGGATGTGCACGCATCAGACCAGCGGCGGTGGCGCGGTCCTGCGAATTGAATTGCGGTGGCAAGTACATGAGCGGCCCCTGGACGAAAGATCACCGGATTGTCCCCGAGCGGGTTGCTCCCCTGGCCTTGGCGCGATGGGATCGCGTACGCTTCCCCGTTGAATTTTCAACAAGGATCGCCCATGTCCCGCACCCTCTTCAGTTCGACCATTGCCGGCAGCCTGCCCAAGCCGGCATGGCTGTCCGAAACCAACAAGCTCTGGCCGCAATGGAGATCCGAAGGGGACGAACTGGTGCAGGCCAAGGCAGATGCCACGCTGCTATGGATCAAGGCTCAAGAAGACGCGGGCCTCGATGTGATCGGCGACGGCGAACAGTCCCGCCAGCATTTCGTGCACGGCTTTCTCGAGCAGGTCGAGGGCATCGACTTCGAACACAAGGTCCAGATGGGTATCCGCAACAACCGCTACGACGCGATGGTCCCGCAGGTCGTGGCGCCACTGCGATTGAAGGGCCGCGTGCATGCGACCGAGGCGCGGCTCCTGCGAGCGCACACCGACCGCAGGATCAAGTTCACCCTGCCCGGCCCGATGACGATCGTCGATACAGTGGCGGACCAGCACTACGGCGACCGCGTGAAGATGGCGATGGCCTTCGCCGAGTTGCTGAACCAGGAAGCGCTGGCGCTCCAGGCCGACGGCGTGGACATCGTCCAGTTCGACGAGCCGGCCTTCAATGTCTACATGGAGGACGCGGCCGACTGGGGTGTACGGGCGCTCGAGCGTGCTGCTCAGGGGCTCACCTGCACCACCGCGGTTCACATCTGCTACGGCTACGGCATCAAGGCCAACGTGGACTGGAAGGCTTCGCTCGGCGAGGAATGGCGGCAGTACGAAAAGATTTTTCCTGCGCTGGCGAAGAGCAGCATCGATCAGGTGAGCCTGGAGTGCTTCCATTCGCATGTGCCGCCGCACCTGATGCGTCTGCTCGACGGCAAGGATGTGATGGTCGGTGTGATCGACGTCGCGAGCGACACCATCGAGACGCCCGAGCAAGTGGCCGACACGATCGGCGCGGCGCTTCAGTACGTGCCGAAGCAAAGGCTGCTTCCGTGTACCAATTGCGGCCTGGCGCCGATGGACCGCAGCGTGGCGCTGCAGAAGCTGCAAGCACTTGCCGCGGGCGCGGCACTCGCGCGCAAGCGCTACGGTTGACGCGGCCCCCGCACCATGGATGTAGGCGCCGGGCATCGTTCCGCATGCCCTTCAGTCACCGAGCGTCCAGCGGCCCAGTATTTCGTGGACGCCTTTCCCGACATGACTCTTGACCAGGGCAAACTCCCTCGC
>JANOCL010000261.1:0-13301 GCA_031412135.1 Variovorax sp. | reverse complement strand
TGCGTGTAGCCCATCAACCGCTGCGCCACGCGCTTGGGATCGAGCGCGCCGACTGCCGCAAGCGCCTGCGTCACCTGCAGCCGCGAGACGCCGACACGAAAGCCGCCGGTGATCAGCTTGAAGTAGACCAGGCGCTCGTCGACGGCCAGCCGGCGCCATTGCGCGCGCAAAGTGTCGGTCAGTTGCTCTGGCGGCATGCGGCGCAGCGGCAGCAGGTGCTGCTCGATCCACTCGGCCAAGCCGATGTCATGCGTTTCGCTCGGCACCGGCAGCAGCAGCGAAATCGTTTCGGCCAGGTCGCCGACCGCTTCATAGCTCTCGTCGAACAGCCATTCCGGCAGGCCCGCGGCCTCTTGCGCGAGCAGCCGCAGCAGCTTGGCCGGCACCAGTTGCCGCGGTTTGCCGCCGGCCAGGAAGTAGACCGCCCAGGCCGCGTCCGCGGGTTCGGCGCCTTGCAGGTAGCGCTGCAGCGCGGCCTGCTTGGCCAGGCTGGACGTGGTCGCGTCAAGCTCGCGATAGAGCGCGGCAAACTGCTTCATGACGCGGGCGGGGCCTCCAGGTCCTCGTCGCCGTACTCGGTCTTGAAGCCTTGCGCTTCCAGGCCGGCCTCGGTGAGCCAGCGCACCATCACCGCGACGCTGCCATGGGTGACGAAAACGCGCTCCGCGCCCGTGCCGGCAACGGCCTGCTGCAGCCCGGGCCAGTCGGCATGGTCGGACATGACGAAGCCGCGGTCGACGCCGCGCCGGCGACGCGTGCCGCGCAACTGCATCCAGCCGCTCGCGAAAGCGTCCGAGTAGTTGCCGAAGCGGCGCATCCACGGCGTGCCATGGGCCGAGGGCGGCGCCAGCACCAGCGCCCGCTTGAGCAGCGCGGCGTCGACGCCCGGATCGGTCACGCGCACCGTCGGCGGCAGCGCGACGCCGGCCGCGCGGTACACCGCGTTCAGCGGCTCGACCGCGCCGTGCACCACGATCGGCCCGATGCTCGCGTCCACGCCATGCAGGATGCGCTGCGCCTTGCCGAACGAATAGCACAGCAGCACCGACGCGCGGCCCCGCTCGGCATTGGCGCGCCACCAGGCATCGATATCGGCGAACAGCACGGCCTGCGTCGGCCAGCGGTAGATCGGCAGGCCGAAGGTGGACTCGGTGATGAAGGTGTCGCAGGGTACCGGCTCGAAGGGTGCGCAGGTGCCGTCGGCCTCGGTCTTGTAGTCGCCCGATGCGACCCACACGCGGCCGCCGTGTTCGAGCCGCACCTGCGCCGAACCGAGCACATGGCCGGCCGGATGCAGCGACAGCCTGACGCCGTGATGCACGATGCTTTCGCCGTAGGCCAGCGTCTGCAGCGTGATGTCGTGGCCCAGGCGGATGCGCAGCGTGCCTTCGCTGTCGGTGTGCGCAAGGTAGTGGCCATGGCCGACGCGGGCGTGATCGGAATGCGCATGCGTGATGACGGCGCGATCGACCGGCTTCCAGGGGTCGATGTAGAAGTCGCCCGGCGGGCAGTACAGGCCTTCGGGCCGCGCCACCACCAGGTCGTCGGGGCGGGAGGCGAAACTGAGCGGCGTCACCGGCACATGCATTCCGGCATCGTAGGGCGTCGCTCCGGCCAGCGGGCGCGAGCCCCGCCGCGAAGCGCTGTGGGCAGCAGCCTACGCTCGCGCCGGAACTACCAGCCGGTCCACTTGGCTTCGCTCTTCGCCGAAGCCACGGTGCGCTCGATGAAGCGCACGCCGCGGGCGCCGTCTTCCACGCGCGGATAGTCGGAATCGATCGCGTCGGCGCGTTGGCCGGCGAGCCGCGCACGGATGTCCGCCGCGATGCCGCCGTACACGTTGGCAAAGGCCTCGATGAAGCCCTCGGGATGGCCGCTCGGCAAGCGGCTCGCCCGCTGCGCCGCGTCGCTGAGCCAGGGCGAGCCGCGCGTGAAGATGCGCTTCGGCCCGTCGTGCGGCAGATGCACCAGTTCGCTGGGCTGCTCCTGCCGCCAGACCAGCGTGCCGAGCGAACCCGACACGCGCAGCCGCAGGTCGTTCTCGATGCCGGTGTTCACCTGCGATGCGATCAGCACGCCTCGCGCGCCGCCCTTGAAGCGCAGCAACAGGCTGCCGTCGTCGTCGAGCGCACGGCCGGGCACCAGCGCGCTCAGGTCGGCGCAGAGGCTTTCGATTTCCAGGCCCGTGACCGTGGCGACCAGGTTCTCGGCATGCGAGCCGATGTCGCCGATGGCGCCGGCCGCACCGCTTCGCTCCGGATCGCTGCGCCAGGCGGCCTGCTTGTTGCCTTCGCTCTCGAGTTGCGTGGCGAGCCAGCCCTGGTTGTATTCGACGACCACCTTCCGGATCGTGCCGAGGCGGCCGGCGCGCACCAGCTCGCGCGCTTCGCGGACCATCGGATAGCCGGTGTAGTTGTAGGTGACGCCGAACACCGTGCCCTGCCGCGCAACGGCTGCGACCAGCGCATCGGCCTGCCCGCGCGTGTGCACCAGCGGCTTGTCGCACACCACGTGGAAGCCGGCCTCGACGAAGGCCTGCGCCACCGGAAAGTGCACATGGTTCGGCGTGACGATCGACACGAAGTCGATGCGCTCGTGCGCCGGGCGCCGCAGCTCGTCGGCCAGCAGGCTTTGCCAGTCCGGATGGTTGCGGTCGTCGGCCAGGAACAGGTCGCGGCCCGACGCCCGCGCCTTCTGTGCACTCGAAGACAGCGCGCCGGCCACGAGTTCAATCTGCCCGTCGAGCGCGATGGCCTTGCGGTGCACCGCGCCGATGAAGGCATCGCGCCCGCCACCGACCATGGCATAGCGCAGCTTGCGTGATGGCGTGTTGGTCATCGGCCTCAGAACGGCGAGTTCGGGTGGTAGAAGTCTTTCGCGTTTTCTTTCGTGATCAGGACGGACGGAATGATCGTGGTGGCCGGCATCTTCTCGCCCTTGAGCCGCGCCTCGGCCGTGAGCTTGATCGCGTCGTAGATGAACTTGGGCGAGTAGCTCACATCGGCATCGATGCGCTTGTCCTTGCCGTCGATGATGGTCTTGACCATGCCCTTGGCGCCCGCGCCGCCGAACACGATCTTGATGTCGTCGCGCTTGGCCTGCTCGATCGCCTTCAGCACGCCGACCGCCATGTCGTCGTCGGCGGCCCAGATGGCGTCGATGTTCTTGAAGCGCGTCAGGTAATCCTGCGTGACCTTGAAGGCGTCGTCGCGGTTCCAGTTGGCGTACTTGGCATCGAGCAGCTTGATGTCGGGATGGTTCTTCAACACGGCGTTGAAGGCGTCCATGCGCTCGTTGTCCAGCGTGGTCGCGATGCCGCGCAGTGCGACCACGTTGCCCTTGCCGTTCAGTCTCTTGGCGATGTACTCGGCCGGAATCCTGCCGAAGGCGGTGTTGTCGCCGGCCACGTAGGCGTCCTGTGCGCTGGTGTCGGTGAGGCCACGGTCGACCACGGTGACGTAGGTGCCCTTGGCCTTGACCTGTGCCACCGGCTTGGTGAGCGCAGCCGATTCGAACGGGAAGATCACGAGCGCATTGATCTTGGTCACCGTCGACAGGTCCTGCAGCTGGTTGGCCTGCTCGGGCGCATTGGCCGCCGTCTTGATGGTGATCTTCAGGTCCTTGTGCTGCTTCTCCAGGTCCTTCTTGGCCTGGTTGGCCCAGTAGTTGATGCCGCCCATGAAGCTGTGCGTGGCGGCCGGGATCGACACGCCGAGGTTGACCTTTTCGGCGGCAAGCGCCGGGAAGGCCGCTAAGCTCGCCGCGGCAACTGCCGTGAGCACGATGCGTCGTGTGAAGGTTGTCATGCTGGATGTCTCCTTTTGGTTGATGGAACGGAACGGAAAGCGCCTAGCGTCTGCCGCGCTGGAGGAACGCGACGACGATGATCACGATGCCCTGCACGGCAGCGTTGAGGTACACGCTGATGATGCTGGTGAGATTCAGGATGTTGCTGATGACCGAGAGCAGGATGGCCCCGATCACCGTGCCGGTGATGCTGCCTGCGCCGCCCTTCAGCGCAGTGCCGCCGACGATCACCGCGGCGATCGCTTCGAGCTCCCACAAGAGGCCGGTGGTGGGCGACGCAGAGCCCAGCCGCGGCACGTAGAGCAGCGTCGCGATGCCCACGCAGACGCCGAGCAGCACGTAGGTCATGATCTTCACGCCGTCGACGCCGACCGCGGCGTAGCGCGCCACCTGCTCGTTGGAACCGATCGCCTGCACGTAGCGGCCGTAGGCCGTGCGGTTCAGGATGACGCCGCCGACGATTGCGACCACCAAAAACACCCAGACCGGCACCGGGATGCCCAGCAAACTCGCGTAGTAGACCGGCGCGTACAGGTCCGACAGGTCGTTGTCGAGCGTGAGCGCGCCGCCGTCGGCAAAGTAGGTCAGGTAGGCGCGAAAGATGCCGAGCGTGCCCAGCGTCACGATGAAAGGCTCGATGCGGCCCTTGGTGATGAGCAGGCCGTGCGCAAGACCGAACAGCGCGCCGAGCACCACCGCCAGCACGGCGCCCAGCACCACCGCCAGCAAGGGCGAGCCGAGCGCGGGCCCCATGGTGTTGATGGCCATGATCACGCAGCCGGCGATGAGCGCGGCCATCGAGCCGACCGACAGGTCGATGCCGCCCGAGATGATCACGAAGCACATGCCGACCGCGATGATGCCGATGAAGGCGGTGCGCGTCAGCACGTTCATCGCGTTGTCGGCAGTGGCGAAGTCGCCGTTGAGCAGCGTGCCGGCGATGCACAGCAGCACGAGGCCGATGACGGGGCCGAGGCCGTGCAGGCGCTCGGTCCAGCGCGGCTTGGCGTCACGCGATGTTTGTTGCGGTTCCGGTGGCATGAGCGATCAGCTCCTCTTCAGTCAAATGTTCGGCATCGAGCGTGGTGACGAGCCGGCCGCCGCGCATCACCGCGACGCGGTGGCACAGGCCGATCAGTTCCATCAGCTCCGACGAGACGACGATCACGGCCAGCCCTTCGCGCGCGAGCCGCTGGATCAGGAAATAGATGTCGCGCTTGGCGCCGACGTCGACACCGCGCGTCGGCTCGTCGAGCACCACCACCTTCGGCTGCGGCTGCAGCACTTTCGCCAGCGCGAGCTTCTGCTGGTTGCCGCCCGAAAGCGACGATGCACGCGCATCGAGGTCGCCGGTGCGGATGCCGTAGTCCTTGACCGCAGCCGCCAGTGCGCTGCGCTCGGCGCCGGGCTTGAGCCACGGCGTGGCATAGCGCTCGAGCGCCATCAACGTGAGGTTCTGGCGCAGTCCCAGGTGGACGTGCAGGCCCTTGCCCTTGCGGTCTTCGCTCAGGTAGGTGAAGCCGTGCTTCGCGGCGTCGCGCGGGCTGCGAAGCTGCACTGGGCGGCCCTGGATCTCGACACTGCCGTGCGCGGGCCGCAGCCCCATCAGGCCCTCGAACAGTTCGGTGCGGCCGGCACCGACGAGGCCGGCGAAGCCGAGGATCTCTCCGGGGCGCACCTCGAAGCTCGCATCCTGCGCCCAGCCCGGCACCGTGAAGTTGCGCACCTGCATGGCGGGCGCCGTGGCCGCGACGACCGCATCGCGCACCGGGTACAGGTCGGCCAGTTCGCGCCCGACCATCAGGTTGGCCATCTGGTGGCGGGTGAGTTCGGAGGTCGGCGCCCGGGTCACGAAGCGGCCGTCGCGCATCACGATCACGTCGTCGGTGACGCGCTCGACCTCGTCGAGCTTGTGCGATATGTAGACGATGGTCACGCCGTCGTCGCGCAGCTGCGCGATGAGCTTGAACAGGCGCTCGGTTTCGCCGGGCGTGAGGGTGGCGGTCGGCTCGTCCATCACCAGCAGCCGCGCATGGCGCGAGACGGCCTTGGCGATCTCGACCAGCTGCTTCTCGGCCACGATGAGGCGGCGCACCTTGGTGGCCGGATCGATGTTGAGCCCCACCTGCGCCAGCGCGGCGGCGGCATCGCGCTCCATCGCGGCGTCGTCGAGCAGCCAGCCCCTTTTCTTTTCATGGCCGAGGAAGATGTTCTGGGCGACGCTCAGATCCTCGGCCAGGTTGAACTCCTGGTGGATCAGCACGATGCCCAGCGCCTCCGCATCGCGAGAACTCGCAAACTGCTGCGGCTGGCCGTTGACCCGCACGACGCCACTGGTGATCGACTCGTAGCCGGCCAGGATTTTCATCAGCGTGGACTTGCCGGCGCCGTTTTCGCCCAAGAGGCCGTACACGCGCCCGGGTTCGAGCGAGAAGCTCACTCCGTGCAGCACCTGCACCGGGCCGAAAGCCTTCACCACGTCGTCGAACTCGACCGAGACGCTTCTCTTCGGGGTCATGGTGCAACCCCGCGCACCTTCAACGTCTCGTGCATCGCCAACACACCGGCGCCGATCAGTCCGGCCTGTGCACCGAGCGGCGTGTACTGGATCTCCAGGTGCCGCGTCGACAGCGCCAGCGAGCGCTGATACACGCTCTGGCGAACCGCGGCAAGAAACAGCGGCCCGATGCGGGTGATGCCGCCGCCGATGAACACATGCGACGGATTGAAGAAGTTGACGACCGACGCGAGCATCTGGCCGATGAGGCTGCCGGCACGCTGCACGATCGCATTGGCCGCCGCATCGCCGGCGCGGCTGGCCTGGCCGACATCGACCGCTTCGATGCGGCCGTGCGTGCGCAGCCGCTCGGCGAGCACGTCGCTCTCGCCCGCCTGCGCCGCCTGCACCGCCATCCGGGTGATGGCCGGGCCGGCCGCCATCGCCTCGACGCAGCCGAGGTTGCCGCAGTGGCAGCGCGGGCCCTCCTGGTCGACGCAGATGTGGCCGACGTCGCCGGCCGAGCCGGCCGCGCCGCGGTACACCTCGCCATGGCAGACGATGCCGCAGCCGATGCCGGTGCCGATCTTGATCACCAGGAAGTTCGACAGCGAGCGCTTGAGCCGCCACAGCTCGCCGAGCGCCATCAGGTTGACGTCGTTGTCGACGAAGACCGGCGCCGCGTAGTCCTCGCGCAGGTAGTCGCGGATGGAGAAGCTGTCCCACGCCGGCATCAGCGGCGGATTGACCAGCTGGCCGATCTCGAAGTTGACCGGCCCGGGCACACCGATGCCGATCCCGATGACCCGCGATGCGTTGGCGCCGCAGCGGCCGAGCAGTTCCCGCATCAACACCCGCACGCGGGCCAGCACGACGCCGGGCCCTTCGCGCACATCGGCGGCCTCCGCATGCTGCGCCAGCACCGTCAGGTCGGGCCCGAGCACCGCCACGTCGAGGCTGGTGGCACCGATGTCGACCCCGACCAGCACGCCGAGCGCGGAGTGAAGCTGAAGATTCTCGGCGCGGCGCCCGCCGGAGGAGCGCTGCAGCCCGGCTTCGGCCAGCAGGCCCTGGTCGACCAGACCAGCGATCAATCCGTTGGCTTTGCTCTTGGAGAAGGCCAGACGTTCGGCCATGCCATGGCGCGAGCCGCCGGACGACCAGAAGGTCGTCTCCAGCAACTGCATCTCATCGGCGGTGAGGCCGCTCCAGGTGCCCAAGTTCTTGTCTCCGGTGTGCGCATGACGCTTCTTCGAGCGGTCTGCGTGCCGAATACTAGAGGCTCGGCTTCAGCCGAACAAGATTGAACTTAGGCCAATTGTTGATCAAAGGTGGGGCCGGCCCCATGGCGTTGCAGTTCACTGCCAATTGGCTGCGATGACTTGGCCCAGACTATTCAGATTTCCGTGGACTCTTTTGTGAAAACGTGTCCGGATTATGGACAGCACAATGCAAAATGACGATGAGCAAGCCATTGGGGCATATCCATCACGTTGGTGAAGGCTGATTATTCAGCGTTTAAATATCCCTGAATCCGCATCCAGTCGGTGTTGAACATCTTCCCCAGGTATCTAGTGCCGTGGTCGTGAAAGATGACAACCACAACATCGTCTTTCTTGAGCTTGTGCGCGCTCTGCATCAGACCTGCCATGGCTGCACCGGATGAATTGCCCACGAAGATGCCCTCCTTCAGCAATATCTCGCGCGTCATGATGGCCGCATCTTTGTCCGTCACCTTCTCAAAGTGGTCGATGATGGAAAAATCCACATTGGCAGGCACAAAGTCTTCGCCTATGCCTTCTGTCACATAAGGATAGATTTCGTTCTTGTCGATGCAACCGGTGTCTTTGTACTTTTTGAGTACCGAGCCGTAGGTATCGATGCCCCATACTTTGATATCGGGTTTCTTCTCTTTCAGGTACCTTCCCGTTCCGGAAATGGTCCCTCCGGTCCCGACGCCGACCACTAAGTGGGTGATTCTCCCCTCGGTCTGTGCCCAGATCTCAGGGCCCGTCGTATCGTAGTGCGCCTGGGCGTTGCTGGGGTTGTCGTATTGGTTCGGCTTCCACGCATTGGGAATGTCCCTTTCCAACTGAGAGGACACCGAGTAGTACGACCTGGGATCCTCAGGTGCCACATCAGTAGGGCACACGATCACTTCAGCGCCCAAGGCCTTCAGTGCATCCACCTTCTCCTTCGACTGTTTGTCGGTGGTGGTGAAGATGCACTTGTAGCCTTTGATGATGGACGCTATCGCCAAGCCCATGCCGGTGTTGCCACTGGTGCCCTCAATGATGGTTCCGCCAGGCTTCAGTTGCCCAGAGCGCTCCGCATCCTCAATCATTTTGAGGGCCATTCGGTCTTTGCTCGAGTGCCCGGGATTGAAGGTTTCCACTTTCGCCAGCACCATTGCCGGAATGTGAGCGGTCAACTGGTTGATCTGCACCAGTGGCGTGTTTCCGATCGTCTCAAGTATGTTTTTCTTCCACATCGCTTTCTCCGTTTTCGCGCGTACTCGGACAAAAAAGTGATCCTTCAGCGACCTCGAGTTCAAACATGCCATCCAGCTCAATGGCGCGGAAGGCATCCACGTCATCGAGGACTTGTTGCTGCGACCCATGCGAGAGCATCAAGATGCCGGGCTGGGTATCAAGGCTTCTCGAGACGTACACCTGCGCGCCAACGTCAGGCAGACCCACCAGGCACTTGAACGAAGCAAGGGCTTCGATCTTCTCGATGTTCTTGTATCCCCTCACGACACCAGCGCGGCGACTGATGAGCGAAACCGACACCACGTGCTTGGCGCTTTCCCTGTCGAAATAAGCTGGCGTTAAACCTCCGCCCAGGTAGCAGTCGATCGATGCGCTGACATGCGAATAGCCTTGCGCGTCCTCCATGACTTGATGCTGAATGCCCCCGGCCGGCCGGGCCCCCACTTCGATGAGAGTCGGCACACCCTCGTCAACCATAAGCTCGACATGGCAGGGCCCAAATCGAACGCCCAATGCGTCCAGCACCGGCCGTGTGTACTCCACCAACACCTGCTCCAGCTGCCCGTGGTCCTGAAGCAATCGCTCGTAGTTGTAGATGTACGCGGAGCCTACGTCTTCCCGGTTGTCTTCCCAGATCTCAGCGATGGCGTGCTGGCCCTCGTAGCTCACTGTGTTGACGATGTATTGCTTGCCCGCGAGCAACTGTTGGGCCATCACATGGTCATTGACCGATCCGAAAATGTTGAACTTTCGGTGAATAGTGTTGAAGGCCGCCGCCAATTCTGCCTTCGTCTTGCAGATGTAGACGCCATCAGAACCAGCGCTCTCACAGGGCTTGATCACCGCGGGCAGGCCCAGCTGTTCGCTGATGCCCTCAAGCTCAGCGAGACTGCCCACGCGAAACGTTCTGGCCGCCCTGACACAATTGGCGCGTAGCGCTTCCACCATGTCGAACTTGTTTCTTCTGGATGAGCTCTTGAATCGCCCGTTTGCAGGCGTTCCGAGGTCCTCTGCCAAGAGATCCGCCAGCGCGACGCCGGTTTCGCAGCCGGGAACCACAAACGCCAGGCCTTCTATCGATCTCAGCTCGCCCAACAGCCTGTCGTAGTCACCGGCGTAGACGAAGTTCCTCTTGTATTGACTCTTGTCGAAGCTCTTCTGAAAATACTCGGTCACGACTTCCATGCTTTGCACGTGGTAGACGTGGATGCTCTTTTCGTTCAGAAGTTTTGCGTAGTGCTTGCCACTCCCGAAGCCGTCAATGATGACCCATGAAGCAGGCCTGTCTTGATCCATTGAATTCATTCTTTGAAGCTCCGGGATGATGGATGTCTGTGCTGGAAGAGGGTGTGAAACAGGGCGATCAACACGACCGCGATCGACATCACTACCGTGTCGATCTCCAGGGATGCGCTGCCGATCAGGAAGAAGTAAAGCACCAGGCTGAACGCTGGCGAGGTGGCGATGATCACAACGGTGAGCACGGGCTCGCATCTCTCGATGCCCTTTTGCAGCAGCCAAAGACTCAGGATCGTTCCCGCGGTGGCGGCGAGCAGCAGCAACTGGTAGTTGCGCTTGGCCACATCAAACAGTTCTGCTGCTGGCGAGGACATGCAAAAGGCGATAGCGAGCAGAACATAGAAGCGGTGCGCCATGATCCTGCGAGCAGGCACTTGCGCGTCCGCCAGCCGCTTCGACACCACGGTCGTAGCGGCAATGGAAACGGAGCACATCACCACGAGACCCAGGCCGATGGCCGCTTGGGCGCCTTGCAGCGACAGGACGTTGGCGAGCGACCAAGCCACCGCGCAGGCGAGCAACAAGACCGTGGATATCCAGTCGACTTTCGAGGTGACACTGGTCGACCGCAGGAATCGATTGACGAGCAAGGTAGCCATGGGAATGATGCCAGCGTACAGCGCGACCACCGTGGGCGCCGTCAAGTACTTCAGGGAGAAGTACCACCCCAGCCAATTGCTCGCGGTAACGATGTTTAGCCAGACGATGTTGTTTGAGAAGCCCGACGCCTTGGGATGCGGCTGTCTCAGCGTCTTGACAAGGTTGGTGGCGGCGTAGAACAGGGCCGTGATGCCGAAGACCATCAGCAGGTAGTCGAACGGGTTATCGACCTTGATGTGCCTTTCAAGGTAGATGTCCCGCGTATCGGAGAGGATGACGAAACCCAGCAGGCAGAGCACCCCTGCCCAGAGGCGAGAGCGCGTGCTATCCATAGATGTCCTGCATGCTTCCGTGGTCGATGGACGTGAACCTCTCTGCCGTTGTCGCGTAGGTGAAGCAGATGATCTTGCGGATATCGGCCCGCAGCATCGGTGAGACCCTATGCATCACCCGTTTCCCCAACAGTACGTACGCAGAGCCCGAATTCAGATCAAGGGAGCGCACCGGCAACGTGCGCAAGTAGTGTTCAACCTGGGCGGCGTCTTTGTCCCAGGACGTTCCGTCCACGCACTCGACCTGAGCCCCACTCCGTTGCTGTGGCGCTTCAAGCACCAACACGACCGAGTAGCTGTAGTCATCCCAATGCCAGCCATGGGTGTCGCCCTCTTGGTCCATACGATTGACCACGACCTGTTCGGGCTCGTAGGGCGCCACGATGACCTCGCGTCGCGTCAGCTTGGAGATGAACCGAATGAGTTCTGGGTTGAAGTACAGCTGTTTGATCAGGCTGGAATGCTCGAACGCATCGTTTCGGCTAACGCTGACATACTTTCTCGGCGTATTTCCGGTCGAGCGAACGCGCACGTCAATGCGCTTGCCGCATGCATTCAGAAGAGCATCTACTTGCTGACTCAGCCCATGGTGAAGCACTAAAGGCAGCACGCCGTGGAGTTCAACCACGCCGTCTTCGCTCAAGACTCGACCGAGTGAGTCCGTGTCGTATTGGGCGAGGTGATCGGCCATGTCGGCCAAACCGTCAACACTGTTCGATAGCAGCATATGTGGCTTTCAAAAGATAAGATCCGAGCGCCAGCGTCAGCCCGGCACTAACAAGAAGCGATGCTTTGACCAGCTCTCAAAGCTGCGCCGCGGGTACCCACTTCCGTGCCGGTATCGCGAACATCAATGGCGAAATCGCGGATCACGCCGGGTTCAAACAGCAGACAAATGCTGCTGCCGCCGTAGCTGAAACGTCCAATCTCGTCGCCCTTTTCGAGCCGTTGCCCCTTCCGAACAGACATCGAAATCGACGACACCTCTGAGATGCCGATGGCCATGAGACACACCATGCCGATGGCAGGATTAGTACTTTCGAGAAACACCAGCGTGCGCGTGTTGACGCAACTCATGTAGCCCTGCGAATAGGTTCCCGCGGTCAAATCCGCGCCCGCCGCTTCGGCGTTGCTGAACATCAAACCTTCAATGTGGACGATCTTCTTGACCGACCCGGCGATGGGCGACCAGAAGCGGTGGTAGTTGCGTCCATCCAGAAAACTCTGGTAAACAGTCCCACCCAAAAACCGCCGGAACAGGGAATCGCCGGCCAACATGTGTTTGAGGGAGTATGGCTGGCTCTTGACCCAAAACCGATCAGTGCTCTTGACCTCCCGTGCCACCTTGTAGAGCGTGCCATCGTTGGGCGACACGATGATCCTGTCGTTGCGCGGCTCCGCAATCGGACGGCATTCGCGCTTGATTTGCCGGTTAAAGAAGGCGTTGAACGAGACAAAACCCCAGTGAAGCGTAGTTCGGTCCGGGATCAGATATTCATCAAGATGGTTGCACGCCCATGACGGCGCGGACAACCATCCACCGTCTTCCGTATGAAGCACATTTCTGGACTGCGGCGAATCAAGATGCAAGCACCAACTCTTGAGGATGGCTCTAAGGCAGTCGTTGAACGCATCCATGCGAAACAAGACCTGACCGGCAGGCGTCATCATCATGTGCACGAACAACGTCGAAGCCGGGAAGAAGTTAGCTCGCTGGGGTTCCGCATGGAAGGCCGGAGCGCGCGTCGACAGCAACTGGAGTGCCATCAGCAGAGCCGGAATGTCACTCACCACGCGATGCGGACCGGGCACCTGCTCGAGCATCTGCAGCGCGTACATGCCAACCATCGGATCCCGCCGAAGCAGGCCATTGAGTTCCTGTATCGGTGCAGTGCATAGATCCACTTCAATGCGCCCGTCCCGCACTTCCTCTCCAACATCCAGAAGAAATGCATCTACTTGAGTGCGCTCATGAGGACAGTATCCCGGGATCAGTCCATCATTTTTCATTATTACCCTCCACCTTCGAGTTGTTATGCAATCGACGGCGAAACACCACGAACGCATTGCCCTTTCAAACCGCATCAACTCACGCCCGGACCGCGCTTTGCATCGGCGGATTAGGCACGCCGTCGTTAACCATTCTTCAGAGGACGCGACAATAAACGAGAATCGTCGATTGAAAGGCAAACGCGATAGCAGGCTGCATTTATTGCTTTTGTTTTAAAGTGTGGAAATTAAATTCCGCAATCAATTGCAAACCGCGTCAAACTG
>JANOCL010000260.1:0-6398 GCA_031412135.1 Variovorax sp. | reverse complement strand
GGTCCCACTCCTTCCCATCCCGAACAGGACAGTGAAACGCCTCAGCGCCGATGATAGTGCGGGTTCCCGTGTGAAAGTAGGTCATCGTCAGGCTCTTACAGCCCAAAAAGCCCAACCCCAAAAGGTTGGGCTTTTTGCTTTTGGACGAGATCAGCCAGGCGGCTGGTTTTGAATCCGCAATTGATCCGCAAAAGCGGCACCCGATCGGATCAATTCATTCAGGATCTCATGAGTCAGATCCACCAATGAATACGTACCGAAAAAACGCTGCCGGATCGTTTCCAGGTAGGGCGTATCGCTGACCCACGATTTCCACTCGTCGATGCCTAGTATCTGCACTTCAAGAAGCTTGAATTTAAGCAGGACCTTGATTGCATGCCTTGCATGCTTCTCGGGGTCTTTGGAAAATGCATGCAGCCTGTTCCGCGCTGCCGTCAGCGCCGATGCAGCATCGGTGAATACGCCTCCGTGACCTGGGATGACGCACTGTGGCTTGAGGTATTCGATGAGATCGAGGGTGGTCGCGACGTCGTCGAAAGAAGGTTCTCCGGCAAGTTCAGGAAACACGACCCCGAAACCTTTTTCCCACAGGGCGTCTGCAGAGATCAAAGTACCCGACTGCGGCTCGAAAAGGATGACGGAATGCGGGTCATGGCCCGGAGCGGCATGAATCTGCCAGGCGATGTCACCCAACACGACATCTTTGCCGGGCTCGAGAAGCCCGTCAAATCGAAACTGCGGGCAGTGCTGCCCGGTTGCTCGGAAACTCAACGCATCCTCGTCCCAGCGGCGCACGATCGCTGCTTCGCCTGGCGGGATGCACGTGCTCAAAACTGGATAACGCAGTTGCAGCGCTGCGTTCCCGCCGCAGTGGTCGCTGTGAAGATGGGTGTTCAGCAGGAGGTCGAGTGGCTTCGGACCCAGCGCCGTTTCGACGAGCTGCAGGGTCTGGGCTGCGTGCGTCACGTAACCGGTGTCGACCAGCGCTGTCTGCTCACGACCCGTGAAAAGGACGTTGTTTGCAGAAAGCCAGCCGCGCTCGAAAACCTGGAGCTCGGCTGGAACAAGACCGGTCGTTGCGGTCAAGCTTCTGCGCCGGGCCGCAACTGGCGCCGGAGAATCTTGCCCACATTCGTCTTCGGCAGGCTGTCGCGGAACTCGATGTACTTGGGCCGCTTGTAGCCCGTCAATTGCTCATTGCAAAAATGCATGACGCCATCTTCGGTCAATGATGAATCCTTGCGCACCACAAAGACCTTGATCGCTTCGCCTTGCTTTTCATCCGGCAGGCCGATCGCAGCGCATTCGACCACGCCGGGGCACAAGGAGATAACGTTCTCGAGTTCATTCGGAAAAACGTTGAAGCCGCTGACCAGGATCATGTCTTTCTTGCGGTCGACGATGCGGCTGTAGCCGTCTTCCTGCATCACCGCAATGTCGCCAGTCCGCATGAAACCGTCTGAGGTGAATGCAGCCGCTGTCTCGGCTGGCTGGTTGTAGTAGCCCGTCATGACATTCGGGCCCTTGATGCACAGCTCGCCGGCTTCACCGAGAGGAACAGCGCGGCCATCGTCGTCCTTGATGGCGATCTCGATGCCGGGCAACGGCAGCCCGATGGTGCCGGTGAAGGTTTTGTTGGATACCGGGTTGTTGGTTCCGATGGCGCACGTCTCGCTCATGCCCCAGCCCTCGATCATCGGACACCCGGTCGCTTCGAACCACTTTCGAGCAGTCCCTTCGGAAGCGGCCATGCCGCCCGCCTGCGATACGAACAGCGTCGAGAAGTCGATGGTTTTGAATTCAGGGTGCATCAGCAAGGCGTTGAACAAGGTGTTCACCGCCGGCAGCATGTGGAACGGGCGCTTCTTGAGCACCGTGATGAACTTGTCGAAGTCGCGCGGATTGGGAATCAATGTGAGGTGCGAGCCTTGCCGAATTGCGAGCAGGCACAAGGTCAAAGCGAAGATGTGATACAGCGGCAGTGCTGCAATGCTGTTGACCTTGGACAAGTCGCCCGCGCGCGCCAACGCCGGTGTGAACCAGGCCTCCGCCTGCAGCGTGGCGGCGACGATGTTTCGATGGGTCAGCACCGCACCTTTCGACAAGCCTGTGGTTCCGCCGGTGTACTGAAGAAAAGCAATGGAGTCGAGCGTGCTCGGGTCCGGGGCCAGCGCACGCCCCTTGCCGTCTGCGATCACCGTGGGAAACGGCGTTACGGTACGACTGCCATCGAGTGGCAGCTTGTACGGCGGCACCATCTTGGCGAGATGCCGCACGGCCAGCGTGATCCAGGTGCCGTAGAGGCCGCCGAGCAGATCGCCCATCGACGCAACCACCACATGCTTCAGCGGGGTGCGTTCGATCACCTGCTCGAGCGTGGAAGCGAAATTCTCGAGAATCACGATTGCGGTCGCGCCCGAATCCTTGAGCTGATGCTCGAGTTCTCGCGCCGTGTAGAGCGGATTGACATTGACGCAGGTGTAGCCCGCACGCAGCACGCCGCACATCGTGACTGCGAACTGCGGCACGTTCGGCAGCATGATGGCCACCCGTGCTCCTGGCTCGAGGCCACGCGACTGCAGCCAGGCGCCCAGCGCCTTGGAGAGTTCGTCGAGCTCGCCATACGACATCCATCGCTCCATGCACACAGAGAAGGGCTGTTTCGCGTGCCGCTTGAAGGATTCCTCGAACAGGTGACCGAGTGAACGGTACTGCTCGGGATGTACTTCGTGCGGCACGCCGGCCGGATAGTTCTTCAACGCGGATGAGTGCATGGGATCTCCTTGGCGCGGATTGTCGAATCCACGCCAGCCGCACCGCCAGCGGGCTTGTCCTAGTGCGAGGCTCGATTTGTCGCGCATGCGATAGTCGTGCGCATGGTCGCACGCATCCAGCAATGCCTTGTTCTCGGCTGCATCCTGGCTGCGCTTGCCTGGACGGCATTTTGGTGGGAGCGGTCATTTCTCGTCGCTGCTGCGGGCGTGTTGGCGCTGGCGGTCACGCATTCGATGTTTCTAGCGGTGGAGTTCATCGCCACCTACCAGGTCAGCGGTGCGGATCCTATGGGACGCGCCAGTGCGGCCCGGTGCATGCGGGCGTGGATGGCCGAGAGTGCGACTGCGCTCCTCGTCTTTGGCTGGTACCAGCCTTTTCGCTCGCGCGCAGTGCCCGATCACCTGCCGGCCAACGGCAGGCGCGGCGTCGTGCTGGTTCACGGCTTTCTGTGCAACCGCGGATTCTGGACGCCATGGCTGCGGGAGCTGCGTGCAGCCGACCGTGCCTTCGTCGCCGTCGACCTCGAGCCGGTTTTCGGCTCGATCGACCGCTATGTCCATACGCTGGACGATGCCATCCGCCGCGTCACCGCAGCGACTTCGCTGCCGCCGATCCTGATCTGCCACAGCATGGGCGGCCTTGCCGCACGTGCCTGGCTGCGCGACTTCAGCGGTGATCGCCTGCATCGCATCGTGACCATCGGCACGCCGCACCGCGGCACCTGGCTCGCACGCTTCGGCCACAGTGAGAACGGACGCCAGATGCGCGTCGGGTGCGAATGGCTGCAGCGTATCGAAGACCAACACGACAGCACGCAGCAGATCGGGTTCACATGCTGGTATTCGAATTGCGACAACATCGTCTTCCCCACTTCAACCGCGACCCTGCCCGGGGCCGACAACCGCCTCGTCGATGGACGCGGCCATGTGGAGCTGGCTTTCGACGCAAGGCTCCAGCAGGAAACACTCGCGTTGCTCGGGCGCTGAAGAGCGCCGAGCGATCGTCAGCCGCCGGATTCGCCCGGCAGCAACACGCCAGCCTCGATGTCCGGCACGGTTGCGAGCGCGCTGTACAGCGGCGAAAAGTCGGGCGCCGTCAGCTCGAACAACTGGGCAAAGCTGTCGATGACGAAGTAGGTGCTCTGGTAGCTGTCGATCTTGTAGCGCGTGCGCATGGTGCGCAGCAGGTCCAGCGGCAGCCGGTGCGGTCTGGCGCTGCGCACCGCATGCTGCAGTTCGCCGACCGAGCTCAGGATGCCGGCACCGTAGGCACGCATCCCCTCCGGCTGGCGAATGAGCCCGAACTCGACCGTGTACCAGTAGAGGCGCGCGAGTTTTTCGCCGGCTCCCAACGCGTGCGCCTTGATGCCGCCCTGGCCGTAGCGCTGCACGTAGTCGGCGAAGGTCGGATCGAACAGCATCGGCACATGGCCGAAGAGATCGTGGAAGACGTCCGGCTCGACGATGTAATCGAACTCTTCAGGTTTGCGAATCCAGTCGGTGACCGGGAACTTGCGGTTCGCGAGGAGGGTGAAGAACGGCAGCTCCGGAATCAGGCCCGGCACGGCGACCACTTCCCAGCGCGTCGCCTTGTAGAGCCGCTTGTTGATCTCGTCGAAGCGCGGAATGCGGTCCTTCACGCCGAGCGACGGCAACGCCGCGATGAAGGCGTCGCAGGCCAGCCCCGAGAGCTGCGCCGCCTGGCGCTCATAGAGCCTGCGATAAGTGTCGTGATCGGCTGCGGTGTAGCTCGCCCAGTCCTGCGGGCAGGTGTAGTCGGCGTGAACCATGCCGCCGCGCGAGTAGTCGCCGCGCGGTGGCCGCTCGGACTCGCCGTACACGGCCGGTTTGACCGCCGCTGCAGAGGTGTCCATCGCCGCTACTTCGCAGCAGTCAGAACGCCACGGCGCATCTGGTCGAGTTCGATGCTTTCGAACAGCGCCTTGAAGTTGCCGTTGCCGAAACCATCGTCGCCCTTGCGCTGGATGAACTCGAAGAAAATCGGCCCCAACTGGTTCTCGCTGAAGATCTGCAGCAGCAGCGCGTCTTTCTTGCCGTCGATCAGGATCTTGCGCCGCTGCAGTTCCGCAACGCTCTCGCCGTGCTCCGGAATGCGCTTGTCGACCAGCTCGTAGTAGGTGTCGATGGTGTCGAGCAGCGTGACGCCGCTTGCTCGCAGCGCATCGACTGTCTTGTACAGGTCGTTCGAACCCATCGCGATGTGCTGAATGCCTTCACCACGGTAGAGATCGAGATATTCCTGGATCTGGCCGGCTTGCTCCTTGCCTTCTTCATTGATCGGAATGCGGAGCTTTCCGCACGGGCTGGTCATCGCCTTGCTCTTCACGCCGGTGACCTGCCCCTCGATGTCGAAGTACTTGACCTCGCGGAAGTTGAACAAGCGCTCGTAGAAGTCGGCCCATTCGTTCATGCGGCCGCGGTGCACGTTGTGCGTCAGATGGTCGATGTAGGTCAGGCCGTTGCCTTCGGGCGCCAAAGCCTGCACCGCATCGAGGCCAGGCAAGGCTTCGAAGTCGACATCGTAAAAGCCGATGTTGCCGACGTCGCCTGCCTGCGCACCGTTCTTGCCGCGCCAGCGGTCGACCAGGTAGATCAGGCTGTCGCCGATGCCCTTGATCGCGGGGATGTTCAGCTCGCCCGGGCCAGCCTTGTCGGCAAAACCCCATGCGCCGAGCGCAATGGCGCGCTCGTACGCCGCCTTCGCGTCCTGCACCCTGAAGGCAATGGCGCAGACACTCGGTCCATGCTGTCGCGCGAAGCGCTGCGCAAACGAATCGGGTTCGGCGTTGACGATGAAATTGATCGTGCCCTGCCGGTAGAGCAGCACGTTCTTGTGGCGATGCTTGGCAACGGCGGTGAAGCCCATCCGCTCGAACACCTTGCCCATGGCGGCAGGATCGGGTGCGGCGTATTCGATGAACTCGAAGCCGTCGGTGCCCATCGGGTTGTCCCAAGGCGTGAAGGCTGGCGTATCGGCGGTGCTCATGGCTGTCTCCATACAAGAGGTAAATCAGTGTCTCGCCGTGCAGTGCAGGCGTCCGTATGGAACTGTAAGAGCGAGGCCCCTCACGAATCCAGCGTTGTCGGGCAGGGATTGGGCGCCACGCGCATGAAACCTGCAAAAATCCAAAAATGGACGCATTGGACAAGCTGGATCGCCTCATTCTGCGCACACTGCAGCTCGACGGCCGCGCCACCTACGACCAACTGGCCGAACAGGTCGGCCTGTCGCCAAGCGCCGTGCTGCGACGCGTCAGGCGCCTCGAAGAGAGCGGCGTGATCGACCGCTACGTCGCCCTGGTCAAGCCCGAAGCCGTCGGGCTGGGGCTGACCGCCTATCTCAACGTGCGGCTTGAAAAGCACACCGAAAGTCACAAGCGCAATCCGATGGACCTGTTTCGCGCGAGCGTGCAGACCTGGCCCGAGGTGGTCGAGTGCGCTTCGTTGACGGGCGACATGGACTATCTGCTGCGCGTGGTCGTCGCCGACATGGCGCACTACAGCCGGTTCATCATGGACACCCTGCTCAAGCATCCGAGCGTGGAGGACTGCAAGACCAGTTTCGTGCTCGATCGGGTGAAGGCGACCACGGCCGTCCCTGTC
>JANOCL010000259.1:0-4405 GCA_031412135.1 Variovorax sp. | reverse complement strand
AGCCCGGAGCGCACTTCGCGCCGCAGCACCGGCTGCGGCAGGCCGGCGATGGTCGAATACACCGGCGTCAAGGCCTGCGGCAGCTCGGTGCCCGCAGCCTTCACCGTCGGATGCATCATCTGCCGCCCGGCGAAGCCCCCCCGCACTTCGCCGCGCACGCGCACCCGCGCGCCGACAGCCAGCTGCTTCTGCTGCGACGGATAGAAGTTGAAGAAGCGAAGCTGGCAGGTGTCGCTGCCGTCGTCCACCGTCACGATCAGTTGCCGGCGCGGACGAAAGACGACCTCGCTGCCGGTCACCACGGCTTCGATCTGCGCCGCATCGCCGTCGCGCGTGTCGGCAAGCCGCACGATGCGCGTCTCGTCCTCGTAGCGCATCGGAAGGTAAAGCGCGAAATCGATGTCGCGCAGCAGGCTCAGTTTGCGCAGCGCCCGCTGTATCGCGCTGGGGCCGGCACCGGGCGCGGGCGCCGGTGCCGGCTTTTCCGGGGGCGAGATCTTGGCGGCGGCGGGCATGGGACAATTCTGCCCGCCTCTTGGCACGGGTCCGTCCGGCCCTCAAAGCAATGCGCGCCTTCACACTTTCCGATTTCGACTTCGACCTGCCGCCCGATCTGGTGGCCCAGCATCCCGCCGCCGAACGCAGCGCCTCGCGGCTGCTCGACGGCACCGCCGATGCGCCGGTCGACCGCATCTTCCATCAGCTGCCTGCGCTGCTGCGCACTGGCGACCTGCTGGTCTTCAACGACACGCAGGTCGTGAAGGCGCGGCTCTTCGGCGAGAAGCCGACCGGCGGCAAGCTCGAACTGCTGGTCGAGCGCGTGCTGCAGGGCGACGAGGTCGTCGCGCACATGAAGGTCAGCAAGAAGCCGCCGCCCGGCACCGTGCTGGCGATGACGGGCGGCTTCCGGGCAACGCTCCTCGGCCGCTGGCCCGAGGAAGACGGCGCGCTGTTCCGCCTTCGCTTCGACAGCCCCGCCGGCGAAGACCCCTACCAGCTGATGGCCCGCTGCGGGCATGTGCCGCTGCCGCCCTACATCACGCACGCAGATTCGTCGGACGACGAGCGCCGCTACCAGACGGTGTTCGCGCGCGTGCCGGGTGCGGTTGCCGCACCCACGGCAGCGCTGCATTTCGACGACACCTTGCTGGCGGCGCTCGACGCGCGCGGCGTGCGGCGCGCCAGCGTCACGCTGCACGTCGGCGCCGGAACCTTCCAGCCGGTCAAGACCGAGAACATCGCCGACCACACCATGCATGCCGAACGCTACGAGGTGCCCGAGGCCACGCAGCGCGCGATCGGCGAGGCGCATGCGCGTGGCGGCCGCATCGTGGCCGTCGGCACCACGACCGTGCGCACGCTGGAGTCGTGGGCCAAAACCGGCCACGCTGCAGGCGACACCCGCATCTTCATCACGCCCGGCTTTGCGTTCCAGCACGTCGACCTGCTGATCACCAATTTCCACCTGCCCAAGAGCACGCTCATGATGCTGGTGAGCGCCTTTGCGGGCCACGAGCGCGTGATGGCGCTCTATGCCCATGCCATCCGCGAGCGCTACCGCTTCTTCAGCTACGGCGACGCGATGCTCCTTTCAAGACAACGATGCTGAACTTCGAACTGCTTGCCACCGATCCCGAGAGCCATGCGCGCCGCGGCACGCTCACGCTGAACCACGGGGTCGTGCAAACGCCGATCTTCATGCCGGTAGGCACTTACGGCACGGTCAAGGGCGTGATGCCGCGCAGCCTCGACGAGATGGGCGCGCAGATCATCCTGGGCAACACCTTCCATCTGTGGATGCGCCCGGGCCTGGACGTGATGGCAAAGTTCGGCGGCCTGCATGCGTTCGAGAAATGGAACAAGCCGATCCTCACCGACTCGGGCGGCTTCCAGGTCTGGTCGCTGGGTGCGATGCGCAAGATCAGCGAGGAAGGCGTGCGCTTTGCGTCGCCGGTCAACGGCGACAAGCTGTTCCTCACGCCCGAGGTCTCGATGCAGATCCAGACCATTCTCGACAGCGACATCGCGATGCAGTTCGACGAGTGCACGCCCTACGACACACAGGGCCACATCACGACCGAGGACGAGGCGCGCATTTCGATGGAACTCAGCCTGCGCTGGGCGCGGCGCTGCCAGAGCGAATTTGCACGGCTCGAAAACCCGAACGCGCTGTTCGGCATCGTGCAGGGCGGCATGTTCGAGAACCTGCGCGAAGAGTCGCTCGCCAGCCTGGTCGAGATGGATTTCCCCGGCTACGCGATCGGCGGCGTGAGCGTGGGCGAGCCCAAGGACGAGATGCTGCGCATCATGGCCCACACGCCGCACCGGCTGCCGGCGCACAAGCCGCGCTACCTGATGGGCGTCGGCACGCCCGAAGACCTGGCCGAAGGCGTGGCCCAGGGTGTGGACATGTTCGACTGCGTGATGCCGACCCGCAACGCGCGCAACGGCACGCTCTTCACCCGCTTCGGCGACCTGAAGATGCGCAACGCCCGCCACAAGAGCGATCCGCAGCCGATCGATCCGAGCTGCGGCTGCCATGCCTGCGCAGGCGCCTCGGGCGTGCCGTGGGACGACGGTGGCCGCTACGGCTTCAGCCGCGCCTACCTGCATCACCTGGACCGCTGTGGCGAGATGCTCGGGCCGATGCTCTGCACCATCCACAACCTGCACTACTACCTGAACCTGATGGCGGAGATTCGCACGGCACTCGAAGCCAGCCGCTTCACGCAGTGGCGAGTGCAGTTCAAGGCCGACCGGGCGCGCGGCGTCTAGCGCTTCAGCCCTCCGGCGTAAGCGTCCAGCGGGCCGACAGCGTGGCGCCGGGCGCGAGCACGGCGCCGCCCACATCTGCCTGCGGATGGCGGCCGCGCAGGCCGAGCGCATCGGCGCACTGGCTCGCCGGTTCCGCGCAGAAATAGCCGGCGCCGCGCGGGCTGTACACGACGAAGAAGTCGAGCGGCGGCTCGGCCGCGAGCACCACCGCCTGTGATGACGCAGGCCATTCGATGCGCGCGCGGTGCTGCCAGCCGGTGAAGTTGTTGTCGAGGTCGAGTTCGGCCAGCTGCACGCCTTCGCGCAACCGCCGCACTGCTTCGGCGCCGGGTTCCAGCGCAACCGGCATCACCTCGGCATCCGTGCGCCACATCGCGGCCGTGTGGGTCTCGAGCCGCGTGCCCGGATGGTGTGGAAAGTAAGGGTGGTGGCCGATGCCCGCCGGCATCGGCGCGCTGTCGCAGTTGGTGAGGGACAGCATGCAGGTGAGCCCCGAGGCGTCGAGCGCGAACGATTGCGATGCCTCGAAGCGCCAGGGCCATTGCGCGTCGGCCTCGACCGCGAGCACGAGCCGGGCGGTGGTCGCATCCGCCTGCGCCGTTCGCCACGGCCGAAGCCATCCGATGCCGTGCAGCGGATGCAGCCCCGAGGGCGCCGCCGGATGCCCCGCGGCGATCGCAATGTCGCGCCCTTCGACGTGGGCGCGTCCATCTCGAACCCGGTTGCACCAGGGAAGCATCGGAAAGCTGGCCATTCCCAGGAGATCGCCCGCCGCCAGCGCGCCGTCCGTTGCGGGCCGCAGCCAGTCGACGCGACGGCCGTCGCGCTCGCTGAAGAAAGCCGCCACCGAGCCGCCGACCGCCGGCGCCAGCACGAGCCGCATCGTGTCGGTCGCGAGCTGCACCAGGCGGTGGTCGCTCATGCCGCCGTCGCCGCGTCGGTGCCGCAGGCATGGCAGAAGCGCGAAAACGCGCTCTTGCGCGCCTCGCAGGCACGGCATCGGTCGAACAGCCCGATGCCGCAGTGCGGGCAAAAATCGATTTCGGTGTTCTTCAGGTCGACCGGGCGTTCGCAACCCGGGCACACGCTCTTCGCCAGCCGGGCCAGCGCGGTGTCGTAGCTCAGTTCGTTGCGGCGCACCGTGTCGGGCTGCGCCTCGGCCAGCTTCTGGCGGGCCAGGTAGCGGTTGAGCGCCACGATCGCATAGCGGCCCACCAGGACGGTGAGGACGATGCCGACCACGTAGCGCACGTAGCCGCCGTAGCTCGGCAGATAGGGCACGAGTTCGACGAAGAACGCGAACAGGGCGAAGTAGATGAAGCCCCAGACGAAGGGCCAGTAGGTGCTCTTGCGCTTCCTGGCGAAGAGCCAGCCGGCAATCGCCAGGAGCGGCAGCGTCAAGGCGAGCCGGTAGCCGAAGACGCGCAGTTCGACGCGGCGGTTCTCCGCATCCATCAGCCCGAACGCACGGTGTTCCAGCACGTCGAGCTGCTGCTGCGCGCTTTGCCGCGACTGGCGGGCATCCAGTGCGACCTTGCGCTGCGCGCCGACCGCGCGCTCGGCCTCGTCCTCGCGGGCCTTGAGTGCATCGAGGGCCTTGGTGCGCGCGATCAGTTCGGTGTCCTGGTCG
>JANOCL010000258.1:0-3871 GCA_031412135.1 Variovorax sp. | reverse complement strand
GGTCGCGCGGCGCGCTCCTTGGCGATGATCTTCTCGACCACCTGCCAGGTGATCGGCTCGATGTAGGTGGCGTCGGCCATGTCCGGGTCGGTCATGATCGTCGCGGGGTTGCTGTTGACCAGCACCACGCGGTAGCCCTCTTCACGCAGGGCCTTGCAGGCCTGGGCGCCCGAGTAGTCGAACTCGCAGGCCTGGCCGATGATGATCGGGCCGGCGCCGATGATGAGGATGCTGTGGAGGTCGGTGCGCTTGGGCATGTCGGTTCTTCTTGTTCAGCGGGCAGCCATCAGCGCAGTGAAGCGGTCGAACAGGTAGCCGATGTCGTGCGGGCCGGGCGAGGCCTCGGGGTGACCCTGGAAGCAGAAGGCCGGCTTGTCGGTGCGGGCCAGGCCCTGCAGCGTCCCGTCGAACAACGACACGTGGGTCGGGCGCAAGGTGGCGGGCAGCGATTTCTCGTCGACCGCGAAGCCGTGGTTCTGGCTGGTGATGCTGACGCGGCCGCTGTCGAGTTCCTTCACCGGGTGGTTGGCGCCGTGGTGGCCGAACTTCATCTTGAAGGTCTTGGCGCCCGAGGCCAGCGCCAGGATCTGGTGGCCGAGGCAGATGCCGAACACCGGCAGGCCGGTGTCGATCAGCGTGCGGGTGGCGGCGATGGCGTAGTCGCAGGGCTCGGGGTCGCCGGGTCCGTTGCTCAGGAAGATGCCGTCGGGCTTGAGCAGCAGCACCTCGGCCGCCGGTGTCATGGCCGGCACCACGGTGACCTGGCAGCCGCGCGCGGCCAGCATGCGCAGGATGTTGTGCTTGATGCCGTAGTCGTAGGCGACGACGTGGAACCGCGGTGCCGCTTGCTGGCCGTAGCCGCCTTCGAGCGACCACTCGGTTTGCGTCCACGCGTACGGCATCGCTGCGCTGACGACCTTGGCGAGGTCCAGCCCCGACATGTTCGGCGCACCCTGGGCCTTGGCCAGCGCGTCAGCCACGTGATCGGGCGTCGCGGCCACGCCCGCCGGCAGCGCCAGGATGCAGCCGTTCTGAGCGCCCTTCGTCCGCAGCAGGCGAGTGAGTCGGCGCGTGTCGATGTCGGCGATGGCGACGGTGCCCTCGTTGCGCAGGTACTGCGGCAGCGTGCGGCTGCTGCGGAAGTTGGAAGCGAGCACCGGCAGGTCGCGGATGACCAATCCCGCGGCATGCACCTTGGAGGCCTCGACGTCCTCGTCGTTCGTGCCGGTGTTGCCCACGTGCGGGTAGGTCAGCGTGACGATCTGCCGGCAGTAGCTCGGGTCGGTCAGGATCTCCTGGTATCCCGACATCGACGTGTTGAAGACCACCTCGCCGACGGCAGCGCCCGTCGCGCCGATCGAAGAACCTTCAAAAACCGTGCCGTCTGCAAGAACAAGTAGGGCGATGGGCACGTCAGGCAGCACGAGGATCTCCGTTGATGCGCGCGCCGAGCGTCGCCGATGGGGGCGCCTCGGTGGGGTCTTCCGGTCGGAGTCTTCCGGGGAGACGGGAGTGCAGCCTGGCTGGAGACTTGGGCGCGGGCGATTTTGTTGCGGGTAAACCTGTAAATTATAGACAGTCCAACCCCGCCCAGAGGAGCAGCCATGCAAGGCGACGCCAAGGTCATCGAACACCTCAATGCCCAGCTCAAGAACGAGCTGACGGCGATCAACCAGTACTTTTTGCACTACCGGCTGATGAAGCACTGGGGCTACAACGTGCTCGCCAAGAAGGAGTACGAAGAGTCCATCGGCGAGATGAAGCACGCGGATCAGCTGATGGACCGCATCCTCATGCTCGACGGACTGCCCAATCTGCATGACCTCGGCAAGTTGCTGGTGGGCGAAGACTTGATCGAGGCGCTTCGGGGCGATTTGGTGCTGGAGAAGGCCTCCCAGGTGACCATCAAGGATGGCATCGCGCACTGCGAATCAGTGCGCGACTACGTGTCGCGCGAAGTCCTGCAGCACATCCTCGACGACACCGAAGAGCACATCGACTTCTTGGAAACGCAGCTGGGCCTCGTCGATCAGATCGGGCTGCAGAACTACTTGCAGTCGGCCGTGGGCGAAGTGGGATCCTGAGCGACTCCCGGGGAAAAGCCACCGAGCAGGAAGGGTTGAATTGCGAACCATTCCCATTTAGGATCGTCGCATCGTCCCTGGGGTTGAAGACCATGATCGTTTGCGTCTGCCGCCGCGTTTCGCACCGAGAGATCGAAAGTCAAGCGAGCGAATGCGATAGCTTCGACGAGCTGCAGATGAACACCGGCATCGCCACGGCGTGCGGTCGTTGCAGCGACTGCGCGCAGGCGGTGTTCCGTCAAGCGCGCCAAGGTGCGCCTTGCATCAGCCGCTCGCTCAGCGGCGACGAGCGGCAGCACGTGGTCGCCTGACGCCCGTCGGCGTGCAGCGAGACCGCGCGGTGGGCCTCAACCCAGTGCAGCGATCGCCGCCCTCGCGATCTGAGCGTCCTGAGCAGACTGCACGCCGCTGACCCCCACGGCCCCGACACACTGACCGTCGCGCATCACCGGAACGCCGCCTTCGAGCATGCCGCTCAGCGTCGGTGCGCTGAGGAAAGACGTGCGGCCCTGATTGATCATTTCTTCGAACAAGCGGCTCTCCCGCCTTCCGATAGCGGCCGAATGTGCCTTCGCGGGCGCGATCGCCGCAGACACCGGTGCGGCGCCATCGAGCCGCTGGAGCCACAGTAGGTGGCCGCCGTCGTCGACGATGGCGATCGTGACGGCCCAGCCGTTGGCTAGCGCCTCGGCTTCCGCGGCGTTCGCCATCGCTTTCAGGTCAGCGAGCTCCAGGCACCATTTGTTCTGCATTGCAATCTCCGGTTGTCGACCCACTTCCAGTGTCGGTTGGGAACTAGAATTCAAACGTCAGCTCCAAGTCAACATCATTTCTCAAGGAGGTTCGGATGAACGAGTCACTGCAAACCGCATACCCCGGCTCCGCCGTCGTCGGCGGGGAGCGCAACCGGGTCCTGCGCAACACCTATTGGCTGCTCGCCTTGTCGCTGGTGCCCACGGTGCTGGGCGCCTGGGTCGGGGTGACCACGGGGTTCAGCTTCTTCGCCGGCAGCCCGTTCATCGGGTTCCTGCTGTTCATGGGCATCGCGTTCGGCTTCTTCTTCGCCATCGAGAAGTTCAAGAACTCCGGCATCGGCGTCGCCTTGCTGCTGGGCTTCACGTTCTTCATGGGTCTGATGCTGTCGCGCCTGATCGGTGCGGTGCTGGGCTTCACCAACGGCGCGCAACTCATCGCGTTCGCCTTCGGCGGCACCGCAGCGGTGTTCTTCACCATGGCGTCGCTTGCCACGACCATCAAGCGCGACCTGTCCGGCATGGGCAAGTGGCTCACGGTCGGCGTGGTGGTGCTGCTGGTGGCGATCGTCGCCAACATCTTTCTGAAGATGCCGGCGCTGATGCTGACGATCTCGGTGCTGGCGGTGCTGATCTTCTCGGCCTTCATGCTGTATGACATCAAGCGCGTGGTCGACGGTGGAGAAACGAACTACGTTTCCGCGACGCTTGCGATCTACCTGAGCGTCTACAACGTGTTCCAGAGTCTGTTGGCGCTGCTGGGGATCTTCGGCGGAGAGCGGGAGTAATTCGCTGCGCTCTGGAAGGACAGCGGGCCCCTGACGGGGCCCTTTCTAGCAGCATTGATCAGTGATTAAAAGCGGAACCTTGCCCCAAGACGAACTTCACGGGCCGGGGTAAATGTCCTCCCGGCTTTGAGAAAGTCCGGGTTGGTAGCGGTGGCGCGGGGATTCGAAAGCGAGCCGGCTGGATTCGTAGTTCCCGGGATCGGATTGAACCCTCCGTCATGGTTACAGAGAGCTTCTACGATACCGG
>JANOCL010000257.1:0-18698 GCA_031412135.1 Variovorax sp. | reverse complement strand
TCAACGTGATCCTGGTCACGCACGACCTGCGCGAATCGGTGTTCCTGGCCGACACGGTGTATGTGATGAGCAAGAGCCCGGGCCGTTTTGTGGAGCGGCGCGAGATAAACCTGCCGCGCCCGCGCGAGCTGGAGGTCACCTACACCAAGGAGTTCACCGATATCGTGCTGGAACTGCGCGGACATATCGGGGCGTTGCGCGAGCATGGCGCCGTGACCCAACCGTGAACCCAGGGGAGATATGACGATGGCGGGCAGCAACACACGGCGGGTGGAACGCTGGTCGCCCTGGATCCTGCTGGTGGCAGTGATCGCGCTGTGGCAGATCGTCTGCGTGGCGTTCGAGGTGTCGGAGTTCATTTTTCCGAGCCCGTGGCGCATCTGGACCCAGTTCTGGGAGTTCAAGGAAATCATCGCCGGCCATGCCTGGCGCACCTTCTGGGTAACGATGGCGGGCTTTGGCCTGGCGATCGTGGTGGGCGTTCTGCTGGGCTTCGTGATCGGCAGTTCGCGCCTGGCCTATGCCGCGGTGTACCCGCTGATGACCGCCTTCAATGCGCTGCCGAAGGCGGCCTTCGTGCCGATCCTGGTGGTGTGGTTCGGCATCGGTGCCGGGCCGGCCATCCTGACGGCTTTTCTCATCAGCTTCTTCCCCATCATGGTCAACATAGCGACCGGGCTCGCCACGCTAGAACCCGAGCTCGAGGACGTGCTGCGGGTGCTCGGCGCCAAGCGCTGGGACGTGCTGGTGAAGATCGGCCTGCCGCGCTCCATGCCCTACTTCTACGGCTCGCTCAAGGTCGCGATCACGCTGGCCTTCGTCGGCACCACCGTGTCGGAGATGACGGCCGCCAACGAGGGCATCGGCTACCTGCTGATCTCCGCCGGCTCGGCCATGCAGATGGGTCTGGCCTTCGCCGGCCTGATGGTGGTCGGCGCGATGGCGATGCTGATGTACGAACTCTTCAGCGCCCTCGAGAAGCACACCACCGGCTGGGCGCACCGCAGCTCCCAGAATGACTGAGGCGCAGATCGGTCGCGCCCGCTTCTGTACAACCGGCGGACGGGCTTTGTAGGACACGGCCGACAGAACAGTCTCCTGGGCTCGTGCACAGTTCACACTTCGTGCACTTTTGTTTGCCCAGGGAGTTGACCATGTCGGTCATTTGTGACGTTTGCGGGAGCACCAACCGCCCCACCGCGAAGTTCTGCACCGGTTGTGCAAACCGGCTGCCGGGATTCGCGGCTTCCGGGCCTTCTGCGCTGGAAGCGATGGGTGCATTGCGCCCGCCTGCGCACGTTTCGGCCCAGGAAAGGAACGGCTGGCTGCGCAATGCATCGTCGATCCCCGTCCTGCCCGCGGAGTCGCCGGCATTCTGGTTTCGGCTTGGCATGCTGCTGGTGGCGATGACGGTCGTTTTCATGGCCTGGTATTTGTACGTGACGCGCGAAGTCACCCGCACGCCGGGCCCTGGACCGATCGCGACGGTGCCGGCGGCAGCGGCTCCACAGCAGGCAGCAGCGCCTGCAAAATCGGCCGAAACCGCGCTGGCGCCGGTGTCGGTGCCTGCTCCGGCCGCTGCACCCGCCGCCGCGCAGACGTCGGCGCCGGTGGCCGCCGCGCCCCCGTCGGCACCGCCGCCGCCGGAGGTTCAGCCCAAGGCCGCCGAGGCCGCCCCGGCACAGGCCCGCGCAGCGCCACCCGAAACGCGCCCGGCGCCCCGCACCCGCAGGTATTCGCGGGAGGAGCCGCAGCCCGGCGAGCCTTCGTACGATGTTGTGCGGCGAGCCCTGACGCTCGCAGGCGCGGAGAAAGACCCAGGTCCGCCGATCGCGCCCGGCCCGGGGCCGCAGTACGAATGGGCACGCACGCCGTCGCAGCCGGGTGCCGATCCGGGTCCGCCGATCGTCGCCGGTCCGGGCCCCTTGTACGACCCGTCGCGCGCCACGCCGCGCACGCCGTCATGGTCGGCCAACGATCCGGGTCCACCGATCGCGATCGGTCCCGGTCCCCTGGTCGACTATTCGGCGGGCGGGACAGGGTCCCGCTAGCAGCTCGGGCCGCCGGCAATGCGCGGCGCGATGGCCAGGCGGTCTGCCAGCGGGATATGACTTCAAGCCGGGTGTACCACCCGGCACACGAGCCGACAATGAACGACCTTCGCTAGCGAAGACGATCTGCATCGAACAACGATTCGGAGGTCGGGATGGCAACGCCCGCTGGTCTGAAAAACGAACATTCGACGGCCGATGGCGATGCGTTGCCGGACTTCACCGACCGGGCGCCGCGCGATCGGTTTTGCGACCTGATCCTCACCGGGGGCGTCACCAGCGCGATCGCCTACCCGGGCGCCATCTTCGCGCTGGCCTCTGCCTATCGATTCAACAGCATCGGTGGTTCGTCGTCCGGTGCCGGTGCCGCAGCACTGGCGGCGGCGGCCGAATACCGCCGCCGGCACGGCTCGCCGGACGGATTCCGGGTCCTGCTGGAGCGAACCCACGCCCTCTCCGATCATGTTCACGGCAAGACGGGACTCGCGTGGCTGTTCCAGCCTGCGCCGCAGAACAAGCGGCTGTTCGCCGCGCTGGTGCCTGCAGTCGCAAGGCCCGATCACAAGCTCAGGAAGCTGGCAACGGGCCTGCTGGGTGCCTACTGGCTATCCATCGCGGCCGGCCTCTTGATCGCCTATGGCCTGGTCGAGGCGGCGTCCTGCTGTGGCGGTTCGGCGCAGGGCTGGGTGGCATATGTCTCGTTGTCGGTGATCACGGTCATTGCAGCCTTGACGTTCTCGGCCTGCCGGGACGTCTTGCGTGCCGTGAACAACGACTACGGCTTGTGCAGCGGCATGGACAGCCTGCCGGGTGCGCCGCATCCGCCGCTCACGCAGTGGCTGCACGACCTGATCCAGGAGATTGCGGGCCGCAAGACGGACGGGCCGCCGCTGACCTTCGCCGACCTGGCCGACGCGCCCGGCTCGCCCCAGGAAACGCTGGGCGACCTCAGCCCGACCGGCGCCGTGTCGATCGGCCTGCAGATGTTCACTGCCAACGTGAACCACGGGCGACCGTACCTTCTGCCTCAGAAGGATGAAGACCCTTCGCTCTACTTTCGCCCGAGCGAGATGTGCCGCCTGTTCCCCCGAACGGTGGTCGAGCACATGATGAAGCACTCCACGCGGCATGCCGGGAGCGAGAAGCCCGTCGAGCCGGTGCGTTCCGTGCGGATGCGGCGGTTCTCGCATCGCCCGGCGGCGGAATCTGCAGCCACCATCGAACACGACAACGCCATGTGGCTCTTTCCGACGAAGCACTTGCCGATCGTGGTGGCTTCACGCATGAGCATCAGCTTTCCGGTGCTGTTCACCGCCGTGCCGTTGTGGGTGCTCGACGGCGAGGCCCGACCGTCCGTCTTCAGGCGCTGCCTGTTCTCGGACGGAGGCCTGTGCTCGAACTTTCCGATCCACATGTTCGACTGCCTGGTCCCGGCCTGGCCGACGTTCGGCATCTCGCTGCATGAACGGCTTGCGGGACATCGACAGCCGGCGGGCACGTCGCGTGCGCAGAAGATCGAGGAAGCGGTCTGGCTGCCCGAGAGCCACGACGAGCAACAGAAAGTCCGCTGGAGCGACTTCGAGCAGAAGCGCCGGACCATCGACCGGCTGTTTGGATTCGCCGGTGCGATGCTCTCGACGGTCAAGGACTGGAACGACGCCACCCTGGCCCAGCTGCCCGGCGTGCGCGACCGGGTCGTGCAGGTGGATCTCGACGCCGGCACGGGGGGTCTGAACATACTGATGGACAAACAGCAGATCGAGTCCCTGGGGCAGCTCGGCGGCGAGGCGGGGCGCAGGCTGCTGAAGCGGTTCACTAAGGCATCGACACCGGACGGCATTGCCTTCGGCTGGCACGAGCACCGCTGGGTCCGCTTCAATCTCCTGCGCGAGTGCCTTTCGGAAAGCCTGGCCGGGTTGACATGGTCTGCAGCCCAGGGCCGCTACGGCAAGCCCCTTCGCGAGCAGATCCGCGATGCGACCGAGGATGGGCCGCTGAAGGACAGGAAGAACCGCACCGCGCCTCTGTTCGCAGCGGAGGCCGCCGCGCTCGATGGCGTGCTGATCGCACTGAGAGAGGCCGAGCGCGCACTGACCGCACCCACCGTCGGGAAGTCCTACAAACCGTTCCCGCGCCCGGAGTTCCGCATTCGCCCGCGGCTCTAGAAACCGGCAAGCGCGTGGCGACAAAGCACGAGGAAAGCACCATGCAGATCGACGTACAGAGCAAGTCCAAGAGCCTCCTGGGCGTCAGCGACCTCACGCTGGTGGCGACCATCAAGCGCGGGCTGATCCCGGCGCTCGACTCGCGCAGCTACGAGACCCGGCTGCGCCTGTTGCTGAAGACCTTGAACACGCTGCGCATATCGTCGCTCGAGGCGCAGCCGACACCGCTGATCACCGACGCGGTCGACCGGGTCCGGGCGCTCCACTCCTTTCGCCTGGCGATCGTCGGGCAGGAGCCGAAGCAGTTGCTGCTCGCAGTCACCTTCGACGGCGGTTGGGAGGCTTACATGCGGCGCATCTGGCGCGACCTGGGCCCGCTGCTCGACGTGATCTTCTGCAACTGCGAGGGCTACCTGCTCGCGCACGACCACAGCTTTGCCGAATACGCGGGCTGGGTGCGCTCGGCGCAGGTGAATACGGAGTTCTTCTACAACGCCAGTCCGCTCACCGTCAACGATCTGCACTACCTGCGAGAAAAGGAGCGGCAGCGCACCGGCATCCCGCTCGCGCAGGCAGCACCCGGCACAACGCTCTTCGAGCAGGCGCTGCCAGCGCTGACAGCGCTCTACAGGCTTTCAGACATGTACCCGCCGGAGCCCGGCCTGAGCGACGGCGGCTGCCTCCTGCGCGCGGCGCTTCATCTGCTGAAGGATCTGAGCGAGTTGCTCGGCACGACACAGCCGCCGATACAGGGGTACACGGCGACAGAGGCTGCGGCACTGAACTGGTTTGCCAAGGCCGAGGCCCGCAAGTTCCCAGTTCGCGAAGATCGGGGCTGGGACCCCCGCAAGGTGCAGGGCGGCATCATCAAGCCCTATGAGGACATCACGCACGGGTGTCTGCTGCTGATTGAACTCAAGGATGCAGCGGCGGCCCGTGCAATGCTCGCGTTCCTGGAGCCGGACATCACCCATGCGGATGCGCAGAGCCAGCCCGGTACCACGATGTTCGTCAACCTGGGCTTCACCATGCAGGGGTTGCAGCTCGCCGGCGTATCGACCGGCACGCTCGATCAACTGCCGCCCGAGTTTCGCGAAGGCATGGCGGCGCGCGCGGGAATACTGGGCGATCTTCTCTACAACCACCCCACCCGATGGACCTTGCCGGCGCGCAACTGGCCCGCGCCCGCGGCGCCGTTCCCGGACTGCGTGACGCTGTCGTCGGTCCACGCCGTTGTGCAGTACGTGTGCCGCGACAAGCCTTCGAACGAATGGGAAGAACTGGTCGCCGATGGCCGCCATCCCTTGGCGAAGACAGTCGGACGCTTCGACACAGAACTGAGCGGCCATGGCGTGCGCATCCTGTCGGTGCAAGCCATGCAGCGCTTCATCGGCCGGCAGGGCGAAATTCCGCGGGACCACTTCGGCTTTGTCGACGGCATCAGCCAGCCGACTGTGGAACCGGCGAACCCGCCAAGAGCGGATTGGGACCGGTCCCTGCCGGGCGACTTCCTGCTCGGCCACGAAAACTCCCTTGACGATCCGCCATTGAACGGCCGGCTCTGGGACGACAGCACGTTCCTCGTCATTCGCAAGCTGCGGCAAGACTCCGAAGCCCTGAATGCGGCACTCCCGACGGACCCGGGCGAGGCCGCGCGCTTCAAGTCGATATTGATGGGTCGCAGCATGGATGGGGAAAACCTGATTCAAGATGCCCCGGGCAACGACTTCGACTATGCAGGCGACCCCGACGGCACGCGTTGCCCGCTGCAGGCCCATGTCCGGCGTGCCAATCCGCGCAACCGCCAGGCCGGCATGCCGCCCGTGCCGCGGATCATCCGTCGCGGCATGTCCTACGGTCCGCGGACCGCGGAGCCGAATGCGTCCGGCCAGGGCGTGATGTTCATGGCGTACAACGCCTCGATCGCCGAGCAGTTCGAAGTCATCCAGGCATGGCTCAACGGCGGCAACAGCCGCCACGAGCACACCTACTCGGCGCTGCGCGATCCGATCCTGGGTGTGCGGCAGGACGACGACCCGCGCACCTTCAGCTTCAAGGACCGCACAGGAAAGGAGTACCGGCTGGACCTGTCCCCGGATCGGCCCTTCGTCAAGCTGGAGTGGGGCCTCTATGTCTTCGTGCCCTCGATCAAGGCGCTTGAAGCACTGCGCGAAATTGCCCAGGAGGCTGCGCTCATCGAGGCCGCAGCCGATGAAGGCAATCGCAAGAAGAAAGAGGCCCGGCGCATGATGCAGCGCGCCGCGCAGGCGCAGAAGGGGGCCTTTCTCATCGCGCGCCTGAACGCTGCCGAGCAGATGGCCGGCTTCGAGGCGGCCAAGGTCCAGTGGAAGATTGCGCTCGAAGACGTGGGTGCGCGCTCGACGGGCCTCAGCCAGGCGATATGGACGGCGGTGCGTGACCTGCACGACGGCGTGCTGCGCACTCCGTACGGCGTGCTCGTTTGCACCAGGGAGCGTGTCAAGGAGGTGTTCGACAACCGACGGGGCTTCTACACCGCCACTGGCTATGCCGACCGCATGAGGCAGTCCTTCGGCGAGATCTATCTCGGCATGGACGATGGGCCGCAATACCGCGACGACGCAAACAAGGCCAATGCGGCCATCTCCAGCGTGACATGCAGCGACGCCTTCGATTCCGCCTTCGAGCGCACGAAGTTCGTCGTTCGACGCCTCGTCGGACACGACATACCCGGCGACGAAATCACCGTGGACGTGAAGGACGTTGCCGACGCGGTCCTGGCCGGCATCAGCAACGAGTGGTTCGGGCTGCCCGACGATTCCTTCGTGGTCGCAGGCGGCTGGCATTGGCGGTCGGACGGCCCGCCCACATGCCCCGGGCACTTTCACTCGCCCTCGCGCTACATGTTCCAGCCGAACCCCGGCGAGGAAGCCACGCGGACCGGACGCGACCACGGCCAGGCGCTGCGGGTCGCCGTGGGCAAGTTCGTCGATGGGCACCGCAGGAGAGGAACGACGCCAGGCGCGCCGCTGGCCGGGGCCCTCTTCAACGCCATTCCCGACAACGACGACCGGCTGGCGCGCACGCTGATCGGCGCCATGATGGGCTTCCTGCCCACCGTCGACGGGAACCTGCGCAGCGCGATGTACGAATGGGTGAGCGACCGTTCGCTCTGGGACCACCAGATCGCCTACCTTGCCGATGCGGGCAAGGACCCGTTGGCGAGGGCCAGGAGTTCCCTGCTGCCGGCACTGCAACGAACCCTCCAGCTTCGACCCGTTCCCGAACTGGTGTGGCGCAGCGCACTCGCGCGTCACCGACTCGGGCCGGTCGACGTCAACCCGGGCGACAGAATCGTCGTGAGCATCGTGTCGGCGACCCAGGAATGCCTGATCAACGACGACCCCGACCTGTACCCCATCTTCGGCGGCAAGCGAAGCGCCACACCGCACCCGACCCATGCCTGCCCCGGCTACGAGATGGCCATCGGCGTGATGCTCGGCGTGCTGGCGGGCCTGCTCGAAATTGCGACGCTCGGGCCGACGATGACGCCGATGGCCTTGCGGTTGAGCCGGCGCCGCTAGGCTACAGCGCGTCGCGCAGCCGAAGCGCCCGCGCCAGATGCCACTGCATCCGCATGCTTTCGAATGCCTCCATCGCGCGCTCGATGCAGGCGAGCGCGATGAGGCGCGAACCCCGCGCGTGTGCGATTTCCGCGCGGCACAGTTCGTTGCAGGCCTGTTCGTGCGCGGCGCCGCGCGTTCGTGCCACCTTCTCCGCCATGCCGAGGTGGCGGTCCGCGCCGTTCCAGTCCCGGTCGGCAGCCGCGAGGCGGGCCATCGCGCGCGCGGCCATCGCCGCGCCGATCCAGTCGCGCTTTCGGCTGCGCCGCAGCGCACAGGCGGCATACCCGCGCGCTTCGGCCGGGCGGCCTTCGGCAGCCATGGCCTCCGCCAGCCAGCCGTAACTCAGCGAGACGAACAGGTTCTTGTCGCGGGATTCGAGCCACGACGCAGCGTCGGCCATGTCCCGCAACGATTGAGGCCGGCCGGGCTCGAGCTTCCATTCGGCGTAGGCACCCAGCCCGCGGCTGGTTGCAAACAGGTAGAGGCTCTTCACGCGTGCGGCGATGCGGTGTGCCGCCAGCGCGTCTTCTCGTGCGGCCTGCCAGCGTCCTTGCCAAAGATTGACGCCGCTGCGCCAGCAAAGGACCGAGCCCTCGACCTCGTGCCCGCGCCAGGGCAATGCATCGAAGGCCTGCGCGAAGCATGAATGGGCCTCGGCAAAACGTCCGAGGTCGCCCAGCACGCTCGCCTTGCAGGCCAGCGAGTAAGGCAGGCCCGACGAGGGCCGGGCCCCGGCCGGGCGGTCGCGCCTTGGGGTTGCGGCAACTTCCAGCAATATCAACGCGCCGGGGTAGTCGCCCGCGGCGGCAAGCGCCTGGCCGAGCGTGGTGCGGACCTGCGCGATGAGCCGTTCATCGCCGACGGCGGTGGCCGTCTGCAGCGCCAGTTCGCAGTGCTCGACCGCAGCACGCGATTCACCGAGCGCGTAGTTGACATACGCCAGCCAGTACTCGGCATAAGCCAGTCCGGCTGCATCGTGGTGGTCCCGCGCCCTTGCAACGGCACGCGCGAAGACCTCGACCTCGCCACGCGACGGGTCGAACACGGTCGCCAGACCGAGCCGGCGCACGATGGAGCGCCAGGCCTTGTAGTGCTCGGGCGAAGGTGGCAGCCGGTCGAGCATGTGGAGCGCCGCGCGGTACTGCGTCTTGGCCCCGTCGATCGACGACGCAGCCATGGCCTTGTCGCCGGCCATCTCGGCATAGCGCGCGGCCTCGGCGAACTCGGCGGCTCCGGCGTAATGGCAGGCCAGCGCCTCGCAGGCTTCCGCTTCGCCGTCCGGCTCGGTTCGCCCTCGGATCAGCCTGGCGATGTCGCGATGCATCGCGCGCCGCTTCTGCAGGCCGATGGCGCCGTAGACGACATCGCGCGTGATGCCGTGCTTGAAGCGCAGCGTCGCGCTGCTCTCGCCCGGAAAGACCAGGTCGTGAACCGCGAGGCCCTGCACCAGCGGGTGGCGCTCGCCGCAGCCGGTGAGGCTTTCCAGCAGCCACGTCGGCACGACATTGCCGATCACCGCAGCGGCGCTGAGGATCTCGCCCTGCTCGACAGGCAATCGCGCGATCCGGGATTCGATAAGCGTTTCGAGCCACGCCGACCCGCCTCGGACCGGTTCGAGTCCGGCGCTCGGGCCCGCGCCCGCCACCGAATGGCACAGCTCCTCGATGAAGAGCGGATTGCCTCCCGCGTAGCGGCGGATCTCGTTGGTCACGAACGGGTCGGCGCTCGGCAGCAACTGGCCGATCGTCGCGTCCGCCTCGGCATCGGTGAACGGGGCGAGTTCCAGGAGGTCGGCCGCGGTCAGCTGTGCGTCGCCAAGTTCGAGCGGCCGGGTGGCGGCAACCAGCAGAATCGGCAGCCTCGGCAACTCGCGTATCGCATAGACGACCTGGCGCGTCGCGTCGTCGGCCCACTGCCAGTCGTCGATGAACAGGACTTGCGGCTGGGTCAGCGCCGCCGTGGCGAACACGTCTCGCACGGCGGCGACCGTCTGCTCCGGCGCGTCCCGCCGCCCGAATCGCGATCGCAGCATCTGCAAAAACGGCTGCAGCGGTTCGGCACTCAGATCGCTGTCGCAATAACCGCGGGAAATGGTGCAGTTCGATGCAGCAGCGCGCCGCAGGAATTCTTCGGCCAGCCGTGTCTTGCCGACACCGGCCGGTGCCGAGATGGCAACAAACCTCGGTTGCTGCGCGCCAATGCGCTCGAACGCTTCTTCGAGCCACCGCAGCTCCGCGCTCCGTCCGATGAACGGAACCAGTCCTCGCTGCGCATGCGCCTCGAAACGCGTGCGCAGCGACGTCCGGGCAAGGATGCGGTGGATTGCGAGCGGCTGCTCTCGCCCCTTGAGGGTCACGAGGCGACGCTCGCTGGTGTGGAAGAACTGGCTGCCCGGCCCCAGCGTCTCCTCGCTGACCAGGATTTCGTCGCGCTCGGCGATGTCGCTGAGATGCTTGGCAATGCCGGGGGCCGGCCCGAAGATCTCGAACCTGCCGGCCATCTCGTCCCCCTGCCGGGCAAGGATCAAGCCGGCATGAATGCCGGAATGCACCGCCAGGTCGGGCACACCGTGCGGCGCGTACTTTGCGCGCAGTGCCCGCACCCTTTCATGCACCTCCAGTGCAACCTCGGTGGCGCGGCGGCCATCGTGCTCGGTGGCTTGCGGATTCCCGAACAAGGCCTGCAGCCCGTCGCCCTGGAACTGGTTGATCGTTCCCCGGTATTTCGCGACGACATCCCTGAAGGCAAGACGGACGTCGTCCTGAAGCTCGGCATAGGTCTCGGCCTCCATCAACCCCGACAGCCGGGTGGAGTCCGACAGGTCGGTGAACAGGATGGCGAGGTGGCGCCGCGGTTCGGATTCGAGCCGCTGTGGCCGTCGATCGAGCTCTTCAGTCATTGATGCGCCACCAATCAATCGGAATGCGATTGTGTGCCGTGTCGCCGACCGGAGGCAAGGTGGACTTCCGATTCCCCATGCGCGGCAAGCAGCTGCATCAGGTGCTTCCGGATCAGCATGCCGGGCCGGTCGGATTCCATCGAGTATTCGACGCCGCGGCGGCGCGTGTCGACCAGCGCGTCAGGGTCGGTCGATTCGAGGATGTCCTTGTCCTCGCGCGTGATCTCCTCGTCGAAGTCGATCAGCATCTGCTGCGCGCAGTCGGCTTCGGTGTCGTTGCGAAACAGCCATTGGCACAGCTGCATGCGGGCGTCGTCGATCGGCGTGAAGCAGTTGATGATGATGTGGCGGATGCCCGACGGGTACTCGATGTCGAGCCGGCGCGAGAACGGCAGGAAGTACGCATTGCGCATGTGGCGGGTCGTGATCGCATCGGTCACGCCGCTGATGGCGTGGAACTTCACCGGATTGGCCGCCTCTATCACCGTCTCGGCATGGAAGCCGTTGTCGCTCTCGACCAGTTCGTACCTGCTTGGCTTCGGACTCGCCGCCACGCCGAAGGTGGCGCGGTGCACGAAGCTGAAGTGCGAGTTGTCGAACGAGTTCTCGAGCGCGCGCATCGGGCTGGTCTGCCACTCTTCGTAGAACTGGAAAACGGTGCGATAGGCCGGGTCGCCGAACTCCGGGATCGCGGGAATCTCTGCAATCGGGTCTTCGAGCGACACCCACGCATAGCCGTAGCGCGCGGTGCAATGGTAGGCGGCGGTCTTGTATTCCGGCGAGATCTTGCGGTCGGCCTCGTACTGCGGGATGCGGATGACCTGCCCGCTGCGGTCGTAGGTCCAGCCGTGGTAGCCGCATTGCAGCGCACCCTTCGCGCAGGCCTTGCCTTCGGCATCGACGCACCAGCCCTTGGAAAGCCTCGCCGTGCGATGGCAGCAGCGGTCTCGCAGCGCGGCGGGCTTTCCTTCGCCATCGAGAAAGAGAACGATGTTCTCGCCCAGCAGTGTGAAGGGCCTGGGGCCCTGCTGCAGATCGGCCAGCGGCATGACGGCATGCCAGAACTTGCGGAAAACGGGTTGCTGCGTGACGAGCATGAAACGACTCCTTCGGTTGCGTGAATACCAACTCAAAGAGCAATTTCCCGCCGATCACGGCTGAACGCTTCTACTCTGCGCGGAGCTTATTGCAAGTTGCGGGCCCGCGACCCTGGCATGCGTCCTGCATGAACGAGAGCAAGAGTAGAAGCGTTCAGCAGCGCACGCACAAGGTTCGTGCGCCGCCCGGAAATTGCTCTTGAAGTGCCCGGCCGCAAGGCCCGGGGCGTTCAAGACCCACGATCTCTGGAGAGACTTTCCATGCAACGCCGTTCCTTCCTCGCCAGCGCCGCCGCCGGCGCCGCCACCCTCGCCGCACCCGCCGTGTTCGCCCAGGACGCGAAGCTCACGCCGCTCAAGTTCACGCTCGACTTCCGCATCAACGGACAGACCGCGCCCTTCTTCCTTGCTGCGAGCAAGGGCTACTACAAGGACGAAGGCCTCGACGTCACGATCGACACCGGCGCCGGTTCGGTCGCATCGATCACCCGCATCGCGAGCGGCGTGTACCAGCTCGGCCTGGGCGACATCAGCTCGCTGGTCGAGTTCAATGCCCAGAATGCGGGCACTCCGGTGGTGCAGGCCGTCTACCAGTACTACAACCGCGCACCGTTCGTGATCATCGGCCGCAAGGACCGCGGCATCACCGGCGACTTCCGCAGCCTGCAGGGCAAGAAGGTGGCTGCCGCCGCGGTGGAGTCGACGCGCCGCGCCTGGCCGATGGTGGCCCGCAAGCAGAACATGAAGGACGATGCGTTCCAGTGGCAGACCACCGACTTCAGCGCGCGCGACAACGTGATGGTGCGCGGCGACGTCGATGCCGCCACCTACTTCCACGACTCGGCGGTGTCGCTGTTCGCACGCATGAAGATGGACGAGCTGGCGGTGCTCAAATATTCGGATGCGGGCGTCGACCTCTATGGCAATGCGATCCTCGCGAGCAGCAATCTGATCGCGCAGAACCCGAAGGTGGTGGCGGCCTTCCTGCGCGCCAGCAACCGTGCCATCGTCGAGACCTTTGCCGATCCTGCGCCGAGCATCGCTGCGATGCGCCAGCGCGAGCCCATTCTCGACGCCAGGATCGAGCTCGACCGCTGGGCCATCACCGCGCAATACGTGGGCGCGGCCGACACCCGCGCGCACGGGCTGGGCGACATCAGGAAGCTCACGCTCGAACGGCAGGTCGACGAGGTGGCCGACGTGTTCGCGCTGAAGCGCAAGCCCTCGGCCGACGCGATCTTCAACAGCTCGATGCTGCCGCCCCGCGCGGCACGTACGATCAAGGCATGAGATCTCTTCCCCTTTCCCATTCCTCACTTTCCCAGGAAATCGAACTCGACGAGCGCGACGGCCGCTACCTGCGCAAGGCGATCGTCTGGTCGCACGCGGCGCGCCGGCGCGGCAACCGGCCTTTCGGCGCGGTCGTGGTGTCGGCCGCCGGCGAGGTGCTGGCCGAGGCGTACTGCAACACCGCCGAAACCGGCGATTGCACCGGCCACGCCGAAACCAACGCGGTGCGCATGCTCGGCGAACGCAAGCTCTCGCGCGATGAACTGGCGCAGGCCACCATCTACTCGTCCGGCGAGCCCTGCGTGATGTGCGCCGGTGCGATCTTCTGGTCCGCCATCGGCCGGGTGGTGTTCGGCATCGATGCCGAGCGCCTGCGCGCCTTCCGCGGCGAGCACGGCGACCAGCGCGATGCGGTGCTGTCGTGCCGCGACGTGTTCCGCGCTTCGCCGCACGCCATCGAATGCATCGGCCCGGCGCTGGTCGACGAGGCGAGCGCGGCGCATGTGGGGGCGTGGAAGGAGTGAACGGTCCGCGGCCGAGTACGTTTCACGAAAGCGATCTGCCCTCGGCTCTGGAGATCATTGCTCGAACCTCCTTGTTCGCATGGATCGGGATGAGTTCGATATCGGGATGCGCGGCTGCGAAGACCCGGAAAATCTGGTCCGCAAACGCCTGTCCGATCATGTCGACCCCGGCGAAATCGAACACCACCTTCGTGAACAGCTCGACGCGCGCGAGCAGACGCTTCGCCTGCGAGCGTGAAACAAGTTCATCCATGCCGTACTTTGCGAGCTTCACCGGCACGACCGTCTTGTTGAAACCGTAGTCGTCGCCCGAGGAATATTCGTCGAATATCTTTCGGGTGGTCCGCGCGGTATGGTTGTGAAGCTCCATGAAGACACAGGTGCCGCGAGACGGATCGCTGCGCTCCGTCAGCCAGTCTTCAGGTGAATCTTTCTGATGATTGAAGAACAGGCCACCGGCCAGGATGGCGAATTTGTCGAACATCCGCGACGTGAAGAAAATTCCCTCTCCCGAGTGATTCTTCGGGTCCGTCGTCAACTTGCCCTTGGAAAGCTCGAATATCGCGTGACGTTCGTCGAGCAGGTTGAACTCGCCCCGGATCTTCTTGAAAATTCCGACACCATCGTCACTCAGCATGATCTCCGTATCGACGGCGGTCTTCTTGATTTGCACTCGGATCAGCGAGCCGGCTGAATGATCGATGGCGTTGTTGAACATCTCGGTGAATCCGTGGTGCCATATGTTGAGGACGTTGTCGGGAAGCGGCACCAGCGCCTGCTTTATCTTGTCGGTCCAGACAAGGTCTTCCGCCAACCCAGGCTTGATCTCATATTCGAAATGCATCGAGGCCAACGGCGCAAGCCTGTACTTCGGTGCCCGCGCGCTACCGTCTTTCGTGATCGTGCCCTGGTCCCGGAGACGCTGAAGATGCTTGTGGACCGCTTGACGCGAGATCGCAAATTTTTCTGCGGCCCGCGCAGCGATGTCGCTTGAATAAGCCTCGACGTTCTCGAGAATGAAGCGGCGAATCTTTTCGCCTTGCGGCCTGACCTTGCTGCTCATGATGGATCTGTTTATTGACAACCTTTGAAGCTTTTATCGTAAACCTTTGATGTTCTTTTTGTCAACCTCCACAAGCGGCCGTTTCGCCCCGTCCGTGATCTCTACACTTCACCCATGCCCTGGCACGCGCGACTCTCCCTCGACTATTCATCCGAAGACCACCGCACCGTCGCACGCTTTCGCCATGAGGGCCCCTTGCGCATCCTGCAAAGCCTCTACCCGGAGGGCGATGCGGTGTGCCACAACGTGCTGGTGCATCCGCCGGGCGGGCTGGTGGGCGGCGACACGCTCGACATCGCTGTGCGCGCCGAAGCGGGCAGCCACGGCCTGATCACCACGCCCGGCGCCACGCGCTTCTACCGCTCCGATGGCGAGCTCGCGCTGCAGCGATCGGAACTCACGCTCGCTGCCGGCGCCCGGCTCGAATGGCTGCCGCTCGAAGCCATCTGCTACAGCGGCTGCCGGGCCGAGAACCGCCTGACGGTGCGCGCGGAAGAAGGCGCCGAACTCATCGGCTGGGATGTGGCGGCGCTGGGCCTGCCGGGCGCCAACAAGCCCTTCGATGGTGGGACGCTGCTGCAGCACATCGAAGTGCCGGGCGTGTGGCTGGAGCGCGGACGCATCGATGCAGCCGATGTCCGATTGCTGCAAAGCCCGATCGGCCTGGCGGGGCAGCGCTGCCTCGCATCGATCTTCTTCGTCGCCGGCTCGCCGATCGCGCGTGCGCGGCGCGATGCGGCGCTCGACATCGCGCGATCGCTGATCGACGCACACGAACTGCGCGAGAGCGCGGGCGCAACCAGCCCGCAAGCCGAAATCATCGTGCTGCGCGCGCTCGCGCCGGTGGTCGAGCCGGCCATGCATCTGCTGCGGCAGGTATGGAAGGCATGGCGCGCCGAGCTCTGGAACATGTCGGGCACCCCGCCGCGCATCTGGGCCATGTAGTCCGGGGAAGAGACCCTAGACTCGGGCGATGCAAAGAAGAAGCTTCCTCGGCGCAGCAGGCGCACTGGCGGCCGCGGGTTGCTCCAACGTGCTGGTGCCGCCGGCCGCGCAGGCCGCGGGCCTGCGGTCGCTCGGCGAACCGGCAAGGTTCGACTACGCCTGGCTCAAGGGCGCGGCGCGCGACCTGTCCGCCCGGCCCTACCGGCCGCACGGCAACGCGCTGCCGCGCGATGTGGCGGCACTCGACTGGGACCGGTACCAGGCGATCGGGTTCAAGCGCGACCATGCGCTGTGGGCGGACGAACGGCTGCGCTTCCAGATCGAGCTGTTCCATCTGGGCCTGTTCTTCAAGCGCCCGGTACGGATGTTCGATCTGCAGGGCGGCCAGGCGCAGGAGCTGGCTTACGACCCGGCGATGTTCGACTACGGCAAGAGCGGACTCGACGGCGGCAGGCAGCCGCGGGACCTCGGCTTCGCCGGCTTTCGCGTGCAGGTCGCGCCGGCGTTCAAGGGCGATGTCGCGGCGTTCCTCGGCGCCAGCTACTTCCGCGCGGTCGGTGCCGAGGGCCAGTACGGCCTGTCCGCGCGTGGCCTCGCCGTCGATACCGCCCTGCCGCGCGACGAAGAATTTCCCGACTTCACCGACTTCTGGTTCGAGCGTCCGCAAGCGGACTCGACCGTGCTGGTGGTCTACGCGATGCTCGACTCGCCGAGCATTGCCGGCGCCTACCGCTTCGCGATCACGCCCGGCGATGTGCTGCTGATGGATGTCGACGCCGCGCTCTATCCGCGCAAGCAGATCGAGCGGCTGGGCATCGCGCCCTGCACCAGCATGTTCCAGGTCGGCGAGAACGATCGCCGCGTGGCCGGCGACTGGCGCCCCGAGATCCACGATTCCGACGGCCTGCAGATGCACAGCGGCAGCGGCGAATGGATCTGGCGCCCGGTGGCCAACCCGGCCGCATTGCGCTTCAATGCGTTCGCCGACCGCGACCCGAAGGGCTTCGGCCTGATGCAGCGGGACCGGAACTTCGACCACTACCAGGACGACGGCGTGTTCTACGAGAAGCGGCCGTCGCTCTGGGTCGAGCCCAAGGCCGGCTGGGGCGAAGGTTCGCTGCAGCTGGTCGAGATACCGACCGCCGACGAGACCTTCGACAACATCGTCGCCTTCTGGAATCCGGCGCAGAAGCCGCAGCGCGGCCAGGAGCTTCTCTACGGCTATCGGTTGCATTGGGGCGCCACAGGGCCGGCGCATCCGGCGAACCCCGCGCTCGCGACCTGCGTCGCGACGCGCACCGGCATGGGCGGCGTGATCGGGCGCAAGCGCACGCACTGGTCATGGCGCTTCGTGGTCGACTTCGCCGGCGGACCGCTCGCGCAGGTCGATCCCAGGACCATGACGATCGAGCCGGTCATCACCGCGACGAGCGGCCGCGTCGAAGTCGTTTCGGCGCGCCCGCTCGCTTCGGTGCGAGGCATTCGCGCGATGTTCGACGTGGTGCCGCCGCCCGACGCGGGGCCGGTCACGCTGCGCCTCTTTCTGCGCGGCGACGGCCAGGCACTCAGCGAGACCTGGCTGTACGAATGGACCCCGCCACCGCTCACCGAGCGCAAGCCGGGCTGAGGCGCTCGAATGGCAACCATCGTGCACAGCGACATTCCGGCCCGGCTCGACCGCCTGCCCTGGTCGCGCTGGCACTGGCGGGTGGTGATCGCGCTGGGCGTGGCCTGGATACTGGACGGCCTCGAGGTCACACTGGTCGGCTCGCTCGGCGGCGTGCTGGAGCGCTCGGACACGCTGGGCCTCAATGCGGCGCAGATCGGCTGGACCGGCTCGCTCTACATCGGCGGCGCGGTGGTCGGCGCGCTGGTGTTCGGCCGGCTCACCGACCGGCTGGGCCGCAAGAAGCTGTTTCTCGTCACGCTGGCGGTCTATGCAGCGGCGACGCTGGCCACCGCCTTCTCGCCGAACTTCGCCTTCTTCGCGGTGTGCCGCTTCCTCACCGGGCTGGGCATCGGCGGCGAATACGCCGCCATCAATTCGGCCATCGACGAACTGGTTCCGGCGCGGGTGCGAGGCCGGGTGAACCTGGCAATCAACGGCAGCTTCTGGATCGGCGCGGCGCTCGGCGCGGGCTTGAGCCTGTGGCTGCTCGACCCGCGCGTGCTGGGCCCGGTGTGGGGCTGGCGCGCCGGCTTCGCGCTCGGCGCCCTGCTGGCGGTGGCGATCCTGCTGGTGCGGCGCAACGTGCCCGAGAGCCCGCGCTGGCTGATCGCCCATGGCCGCGCCGACGAGGCCGAGCGCATCGTCGCCGGCATCGAAGCCGAAGTCGCCGCGCAGCATGGCCCACTGCCGGCCGCAGTCGGCCGGGTGCGCTTCGGCGGCCGGGCGAGCCCGAGCTGGCGCGAGGTCGCGCAGGTGCTGCTGCGCCGCTATCCGCGGCGCAGCGCGGTCGCTCTCGCGCTGATGATCTCGCAGGCGTTTTTCTACAACGCGATCTTCTTCACCTATGCGCTGGTGCTGACGCGCTTTCACGGCGTGGCCGAAGGCCGTGTGGCGCTCTACATCTTTCCGTTTGCGCTGGGCAACGTACTGGGGCCGCTGCTGCTCGGGCCGCTGTTCGACCGCGTCGGCCGGCGCCGCATGATCGGGCTGACCTATGTGCTTTCGGGCGTCGGGCTGGCGCTGACCGGATGGGCCTTCATGCAGGGCTGGCTCGATGCGCGCAGCCAGGCGCTGTGCTGGTCGGCGGTGTTCTTTCTCGCCTCGGCCGCGGCAAGTTCGGCCTACCTCACGGTAAGCGAGGTGTTCCCGCTGGAGATGCGTGCGGTTGCCATCGCCCTTTTCTATGCCGTCGGCACCGGTGCCGGCGGTTTCATTGCACCGGTGCTGTTCGGCGCCCTGATCGAAACCGGCAACCGCGGCGCCGTGGCGGTGGGCTATGCGATCGGTGCCGCGCTGGTCATCGGCGCCGGCCTGATCGCGTGGCGCTATGCGGTCGATGCGGAGCGCAAGCCGCTGGAAGAGGTGGCGCCGCCGCTCGGCTCGGCGTAGG